>JBDHRL010000005.1:0-42303 GCA_039807535.1 Rhodocyclaceae bacterium
TTGGCCAGGTCGAGGTCGAAGTCGAGGTGCTGGTCGGACTTCCTCAGCACGTAGAAGAAGCGGCAGGCGTCGTTGCCAACCTCGCCACGCAGTTCGCGCAGGGTGACGAACTCGCCGGAACGCGTGCTCATCGAAGTCTTCTGGCCGCCGCGGTAGAGCACGGCGAACTGCACCAGCGCGACTTCCAGCCGGCTCTCGTCGAGGCCGAGCGCCTTGATGGCGCCCTTCACGCGCGGGATGTAGCCGTGGTGATCGGCACCCCAGATGTCGATGATCTTTTCGAAACCGCGCTCGTACTTGTTGAGGTGGTAGGCGATGTCGGAGGCAAAATAAGTGTACAACCCGTTCTCGCGCTGCACGACGCGGTCTTTTTCGTCGCCGAAGGCGGTGGAACGGAACCACCTGGCGCCGTCCTGCTCGTAAATGTGGCCGTGCCTTTCCAGCATCGCCACGGCCTTGTCCACCAGGCCGGTGTCGAACAGCGAGCGCTCGGAGAACCAGTTGTCGAAATGCACGCCGAATTCGGCGAGGTCCTCGCGCGCGTCGCCGAGCTGTTCGGTCAGCGCGAAGCCGTGCACGTAGGCGTAGTCGTCGCCGAGCAGGCGCTTGGCGTTGGCGATGAGGGTGTCGAGGTGCCCCTCGGCATCGGCCTCGGCGTCCGGCGCGCCGTCGAGGACATGGGCCGTGTCGCGGCGATAGCGCGTGCCATGCGCCTGCTGGATGGCCGCCGCCATGTCGCGTACGTAATCTCCCTGATAGGCGTTCTTCGGAAAGGGGATGGCCGAGCCATGCAGTTCAAGATAGCGCAGCCAGGTTGACAGCGCCAGGATGTCCATCTGGCGACCGGCGTCGTTCACGTAGAACTCGCGTGTCACCTTGAAACCGGCGAAGTCGAGCAGGCTGGCGAGGCTGGCACCGTAGGCGGCGCCGCGGCCGTGGCCGACGTGCAGCGGGCCGGTCGGGTTGGCGGAGACGAATTCGACCTGGATCTTCTTCCCGCCGCCGGGTGCGCCGCGGCCGAAATCGGCGCCCTGCGCCAGCACCTCGTGCACCGCCTGCAGCTTGGCCGCTGGGGCAAGAGTGAAATTGATGAAGCCGGCGCCGGCCACTTCCGTCTTGGCGACGAGTGGCGACTTCGGCAGTTCGGCGAGGAGGCGCCCGGCGATGACGCGCGGATTGAGCTTGAGCGGCTTGGCCAGCTGCAGGGCGAGGTTGCTGGCGAAGTCGCCGTGCGCGGCCTGCTTCGGGCGCTCCAGCATTATGGCGGCGTCGACACTCTCGGGCGCCACCGATTGCAGCGACGCGCGCAACAGTGCCGTCAGTTCGGATCGAATGTCTGCTGCCATGTCTCTGTCCGCGAAAGGGCGGATTATACCCGCGAGGCCCTCTTTTCCGAGGCTGGCCCGGAGCCAAATGTGGGTAAAATCGGCGTTTTCCCGAATACGCAGATACCTTGCGCCTTTTTCGTCTCCTGAAAATCGTCGGCGTCGGCCTGCGCTTCGGCCTCGACCAGCTGGTCTTCGACCAAGCGCGGACCGAGCGCCTGGCGCGTCTGCTGCGCATGGTCTTCTTCTGGCGCGATCTCGGTGCGCCGCGCGCCGTGCGGCTGCGCCTGGCGCTGGAGGCGCTCGGACCCATCTTCGTCAAGTTCGGCCAGGTGCTGTCCACCCGGCGCGACCTGCTGCCGACGGATCTCGCCGACGAGCTGGCCAAACTGCAGGACCGGGTGCCGCCCTTTCCCTCGGTTCAGGCGGTGGGCGTGCTGGAGCGCGCCTTCGGCAAGCCGGTCGGTGAGGTGTTCGCGGCATTCTCCGCCGAACCCGTGGCGAGCGCTTCGGTGGCGCAGGTGCATTTCGCCACGCTGCCCGACGGGCGCGAGGTGGCGGTGAAGATCCTGCGCCCGGGTATCGGCCGCGTCATCTCCCACGACGTTGCCCTGCTGGACGCCGGCGCCGGGCTGATCGGGATGCTGTGGGCGGACGGCCGGCGCCTGAAGCCGCGCGAAGTGGTGGCGGAATTCGCCAAGCATCTCGAAGACGAACTGGACCTGATGCGCGAGGCGGCCAATTGCGCGCAGTTGCGGCGCAACTTCCTGCGCTCGCCATTGCTTGCCGTGCCGGAGGTGCACTGGGACTGGTGCTCGGCGCAGGTGATGGTGATGGAGCGCATGCAGGGCGCGCCGATCGGCCAGATCGAGCAGCTTCGTGCCGCCGGCATCGACCTCAAGGCGCTGTCGCGCGCCGGCGTCGAGATTTTCTTCACCCAGGTATTCCGCGATGGTTTTTTCCACGCCGACATGCATCCGGGCAACATCCTCGTCACGACCGCCGGGCAGTATGTCGCCCTCGACTTCGGCATCATGGGCACGCTCACCGAGACCGACCAGAATTACCTGGCGCAGAATTTCCTCGGCTTCTTCCGCCGCGACTACAAGGCGGTGGCGCAGGCGCATGTCGATGCCGGCTGGGTGCCGGCCGATACCCGTCTCGACGAGTTCGAGGCGGGCATTCGGGCCGTTTGCGAGCCGGTGTTCGACCGGCCGCTGAAGGACATTTCCTTCGGCAGGACGCTGCTGCGCCTGTTCCAGACCGGACGGCGCTTCAACGTCGAGATCCAGCCGCAGCTCGTCATGCTGCAGAAGACCCTGCTCAACATCGAGGGCCTCGGCCGCCAGCTCGACCCGGAGCTCGACTTGTGGACCACCGCCAAGCCCTTCCTCGAGCGCTGGATGGCCGAGCGCGTCGGATTGAGAGGCCTGGTAAACAACCTGAGGCGCGAGGCACCGCACTGGGCCGCAACGCTGCCGCAGCTGCCGCGCCTGCTGCATCAGGCACTTGACCGCAAGCCCCTCGACGAATTGCATGAAGAGCTGATGCGGCTGCAGGCGGAGCAGCGGCGGCAGACGCTGTGGCTGAAGGCGGCCGCCGGGCTGCTCGCCGCCATTCTCTTCGTGCAGCTCCTTTCGCTATAATCCGCCGTCCTCCGCAGACTGACTTTTCACCGCCTTCATGCTGCTCTGGTTCGTGATCCTTTACCTGATGGTTTCCGTGGGTATCGGCCTGCTGGCTGCCACGCGGGTGCACAGCGCCAAGGATTTTGCCGTCGCCGGCCGCTCGCTGCCGCTGCCGGTGGTGACGGCCACGGTGTTCGCCACCTGGTTCGGCGCGGAGGCGGTGTTCGGCGTCTCGGCCACTTTCGTCAAGGACGGCCTGACCGGGGTGGTCGCCGACCCGTTCGGTTCATCGCTGTGCCTGGTCATCGCCGGCATCCTGTTCTCGCGCTATCTCTACCGCCTCAACATCCTCACCCTGGGGGACTTCTACCGCATGCGCTACAACCGCACGGTCGAGGTGCTGACGACGGTTTGCATCGTCGCCTCCTACCTGGGCTGGGTGGCGGCGCAGATCAAGGCGCTCGGCCTGATCTTCTTCGTTGTCACCGACGGCGCGGTCAGTCAGGAAGCCGGCATGTTCATCGGCACGGCGATCGTCGTCACCTACACCACGTTCGGCGGCATGTTCTCGGTCGCCATCCTCGACTTCGTGCAGATGGCCGTCTCGATGGGCGGCCTGCTGTTCATCGCCTGGATTGCCGGCGGCAAGGTCGAGGGCGGCGCCGGCACGGTGATCGCGCATGCCAGCCAGGCCGGCAAGCTCGATTTCTTCCCGGAGGCCGACCCGCTGAAGTGGCTCGCCTTCATCGGCGCCTGGGTGACCATGATGCTCGGCTCGATCCCGCAGCAGGACGTCTTCCAGCGTGTCACCTCGGCGAAGAGTGCCCGCATCGCGCTGTGGGGCTCGGTGGCCGGCGCCTCGATCTATTTCTGCTTCACCTTCGTGCCGATGTTCATCGCCTATGCGGCGATGCTGATCCATCCCGAGCAGTTCGCCGCTCTGCTGGAGGGCGATTCGCAGCTGATCCTGCCGACCCTGGTGCTGCAGCACACGCCGCTTGTCGCGCAGGTGCTGTTCTTCGGCGCCGTGCTGTCGGCGATCATGAGTTGCTCCTCCGCCACCTTGCTCGCCCCCTCCGTCAGCTTCGCCGAGAACGTGGTCAGGGGCTTCTTTCCGAGGATGGGCGATCACCGCTTCCTCTGGGTGATGCGGGTCACCATCGTCTGCTTCGCCAGCGTGGTGCTGGCTTTTGCGCTCAGCACGCACTTGTCGATCTTCAAGATGGTGGAAAGCGCCTACAAGGTGACGCTGGCCGGCGCCTTCGTGCCGCTGGTCTTCGGCATCTTCTGGAAACGCGCCACCTCGCAGGGCGCGCTGGCGGCGATCTTCGGCGGCATCCTGTCGTGGCTGATGATCGAGGTAATGATCGGCGAGGACAGTCCGGTGCCGCCGCAGCTGATCGGTCTGGGCGTGTCGGCGCTGGGCATGCTGGCGGGTTCGCTACTGCCGCAATGGATCGCCCATCCGGCGCGCGCGCCGGCCCTTCATGCGCACCACGCCGCGGCGCAGACCCATCATGTGGCGCACGACGGCGAGCGTCGTCATCCGCACTGAGTTGTGCCCCATGCCGGCATCGGCCGGGTTCCGCTTCCGCTGTTTCAAGACGGCCGTTTATGCGCTGCTGGCGGCGAACCTGGCGCTTTACCTGCTGCTCGGCTCGACCAACGAGCTCGTCGACAGCATTGCCTGGGGGATCCTGCTCGCGCTGTTCGAGATCGAGACGGCGCACAGCGCCTGGCCGACACCGGCGCGAAGGCGCCTGCTGCATGGCCTGCGCCTTGGTGCCGCGGCAACCGTGCTGGCGGTGGCGGTCGTCTACCTGATCGAGGCGGAATGGCTGGACGCAGCGAACGCCTGGCTGTGGTTGGCCGTGGTGGCACTGATCGAGACCGAGGTGCGCTACCCGATGATGGTGGAACGGCGGCGCGAATCCTTCCTGATTGCCGCCGTGGTGCTCTATTCGACCCTGCTCCTGCTGGTGCCGGTGTGGGCCTGGCAGGGCGAGTGGCTGGACGCCTGGGATGCCCTGATCTGGCTGGCGGCTTTCTTCTTCATCGAACTGAATATGCGCCGAACGGAAAGCGCCTCGGGCAGGCCCTAGCGAGGCTGCGGGGCGGGAGGATGCGCGAGGGCCTCGGCCGCATTCGCCATGGCTTCGGTGAAGGTGCGGGCGGCAAGGAATTGCGATTTCAGCGCCAGGTCGAACAGACCGACGCGGTCGTCGAGGAATTCTTCCGTATAACTCACCGGATCTCCCGGCGGCACGCGCAGGTGCGCCTCCACCTCGGCGGCATCGAGCACGATCTCCATGCCGGCCTTGCGGGCGATGTGCATCATTGCGGCATTCTCGTGCAGACAGTGCACGAACAGCGTGGAGATGCGGTGGTTGCGGGAGTACTCGTAGGCGCGCCGGTAGAGTGCCGTGCCGATGCCCTCGCCGCGATGGCCGGGAACGACGCTGACGCCGAACTCGGCGACTTCGCCGCGCAGGCCGAGATGCGCCACGCCGGCCAGGTCGAGCCTGTCGTCGAAGACGCCAAACACCGCATCGCGATCGAAGTCGATCGCGTCGACGTACTTCATCAGCGTGATTTCACTGATGACGTGCTCGAAGCGCAGCCGCAGATCTTCGGCGTCGAGGGCGAGGAAATGCCGCCGCAGGGCCTCGCGGTTGACTTCGGAGAGTTGCAGGACGGGTACGGTCTTCATGGCATTGATTCTCATGCAAACAAGGTGGTGTCCGCCTTGGCGCAAATCAAGCCTATCCCGACCCGTTTCGGCATTTCAACCTAAAACCTGAGAAGACCTCTCCGGCGGCGGCGCAGGTGGCGGCGAAGTCGGTGTCGGAATGGGCTGCAGAGACGAAGCCGGCCTCGAAGGCCGAGGGAGCGAAATACACGCCCTTTTCCAGCATGGCATGGAAAAAGCGGTTGAAGGCCTCCTTGTCGCATTCCATCACCTCGGCGTAGCTGGATGGCTGAGCAGAGCGGAAGTAGAGCCCGAACATGCCGCCGACCGCTTGTGCGCTGAAAGTCACGCCATGCTTCTTCGCCTCCGCCTGCAGTCCGTCCATCAGGCGCTGCGTTTTTGCCGCGAGCCGGTCGTAGAAACCCGGCTGCGAAACGAGCTTCAGCGTGGCCAGCCCCGCCGCCACCGCCACCGGGCTGCCCGACAGCGTGCCGGCCTGGTACACCGGCCCGAGCGGGGCGATTTTCTCCATGATGTCGCGCCGTCCGCCGAAGGCGCCGACCGGCATGCCGCCGCCGATCACCTTGCCCAGCGTGGTGAGGTCGGGGCGGATGCCGTAGCGGCCCTGCGCGCCGGTGAGGCCGACGCGAAAGCCGGTCATCACCTCGTCGAAGATCAGCACGGCGCCGTGCTGCGTGCACAGGCGGCGCATGGCCTGGAGGAATTCGGGCTTCGGCGCGATGAGGTTCATGTTGCCGACCACCGGCTCGACGATGACGGCGGCAATCCGCTCGCCCATCTTGGCGAAGGTATCCTCGAGCTGCTGCGTGTCGTTGTAGTCGAGCACCAGGGTGTGCCGGGCGAAATCCGCCGGCACGCCGCCCGAGGAAGGGTTGCCGAAGGTGAGCGCGCCGGAGCCGGCCTTCACCAGCAGGCTGTCGGCGTGGCCGTGGTAGCAGCCCTCGAACTTGATGATGGCGTCGCGCCCGGTGAAGCCGCGTGCGAGCCGGATGGCGCTCATCGTCGCCTCGGTGCCGGAGGAGACCAGGCGCACCATCTCCAGTCCCGGCAAGAGCCGCGTAAGCAGTTCGGCCATTTCAACCTCGGCTTCGGTGGGCGCGCCGAAAGTCAGTCCCCGCGACACGGCGGCGTGCACGGCCTGCAGCACCTCGGGATGGGCATGGCCGAGCACCAGCGGCCCCCAGGAGCCGACGTAGTCGATGTAGCGCCGGCCGTCGGCGTCCCACACATGCGGCCCCTCGCCGCGCGTGAAGAAGCGCGGCGTGCCGCCGACGGAGCGGAAGGCGCGCACCGGTGAATTGACGCCACCCGGGATGGTTTTCTGGGCGCGGGCGAAAAGCTGTTCGTTCTTGCTCATGGCGTGACTCGTTCGGGGAAAAGTGCAGTGTAGGCGGCGGCGCGGGCGCGGATGTCCGGCGCCTCGAAAAGATCGGAAATGACGGCGAGCAGATCGGCGCCGGCGGCGATCAGCAGGGGGGCGTTTGCAAGCGTGATGCCGCCGATGGCGCAGACCGGCAGACCAATCCCGGTCCTGGCATCGCGCAGCAAAGTCAGTGGCGCGCGCACGGCGGCCGGCTTGGTCGGCGAGGCGAAGAAGCTGCCGAAGGCGACGTAGTCGGCGCCGCTGCGCCCTGCTTCGCGCGCGCGGTCGATTTCGTCGTAGCAGGAGGCGCCGAGGAGCCGATCGGGGCCGAGCGCGGCGCGGGCGGCGGCGAGGCCGCCGTCCTCGCGGCCGAGGTGGACGCCATCGGCGCCGATGGCGAGTGCCAGCGCCAGGTCGTCATTGATGACGAGCCGGGCGCAGTGGCGGTGGCAGAGCACAAGCAGTGCCGCGGCCTGCCCGCGCCGCAGCGCGGCATCGGCCGGCTTGTTGCGGTATTGCAGCAGGCGCGCGCCGCCGAGCAGTGCCTGTTCTGCCCGGCGCAGCAGATCGGCCGTATCGGCCAGATCCGGCGTGAGGGCGTAAAGTCCCTTAAGCCGCATCCCCGGAATCGGGTTCACGTGCCCAGAAAAAGCGGTCGGGCAGGTACTGGCCCATCCCGGGCCGGAAACCGTTGGCGAGCGCCCGCCAGGTGTAGTCCTGGGCGTCGCGCACCGCTTCCGCGATATCCAGGCCGTTGGCCAGGTTGGCGGCGATGGCCGAAGCCAGCGTGCAGCCGGAGCCGTGGTAGCTGCCGGGCAGGCGCTGCCAGGCATCGGCATGGATCAGGCCGTTCTCGTCGTAGAGGGAATTGACGACCTGGGCGCCGTGCTCGTGGGTGCCGGTAATCAACACGAACCCGGCCCCCATGCCGACCAGCCGTCGGGCGCAATCTTCCAGGCCGGGATCGTCCTCGTCGCTGGTTTCGTCGAGGGCCAGCCGACGCGCCTCCAGGCTGTTCGGCGTGAGCAGGGTGGTCTGCGGCAGCAGCAGTTCGCGCAGGGCGGCGATCATGTCCTCGCTGGCCAGTTCATCGCCTCGGCCGGAAGTCAGCACCGGGTCGAAGACAAGGGGGATGTCCGGATAATCGGAAATGATTTCGGCGATGGCGGCGATGTTTTCGACGCTGCCCAGCATGCCGATCTTGAAGGCCGACACCGCCATGTCCTCGAGCAGGGTGCGTGCCTGGTCGGCCACCCAATCGGCATCGATCGCCAAGGCGTCCTCAACTCCGGCCGAGTCCTGCACCGTCAGCGCCGTAAGGACGGAAAGCGGGTGGCAGCCCATGCTGGACAGCGTCATGATGTCGGCCTGCAGGCCGGCGCCGCCGGACGGATCGGAGGCGGCAAACACCATGACGATGGGCGGCAGCAGATCCTGGGACATGGGCGGGAACGAATAGGGATGGCTGGTTGCGCAAGGCGTGTGCTGCGACGATTCTAACCGAGAACGGTCTCGAACAGGCCTCATGGACTGCCCCGTCCCTTGCCGCGTCCGGATGTGCCTGATCGGCGGCTGCGGGCGATTGCCTGGCAACCGGCCGGCATGCCGGAGGGACGTGCCACGCCACTGCGCCCGTTCTCCGTTCAGCCTGCGGAAAGAGGATTCCGTGCTGGGCGGGATCTGAACGAGCATGTCAAAATTGGCATGGAAACTGCTGTTTTTTAGTTTATAGTTATGACGCCCGGCCGCGAAGTCATCCTATATCCGAAGTAGCATCCAGCGGTCTTGCGAGAGGAGGCGTGATAGCGTGGCGGAAGCAGTGAATCTGAACGGCGTCAAGGTGATGGTGATCGATGACAGCAACACCATCCGCCGCAGCGCCGAAATTTTCATGGTGCAGGCCGGTTGCCAGGTCGTCCTGGCGGAGGACGGCTTCGACGCGCTGGCGAAGATTGCCGACCATCATCCCGACATCATCTTCTGCGACATCATGATGCCGCGTCTTGACGGCTACCAGACCTGCGCCCTCATCAAGAAGAATCCGCGCTTCGGGGCGACGCCGGTCATCATGCTGTCGTCCAAGGATGGCCTGTTCGATCGGGCGCGCGGGCGCATGGTCGGCTCCGACGAGTACCTGACGAAGCCCTTCACCAAGGACAGTCTGCTCAAGGCTGTCGCCGCACATGTGGCGCAGCGTGTTTCCCTGGGCGCATCAAACCAGTAGCGAGGTAATTTGGACATGCCTATCAAGAAAGTTCTCATCGTCGACGACTCCCCGACCGAGCGTCACGCCCTGTGCGAGTTGCTCGTCAAGGGCGGCTACAACGTGGTCACCGCCGAGAGCGGCGAGGAAGCCATCGCCAAGTCGAAATCGGAAATGCCCGATCTCATCCTCATGGACGTCGTCATGCCGGGCATGAACGGTTACCAGGCCACGCGCACCATCACGCGTGAGGAGGCGACCAAGCACATCCCCGTCGTCATGTGCACCAGCAAGGGCCAGGAAACGGACAAGATCTGGGGCATGCGCCAGGGCGCCAATGATTACCTGGTCAAGCCGATCGATCCGAAAGTGCTGCTGGAGAAGATCGCGGCGCTGGGCTGATACGGCGGTTTCCGATGGCAAAGAAGAAACTCAGCCTGCGCGAATTCCAGGAAAGCCTGGTCCAGCGTCTGACCAGCGCCCGGGCCGGCCAGACTTCCAGGGCATTGCTGGGTGTGCAGGCCGGGCGGGACTACTGGCTGCTCGATCTGGCCGATTCGGGCGAGATCGTGCCATTGCCGCCATTGACCGGCGTGCCGCTGACCAAGCGATGGTTTTGCGGCATGGCGAATGTCCGCGGCACGCTGTATGGCGTGGTGGATTTCTCGGCCTTCCAGGAGGGCGAGGCCACGCCGCAGAATGCCGACAGCCGCCTGCTGATCGTCGGTAACCGGCTTGGCATGAACAGCGCGCTGCTGGTCAATCGCACCCTTGGCTTGCGCAACATCGAGCAAATGACGCCGCATGCGACGGGGAGCGACCCGCGGCCCTGGGTGGGCGAGCAATACGCCGATGCACAGGGAAACGTGTGGAAACGGCTGAACTTGAAAAAACTGCTTGGACAGCAGACGTTCCTGGATATCGGACTGTCGTGAGCGGGGCGTGACCGGACACTACTAGACGCTGAATATCGGAGACATCGGCATGGCATTCAAATTCAAGCTTCCCACCCTCAATCTGCCAGGCGGCGAGACTGCGCCGGAGGATGCCGCGCAGAGCACGATCATGGACGCGCTGCAGCAGGCCGCGGTACAGGGCGCCCGCTTCAAACTGCCCGGCATCGGGGATAAGCCGGTCGGCACTCAGCTGCAAATATTGGGCGGCTTGTTCATGCTCTTCTTGTTTATCGTGGCCGTGGCCTCCTGGTTCGACAGCCGTACCGCCACCCATGGTGCGGCCTATACCTCGGCGGCGGGGCAGATGCGCATGCTCTCGCAGTCCATTGCCAAGTCCGCCCAGCTGGCGCTGCAGGGAAATGAAGCGGCTTTCACCGAACTGAAGGAAGGCCGCAGCAACTTCGCCATCCTGCTCGAGCGCGTGACCCAGGGCGGCGTGATCGACGAGATCAGCGTGCCGCCCAGCCCGGACACCACCCAGCCCGCGCTGCAGGCGCTGGCCGTGGAATGGGAAAAGACGGAAAGCAATGCAGCCAGGGTGCTGGAACAGGAAAAGAACCTGCAGCAGCTGGGCAAGTCGGTGGCGACCATCAATGCCAAGAATCCGCTGCTGCTGGAGCTGGCCGAGCAGGTGGCCGCGCTCAAGCTGCAGACCGGCGCCTCGGCGCGGGAAATCGCCGCGGCCAACCAGTTGGTGATGCTGACCCAGCGCCTGGCGAAGAATGCCAATGCCCTGCTGGTGGCCGATGCCATCGATCCGGAGGTGGCTTTCCTGCTGGGCAAGGACACCAACACCTTCCGCGACGTCCTCGCCGCCCTGGCCAAGGGTTCCGAGAGCCTGCGCATCAGTCCCGCGGGCGACGTTGAAACCAAAGAAAAGCTCGCTGAACTGGACGTCTCGTTCAAGGAATATCAGGAGGCCGTAACCGGCATCCTCGGCAACATGCAGCGGCTGGTGCAGGCCAAGCAGGCAGGCGGTCGCATCTTCCGCGACAGCGGCCCCCTGCTCAAGGCGACGACCGATCTGTCCAACGCCTACGCCGCTGAAATTGCAGGGCGTGCCACCAATACCTGGGTCATCTCCATCTTCGCCGTGCTGGCCATCGCCACCCTGATGCTGATGGCCAAGGTGTTCAACGACGATTCCGCCACGCGCCGGGAGCAGGCCGAAAGACAACGCCACGAGGCCGAAACCGCCAAGAACGCCAGCCAGGAAGCCATTCTGCGCCTGATGAACGAGATGGGTGACCTGGCCGACGGTGACCTCACGGTGCGCGCCACGGTGACCGAGGACATTACCGGGGCCATCGCAGACTCGGTGAACTACACGATCGAGGAACTCGGGGTGCTGGTACGACGCATCAACGACGCCGCCGGTCGCGTGGCGGCGGCTTCCGAGGCCGCCCAGAAGACCTCCAACGAGCTGCTGGTGGCCACCGAGCGTCAGTCGCGCGAGATCAAGCAGGCCGGCGACAACGTTCTCGACATGGCGAAATCGATGAACCAGGTTTCCAGCGAGGCCATGGAATCGGCCCAGGTGGCGCGGCACTCGCTGGATGCCGCGCAAAAAGGCGCCGAGGCGGTGGAGAATTCCATCAAGGGCATGAATGAGATCCGCGAGCAGATTCAGGAAACCTCGAAGCGCATCAAGCGCCTCGGCGAATCGTCCCAGGAGATCGGCGAGATCGTGGAACTGATCTCGGACATTACGGAACAGACGAACGTGCTGGCGCTGAACGCCGCCATCCAGGCGGCTTCCGCCGGCGAAGCCGGTCGCGGCTTCACGGTGGTTGCGGAGGAAGTGCAGCGGCTGGCGGAACGTTCTGGCGAGGCGACGAAACAGATCGCCGCGATCGTGAAGACGATTCAGACGGACACGCAGGATGCGGTGTCCGCCATGGAAAACTCGACACGTGGCGTGGTGGAAGGCGCCAAGCTGTCGGACGCCGCCGGCCAGGCCTTGCAGGAAATCTCATCGGTGTCGACCAACCTTGCCTCGCTGATCGAATCGATCTCTTCGGCCACCCAGCAGCAGGCCGAGAATGCCACGCGTGTGGCGCAAAACATGCAGGGCATCCTGCGCGTGACCGAGCAGACGACCGCCGGCACCAAGCAGACGGCGGTGTCGATCGGACAGCTCGCCGAGTTGGCCGTCGAACTGAAGGGTTCGGTGTCGGGCTTCAAGGTCTAGGACAGGCATCCAGCAGGCAACGTGATGGCTGCCACAAGCGATCTCGATCTCGGTCCGCTCTCCTGGGTGAAGGGCGAGATCGACCTCGCCCTGGGACGCGCTCATGAGGCGCTCGGAAAATTCAGCGAGAATCCGGGCGATTCCGCCCAGCTCAAATTCGCCCGTACCCATCTCCACCAGGCGCATGGCGCCCTGTCGATCGTCGGACTGGATGGCGTCACGCAGTTTTCCGAGTCGATCGAGCAGCTGTTGTCGGAAGTCGAGGCAGGGCAGGTGGCCGCCACGACGGCCGTGGGCGAACTGGGGCAAAGGGGAATAACGGCGATACGCCATTATCTCGACGAGGTGGCGAGCGGCATGCCGAACCAGCCGCTCAAGCTGCTCTCGGTATATCGCGATCTTCTGGCGGCGCGTGGCGCCGAACGCGTTGCATCGAGCGACCTGTTCTTTCCGGATCTTTCCCTGCGCCCGCCGAAGCGGCAGGAGGAATTGTCGCAGTTGCAGCCGGGGGAGACGGCCCAGCGCCTGAAGGCCGAGCGTACCCGCTTCGAACGTGGCTTCCTGCGCTGGCTGCGCAACGCCGACGATGCCGCCGGCGTAGCCGAAATGCGCGAGGCTGTCGCCGCCATCGAGGCCACCCAGGCGTTGCCTGCCGCCCGCGCCTTTTGGTGGATCACGATTGCGCTGCTCGATGCCTTGGCGGCAAAGCAGGTGCCCGTCGATTTCCACGTCAAGAAGCTGTGCGCCCGCATTGACCTGCAGATGCGTCGTTTGCTGGAAGGCTCCAAGACGGTCGCCGAACGCCTGGTGCGCGATGCCCTGTATTTCGTCGCAATCGCGAAGGGGGGCGGCGCGCTGGTGGAGGAAGTCAAGTCAACCTACCAGCTCGAGAGCCTGGTGCCGGCAAGTACGGCGGATATCGAGCCGCTCAAGCCGGTTCTGCGGGCCATGCGCGATTCCCTCGCAGCGGCCAAGGATTCCTGGAACAAGTTCTGTGCCGGCGCGGCCGTGGCCCTTCCGCAATTCCATGATCATGCCGTCACGCTGGCCAGCAAGGGTGGCGGATTGGTCAACGACCATCTGGCGCGGCTGGTTGCCGGCATCGCCGAGGTGGCCCAGTGGCTGCGCAAGGATCCGCTCAGGCAAAGCGATGCGGCGGCGATGGAAATCGCCACCGCATTGCTGCTGGCGGAAAACGCCCTGGAAAATTACGAGCATCTTGGAGCGGATTTTCCGCATCAGGCCGAAATTGTCGCCGACCGCCTGGGCGCCCTGATGCGCGGCGAAGCGCTCGCCGACCTGTCGGCGCCACTTCTTGACGAAATGTCCCGGCGCGCGCAGGAACGCCTGATGATGAGCCAGTTGGCGAGGGAAATTCTCACCAATCTGGCCCAGGTCGAACAGGCGCTCGATGCCTTCTTCCGCGACACGAGCCGCCGCGAGGAGCTGGCCGTGCTGAACGGGCCCCTCAAGCAGATCGAAGGCGCGCTGGCCATCCTGGGGCAGGATAAGGCAGTAGCGCTCCTGCGCGATTGCGAAGCGCGCATTACGTCTTTCGCCAGCCCCGATGTCGTGACGGAACAGCGGCAATTCGAGGAGGTGGCGCACAACCTGTCCGGCCTGGGCTTTTTCGTCGAAGCCTTGCAGCACGGGCCGGCCGACCTCGACGAAATCCTCAAGCCGGTGCAGCCCAAGGCGCAGGTGGCCGCTGAGGAAGGCGAAGAAGCCGCAACACCTTCGGTCGAGGATGAACTGGAGCAGCAAAAGCGTGAAACCCAGGTCCTGATCGGGGCTTTACGCGAAAAACCCCAGGACGCGGAGGCGCGCGAAGACCTCAAGCAGCATCTGGAGACCATCCGCCAGGATGCCAGCCTGGTGGCTGATGCCAAGCTCGAGGAAGAAGCCAAGGCGGCGCTGGCGGCCCTGGCGAACGCACCGGCCGAAGCGATGGCGGAGCAGGTTGAAGAAGCGGTGGCACGCGTGGCGCCCGCTGCGCCGTTCGAAGTGGCCGCACCCTCGGCGGAAACCTTGCGGCTGGCCGAGGCGCCGAGCGAAGAAATCGATGCCGAACTGCTTGGCATCTTCCTCGAGGAAGCGCACGAAGTGCTGGGAACCATCGACGAATATCTTGCGCTGTCGCGCGGCGAGCCGCACAACCACGAGCATCTGACGACCATCCGTCGCGGCTTCCATACCTTGAAGGGTAGCGGCCGTATGGTCGGCCTGGCCGACCTCGGGGAAACCGCCTGGGTGATCGAACAGGTAATGAACAGGTGGCTGCAGTCCGAGCAGGATGCCACGCCTTCCCTGTATCGCATGATCGAGGAAGCGCATGCCTTGTTCGGCGCCTGGGTGCGCCAGCTGGAGGCGGGCGGCGGAACCCACAAGGATGCCGCCGCCTTGGTGACGCTGGCCGAGCGCGTCAAGGCGGGCGAGGACATTACCGGCCCAGCGATCGAGACGGTCGCACCGACCGAAGCGGAAGGTGTCGAATTCTGTCCCGAACTGCCGATCAAGCCGGAGGTGGCGGCAGAAGAGGCGGAGGCAATCGCCGCGGCGGCCGAAGAAATCACGCTCGAGCTGCCGGAGGAAGCGATTCCGCCGCTGGTCGAGGAAGTCATCGGGATGCCGCCGGCAGAAGAGACCGTCGCCCTGGACGATCTTGTCGTTTCCCGATCGCTCTACGATATGTATATCAGCGAGGCACGCGGTCATTTGGCCGTGCTGCGGCTGGATTTGAACGCACTCAAGCTGACGCCGCAAGTTCCGCCGGAAGCGATGGTGCGCGCGGCGCATACGCTGGCCGGCATCTCCGGTACAGTGGGTATTGAACCGGCAAACCGCCTTGCCCTGGCGCTCGAGCATGCCTTGCTGCGCCTGGCGCGCAGCAGCCAGTTTTGCAACAGCGGACAGATCGGACTGCTGGGCACGGCCATTTCCACCCTCGATGCGATGATTGCCACGCTGGCCGAGCAGCGCGTGCCGCATGGAGCGGAAGGTCTTGCGGCGGAATTGGATGAGGTGGCGCGAGCGACACATCCGGCCGCAATCGGGTTGACCATCGTGCCGCCTCCCGAGCCTGAACTGGCAGTACCGGCGGAGGAATTCATTCCGGAGACTCCGGCAGAAGTCGTCGCCAAGATCGAAGAATCCCTGCCCGAGGAGCCCGCCGAGCCGAAACCGTACCTGCCGGATGCGGAAACCCCCGCTGCGGCTGTTTCCGTGATCGAAGAAGCGCCGCCCCTCTTGGCCGAGCCGCTGCCCACCCCCGCTGCGCCGGAGACCGTCGAAGCAGGCGCGGAGCGACGCAAGCTGCGTCTGCATGACGACCTCGACGAGCAACTGCTGCCGATCTTCCTGGAGGAGGCCGTCGATCTGATTCGGGAAATCGGCGTCGAACTGCGCAACTGGCGCGCCGAACCCAAGGAGCTGGGGACGGCCGGCGCCTTGGCCCGGCTGCTGCACACCCTGAAGGGCAGCGCCCGCATGGCTGGCGCCATGGGCATGGGTGAGCTGGTGCACAGCATGGAGACGCGCCTCGAGAATGCCCTGGCGGCCGAGGCGGTTACGCCGCAGCTTCTCGACGAACTCGACACATCTTTCGACCGTGCGAATTTCCTGCTCGACGGCCTGCAGAAGCGGGCTGCGGGCGTTGTCGAAGAGGAGGCCGCTCCGCAGGCCTCAGCACCCCCGGGCGCCCCCCAGCCTGAGAGTATTTTCGTCGAGGGAATCGAGGCGGAAGCGGCCGCCGCGCGCGCCATGCTGCGCGTGCGCGCCGATCTGGTCGATCGGCTGGTCAACGAAGCCGGCGAGTTGTCCATTGCCCGCTCGCGCATCGAGGGCGAAATGCGTGCCCTGCGCACCTCGCTGCTCGATCTCACGGAAAACGTCATTCGTTTGCGCAGCCAGCTGCGCGAGATCGAAATACAGGCCGAATCCCAGATGCAGTCGCGCTTGGCCCAGGCTCATGAAGAACATGTCGAATTCGACCCGCTCGAGTTCGACCGGTTCACACGCTTCCAGGAAATCACCCGCATGATGGCCGAGAGCGTAAACGACGTCACAACAGTGCAGCATGCCCTGCTGCGCAATCTTGACCATGCCGACGCGGCCGTCGTCAGCCAGGCGCGGCAGAACCGGGAGCTGTCCCAGTCGCTGATGGGCATTCGCATGGTGCCCTTCAATGCCGCCGCAGACCGTCTCTACCGGGTGGTTCGCCTGACGGCGAAGGAACTGGGCAAGAAAGCCAACCTTGATATTCGCGGCGGACAGGTCGAACTGGACCGATCCGTGCTGGAGAAGATGACCGGCCCGATCGAGCATTTGCTGCGCAACGCCATCACGCACGGCATCGAGGAGGGGGCGCAGCGGCAAGCTGCGGGCAAGCCGGAAATCGGCGAAATCAGTCTGACGCTTTCCCAGGAAGGCAACGAGGTCGTCATCGACATGGCCGATGACGGCGCCGGCCTGAATTTCGAGCGTATCCGCAGCAAGGCCGTCGAGCAGGGACTGCTGGCACCCGATCAGCATCCGGACGAGGCTTCCCTCAGCGACTTCATTTTCCATCCTGGGTTCTCGACCGCTCAGGAGCTCAGCGAGATTGCCGGCCGCGGCGTCGGCATGGACGTGGTGAAAGCCGAGACTGCCCAACTGGGGGGGCGCGTCGAAGCCACCTCGACAAGCGGAAAGGGTGCCCGCTTTCGCATTTATTTGCCGCTCACCCTCGCGGTGACGCAGGCCCTGCTGGTCCGCGCGGGCGGGCGCACCTATGCCATTCCGTCGGTGATGGTCGAGCAGGTGATGGAACTGAAGGAAGCGGCGGCCGAGAAGATCCGCACAGACGGCACGGCCGAATGGCTGGGCAACCGTTACCCGTATTACTATCTGCCTCGTCTGTTGGGCGACATCCGCGCGATACCGGAGCCGCAGCGCCGCTATTCCCTGCTCCTGTTGCGCGCCGGCGCACAGCGTGTTGCCGTGCAGGTCGACGAATTGCGCGGCAACCAGGAAGTGGTCATCAAGAACATCGGGCCGCAGTTGGCCCGGGTCGTCGGCATTGCCGGCGCCACCGTGCTGGGCGACGGCGAGGTGGTGCTGATCCTCAATCCCATTGCGCTGGCCAGCCGGGAAATCAGGGCGACGGCCGAAGAGGCGGCCACGCCGGCCGCACCTGCGGCGCAAATGCCCGCGGAACCCCGGCTGCCGACGGTGATGATCGTCGATGACTCCCTGACGGTGCGCAAGATCACCGGCCGCCTGCTCTCGCGCGAGGGCTATCACGTTCTGACAGCCAAGGACGGTGTCGATGCCCTGGAACAGTTGCTCGATGTCGTGCCGGACGTGATGCTGGTAGACATCGAGATGCCGCGGATGGACGGCTTCGATCTTGCGCGCAACGTACGGGCCGATGCGCGCCTGAAGGACGTGCCGATCATCATGATTACCTCACGCACGGCGGACAAGCATCGTGCCTATGCAAAGGAAATTGGCGTCAATCACTACCTCGGCAAGCCCTACCAGGAAGACGAACTGCTCGGGCTGATCGCCGGCTACGCCCGCCAGGC
The DNA here is from genome assembly GCA_039807535.1 of Rhodocyclaceae bacterium. Taxonomy (GTDB): domain Bacteria; phylum Pseudomonadota; class Gammaproteobacteria; order Burkholderiales; family Rhodocyclaceae; genus Desulfobacillus. Next base: position 17,941 of record JBDHRL010000005.1, read on the forward strand.
CGCCACCGCCGCCTGATTTCCGGTCTGGCCACCGGCGGGTGCGCGGATTACAATGCCCTCGTGGCCCAGCAAGACGTGAACCTCACCCACCATTTTCTGATTGCCATGCCTGCCATGGTCGATCCGAATTTTGCCCGCACCCTGACCTACATCTGCGAACACAACGAACAGGGCGCGCTCGGCATCGTCGTCAATCGCCCGCTCGACATGACTTTGGAATCGTTGTTCGAGCGCATCGATATCCCGCTCGGGGCCAGACAGTTTGCCGCGCTGCCGGTGATGTTCGGCGGTCCGGTACAGACCGATCGCGGATTCGTGCTGCATCGCCCCGTCGGCAAGTGGCAGGCGACGCTGCCGGTCAGGGACGTACTGGGGCTGACCAGTTCGCGGGACATCCTCCAGTCGGTCGGCAGCGCCGGAGAGCCGGAGGAGTTCATCGTGTCCCTGGGCTATGCGGGCTGGGCAGCCGGCCAGCTTGAGCATGAACTGGCCCAGAATGCCTGGCTGACCGTGGCGGCCGATCCGGGCATCATTTTCGAAGTGCCTCCCGAGGAGCGCCTGCCGGCCGCCATGCAGCTCCTCGGCTTCGATCTGGCCAACCTGTCCGATGTGGCGGGGCATGCCTGAAGTGACGAATGCTGCGGCATTCAGGAGTAGAATGCCGCTTTTGATGGTATCGCCTCGCTCATCCTTCCCCACCCATCCCGCCGCAGGCGGCCCCGTTCTGGCATTCGATTTCGGTTTGAAGCGCATCGGCGTTGCGGTGGGCGAGCCCCTGCTCAGGCAGGCCAGGGCCCTCACCGTCATTGAAGCGGAGCGTAACGAAGCACGCTTTGCCGCGATTGCCCGGCTCGTCGAGGAATGGCAGCCGGAGCGGCTCGTGGTCGGGCTCCCGCTGTCCCTCGACGGTACGGAGCATGAAATGACTGCACGCTGCCGCCGTTTTGCGAATCAACTGCGTGGCCGCTTCGGCCTGCCCGTGGCGCTTTCCGACGAGCGCCTGACCTCGGCCGCTGCCGATGCCGAGCTGCGCGAGGCCGGTGTCGGCTGGAAGGAGCGCAAGAGCCGGGTCGACGCGCTGGCCGCCCAGCATATCCTGCAGGATTATTTCGATGCAGTTGCCTGACGCCGAACGACTCTGTGCTGCCCTGGCGGACAGCCTGCGCCCGGAACTGCACCCCGATACGGCTCTGGTCGGTATTCATACCGGGGGGGTTTGGGTAGCGGAGCGCCTGCATGCCGCCCTCGGCCTGAAAACCCCGCTCGGCAGCCTCGATGTCTCGTTCTACCGCGACGATTTCAGCCGCAGCGGGCTGCATCCTCAACTCAAGTCATCGGACATTCCCTTCGCAGTGGAAGACCGTCCCATCGTCATCGTCGATGACGTTCTCTATACCGGACGCACCATCCGGGCGGCCATGAACGAGATCTTCGACTACGGCCGACCGTCACGCATCGACCTGGCAGTCCTGGTGGACAGGGGCGGCCGGGAATTGCCGATCTGGCCGCGCTGGTGCGCACACGCGATGGCGCTGGCGCCAGGGCAAAACCTGCAACTGGAGCGCGACATCCAGGGCAATCTGACCCTGAGGCTGGCGAATGCGTAATCCGCAGCTGAACAGCAATGGAGAATTGCAGCACCTGCTGACTATCGACGGCCTGCCGCGCGAGATCCTTGCCGCCATTCTCGACACCGCTGCGCCCTTCACCGAAGTGGCCGAGCGGGAAGTGAAAAAGCTGCCGCTGCTGCGCGGCAAGAGCGTGTTCAACCTGTTCTTTGAGAGTTCGACGCGTACCCGCACTACCTTCGAGATCGCCGCAAAGAGGCTCTCGGCCGACGTCATCAACCTCAACATCAGCACTTCTTCGACCTCCAAGGGAGAAACGCTTCTCGACACGGTAGACAACCTTTGCGCCATGCAGGCTGACATGTTCGTCGTCCGGCACGCATCGAGCGGTGCGCCCTTTCTGATCGCCCAGCACCTGGCGGCAATGGGATTCGATCACATTCATGTCATCAATGCCGGCGACGGGCGCCACGCCCATCCGACGCAGGGTCTGCTCGACATGTACACCATCCGCCATTACAAGAAGGATTTCACCAATCTGGCGGTTGCCATCGTCGGCGACGTGCTGCACTCTCGCGTGGCCCGTTCCCAAATCCATGCGCTGAAAACGCTTGGCGTTCCCGAGGTAAGGGTGATTGGGCCGAAAACGTTGATGCCGGCGGATGTCGACGAGCTCGGCGTGCGCGTCTTTCATGACATGCGCACAGGCCTGAGAGAGGTCGATGTGGTGATGATGCTGCGCCTTCAGAATGAGCGCATGCAGGGCGCGCTCCTGCCCAGCCCCCAGGAATTCTTCAAGTACTACGGACTCACCGCGGACAAGCTGGAATGCGCCCGGAACGACGCCATCGTGATGCATCCGGGGCCGATGAACCGCGGTGTGGAAATCGATTCCGCCGTGGCCGACGGCCCGCACGCGGTGATCCTGCCCCAGGTCACTTTCGGCATCGCCGTGCGCATGGCCGTGATGAGCATGCTGGCGGGAGCGTGAGCAGATGAAAATCCACATCAAGAACGGCCGCCTTGTCGATCCCGCCGGCGGCATTGATGCCCCAAAGGACGTATTCATCGCCGCCGGCAAGATAGCCGGCGTCGGTGCCGCACCCGATGGTTTCGCTGCCAACCGCATAGTCGACGCGACAGGCCTGGTGGTCTGCCCGGGCCTGGTCGACCTGTCGGCTCGCCTGCGCGAGCCCGGTCTCGAATACAAGGCCACGCTGGAGTCGGAAATGGCTGCGGCGGTGGCGGCCGGCATCACCAGCCTGGCCTCCCCGCCGCTGGACGAGCCGGGCCTGGTCGAAATGCTGAAGCATCGGGCACGACATCCGAATTTCGCCCACGTCTATCCTGTCGGCGCGCTGACCCTGGGTCTGGGTGGCGAGCGGCTGACGGAAATGGCAGAGCTTCACGAGGCCGGCTGCATCGCCTTCAGCCAGGCGCTTGCGCCGGTTGTGGATACCCAGGTGCTGATGCACGCACTGCAATATGCCGCCACTTTCGATTTTCCCGTCTGGCTGCAGGCGCAGGACCCCTATCTTGGCAAGGAGGGTGTTGCGCACGACGGCGAAGTGGCAACACGCCTCGGCCTGCCGGGCATTCCGACCAGCGCCGAGACCATCGCGATTGCAACCATCCTGCAGCTGGCGCGGGATACCGGCGTACGCATTCACCTGACGCGCATTTCCAGCGCCGCTGCGCTGGAAATGATCATAGCCGCCCGCCTGAGCGGCATTGCCGTGACTTGTGACGTGTCGATCAACCATCTGCACCTGTCCGACGCGGACCTGGGCTATTTCAATCCGCATGCCCGCCTCGTGCCGCCCTTGCGTGGCGGACAGGACTGCCAGGCATTGCGGCGCGGTCTGGCCGAGGGCGCCATCAACGCCTTGTGTTCCGACCACACTCCGGTGGATGACGACGCCAAGCAACTGCCATTCGGCGAGGCCGAGCCTGGCGCCACCGGACTGGAGCTGCTGTTGCCGCTGGCCCTGAAATGGGGCAGCGAAATGCAACTGCCCCTGGGCACGACCCTGGCGCGCGTCACCTGCGATGCGGCGCAAATCCTCGGCATCGCGGCAGGCACCCTTGCGGTGGGCGCAGCGGCGGACATCTGCATCTTCGAAACGCGCGGCAGCTTTGTCGTGACGCGCGAGTCGCTCAGAAGCCAGGGCAAGAACACGCCTTTCCTCGGCCAGGAGTTTCCCGGCCGAGTGCGCTACACGCTCCTCGACGGGCATGTGGCGTTCGAGAACAGATCCTAGCCGACAGCCGATACCAGCCTGGCGACTGCCTGCTCGGAGACTCCGGTCACGCGCAGCCGCTTCAGCCGCGAAGTCGTGCCGCTGACAAGCTCCATTTGGGCGCGCGGTACGCCCAGTTGCTCCGCCAGAAACGCGATCAGGCAATCGTTGGCCTTGCCATCCACCGGAGGCGCGGCCAGGCGGATTTTCAGGGAAGCTCCATGCAGGCCGACGATCTCGGTTTTTCTGGCACCCGGCTGAACGTGCAGGTTGAGCATGAGCGCCCCGGGAGACGCTTGCATCTTCCAGCCGGTCTTCATGCGATCAGCGGGATCAGCAGTACGCGCAGCCAGACGAGCAGCATCAGGACGATCTGCAGCATCAGGAGCAGAACGAGCGGCGACAGATCGACCTGGGCGATCGGCGGAATCAGGCGTCGGAAAGGCCGCAGGAAGGGGCGGGACAGGCTGTGGAAGAGCGGCGCCAGCGCAGCATGCGGATTGACCCAGGACAGCACCGCCGAAATCAGAACGACGCCGATGAGGATGTAGACGGAGAAGCGCAGCAATTCGACTGCGGCGATGGCGAGAATCACCGGCAGCGCAATGCCGGCATGCGCGCCAAAGGAAAAATGTTTCAGCCAGAAGGCAATCGTCAGATGGCCGCTGTGCAGGACGAGCGCGCCGACCAGGCACGGCATGTCGAGCCCGAACAAGCCGGGAATGATGCGCCTGGCGGGCCGCACCAGCCAGTCCGTGACGGCGACGACGAACCGGCCGAGCTGGTTGCGGAAAGAGACGCGCAGCCACTGCATGTGGAAGCGGATGAGCAGAAGAATGACGAAGAAGCCGACGACTGCCTCGAGGATCAGCAGCAGGAGGTTGTTCAGCATCAACCCTTCCCCAGCAGATCGCCCAATTCGCGGCCGCGCGTATCCGCCGCCTTGACGGCCCGCAGTATGATCGCCTTGAAGCCGTCCGCATTCAGTGAATTCAATGCCGCTTCGGTCGTGCCGCCCTTCGAGGTGACGCGCTGCCTGAGCAAGGCGACGTCCTCGGTGCTGCCCGCCGCCAAGGCGGCCGCGCCGGCGACAGTCTCCAGGGCCAGCAATCCCGCCTGCTCCTCGGAAAATCCCAGTGCGCGTCCCGAATCCCGCAATGCCTCGATGAAGTAGAACACATAGGCTGATCCGCTGGCGGAGACGGCGGTGACGGCGTCCATCAGAGGCTCCTCGGCGATCCATAGCGTCTTGCCGACGGCACCGAGGATCATTTCGGCTTGGCGCCGTGCTGCCCCGTCGATGGACGGGCTGGCGTACAGTCCGGTGATCCCCGCACCGATCAGGGCCGGGGTATTCGGCATGGCGCGCACCAGCTTCGCATAGCCGCCCAGCCAGCACGAGATGTCCGCGAGGCGCATGCCGGCGGCGATACTGATGACCAGCTGACGCTCCAGCTTGCCGGCGAGGGGTGCCAGTGCTTCACGCATCTGCTGGGGTTTCACCGACAGCAACAGCACGTCGCTGCCGAGGATCGAAGCGCCGGCGGCCGGCAGGCAGGCGACGCCGAAGCTGGCGGAGAGCCGTTCGCGATTTTCCGCCAGCGGCTCGACGACCGAAATGTCGGCCGCCGGGAAGCCCTGCTTGCACAGGCCGCCGATGAGGGCATTGGCCATGTTGCCGCCGCCGATGAAGGTTATTTTCATTGCCGCTCTCCGAAGATTGCCCTGCCGACCCGCACGAGGGTCGCACCCTCGAGAATGGCCGCCTCCAAATCGTGAGACATGCCCATCGACAGCGTGTCCAGGTTCAGCCCGCCGCGATTCAGCGCATCATGCAATTCGCGCAGCGCGGCGAAGCGTCGTCGCGCCAGCGTCATGTTCTCGGTCGGTTCGGGTATGGCCATCAGGCCGCGCAGCCGCAGGTTCGGCAGGGCGGTGACGGCGCGCGCCAATGCCGCCGTGTCGCCGGGACTGACTCCGCTCTTGCTGGCCTCGCCGCTGACGTTCACCTGGATGCAGACCTGCAAGGGCAGTCGTTGCGTGCCGCGGGCATCGGCCAGCCGCTCGGCGATCCTCAGCCGCTCGATGCTGTGCACCCAGTCGAAATGCTCGGCCACGGGCCTTGTCTTGTTGCTCTGCAGCGGGCCGATGAAATGCCATTCCAGACCAAGATCGGCCAGTGCGCCGATCTTGGCAAGCCCCTCCTGCAGGTAATTCTCGCCGAATGCGAGTTGCCCGGCCGCGGCGCTCTCGCGGACCCGTTCCGGCGGAAAGGCTTTGCTGACCGCAAGGAGGCGGATGTCTCCCGCCGTTCGTCCCGCCAATTCCGCCGCTGCGGCAATGCGCGCCCTGACAGCTTGCAAGTTGGCGGAAATTGTTGTCATAATGCACTGAAAAATCGGGGCAAGTATATCATTGCACCATCGCTCCGGTTTTCATTTACAGGCGTCGCGGACCGCACTCATGGACATTACCGAACTGCTGGCATTTTCCGTCAAGAACAAGGCTTCCGACCTGCACCTGTCGGCCGGTCTGCCGCCGATGATCCGCGTGCATGGCGATGTGCGGCGCATCAACCTGCCGCCGATGGAGCACAAGGACGTCCACAGCATGGTGTATGACATCATGAACGATGGCCAGCGCAAGCACTACGAAGAAAACCTGGAATGCGATTTCTCCTTCGCCATTCCCAACCTGGCGCGCTTTCGCGTGAACGCCTTCGTCCAGCATCGCGGCGCCGGCGCGGTGTTTCGTACCATTCCCTCCAAGGTGCTGACACTTGAGGAACTCAACTGCCCGAAAATCTTCCAGGAGATCTCGGAATATCCGCGCGGCGTCGTGCTGGTGACCGGGCCGACCGGTTCGGGCAAATCGACTACCCTGGCGGCGATGGTCAACTACATCAACGAGAACGAGCACGGCCACATCCTCACCGTCGAGGATCCGATCGAATTCGTGCACGAGTCGAAGAAATGCCTGATCAACCAGCGCGAAGTGGGGCCGCACACGCTTTCGTTCAACAATGCCCTGCGCAGCGCACTGCGTGAGGACCCTGACGTCATCCTGGTCGGCGAGATGCGCGACCTGGAAACGATTCGCCTGGCGCTGACGGCGGCGGAAACCGGCCACCTGGTGTTCGGCACCCTGCATACCAGTTCCGCGGCGAAGACCATCGATCGCGTCATCGACGTTTTTCCGGCGGCGGAAAAGGAGATGGTGCGCGCCATGCTTTCCGAATCGCTGCGCGCGGTCATTTCGCAGACGCTGCTGAAGACCAAGGACGGCCAGGGGCGGGTTGCGGCGCACGAGATCATGATTGGCACGCCGGCCATCCGCAACCTGATCCGCGAGGCAAAGATCGCACAGATGTATTCGGCCATCCAGACCGGCCAGGCGATGGGCATGCAGACCCTCGACCAGAACCTGGCCGACCTCGTCCGCCGCAACATCGTGTCCGCAGCCGAGGCCAGAGGCAAGGCCGCGAACAAGGACAACTTTGCCGGTTAGCGCAGCCAAGCGGCACAATTGCGCCAGAGGCCAACATCGCGCAAGGCGCGATGTTAAGCGGCGAAGCCGCGGCCGGAGACACAACTTTGCCGGGTAGCTGAGACTGCTTGGCAGGAGGCCCAAGATGGAAAGAGATCAGGCACTCAAGTTCATGTACGACCTGCTGCGCCTGATGGTGCAGAAGAAAGGCTCCGACCTGTTCATCACGGCCGGCTTTCCCCCCGCCATCAAGGTCGACGGCAAAATAACGCCGCAGTCGAACCAGGCGCTGACGCCGCAGCACACCGCGGAGCTGGCGCGTGCCATCATGAATGACAAGCAGGCGGCGGAGTTCGAGTCGACCAAGGAATGCAACTTCGCCATCAGCCCTGCCGGCATCGGCCGCTTCCGCGTGAACGCCTTCGTGCAGCAGGCGCGCATCGGCGTGGTGCTGCGCACCATTCCGGCGACGATCCCGACCTTCGAGTCGCTCGACATGCCGCCGGTGCTCAGGGATATCTGCATGACCAAGCGCGGCCTGGTCATTCTCGTCGGCGGTACCGGTACCGGAAAATCCACCACTCTCGCCGCAATGGTGGATTACCGCAACAGCAACAGCTACGGCCACATCATTACCGTCGAGGATCCGATCGAATTCGTGCACGAGCACAAAAAATGCATCGTCACCCAGCGCGAAGTCGGCATCGACACCGAATCCTGGGGTGCGGCGCTGAAGAACACCCTGCGCCAGGCGCCTGACGTCATCCTGATGGGCGAGATCCGCGATCGCGAGACGATGGACTACGCCATCGCCTTCGCCGAGACCGGCCACCTGTGCATGGCGACGCTGCACGCCAACAGCTCCAACCAGGCCCTCGACCGCATCATCAACTTCTTTCCGGAAGAGCGGCGCCAACAGCTGTTGATGGATCTGTCGCTCAACCTGCGCGGCCTGGTATCGCAGCGCCTGCTGCCGTTGCGCGACGGCAAGGGTCGTGTCGCCGCCGTCGAGGTCATGCTCAACTCGCCGCTCATCTCGGACCTCATTTTCAAGGGCGAGGTGCACGAGATCAAGGAAATCATGAAGAAGTCGCGCGAGCTGGGCATGCAGACTTTCGACCAGGCGCTGTTCGATCTCTACGAGGCCGGCAAGGTCAGCTACGAAGATGCCCTGCGCAACGCCGACTCGGTAAACGACTTGCGCCTGACCATCAAGCTGCACAGCAAGGAAGCCAAGGACCGCGATCTTGCCGCGGGCATCCAGCATCTCGACATTGTTTAAACGGCAGGCGGTTTTTGCCGGCGCATCTGGCCGGCGACGATCCTGTACTCGAACAGGCGGCACTCCAGCGCGCCGTTGAAAAGCGGCATGCGCTTCGTCGCCTTCAGTCCGATCAACTTGGGCATCTGCGGATCGGCCGAGAGGAAGTAGCAGCGCCAGCCGGCGAAGCGCTGCTTGAGCGCATCGCCCAGCCTCGGATAGAAAGCCGCCAGCTTTTCCCGTTCCTCCAGCCTGACGCCGTAGGGCGGATTGGCGACCAGCACGCCTTCCGCCGCAGGCGCCACGCGCTGCAGCAGATCCGCACACTCCAGGTTCACGGCCTCATGCATGCCGGCCGCGGCAAGGTTCTGCCGCGCCCGCTCGATCTGGTCCTGGCTGATGTCGCTGCCGAAGATCGGCTGTGGCCGGGCCGGCTGCCTGCGTCCTTCCGCATCCGTCAGAAGCCGTTGCCAGAGCGCCGCGTCGAAGTTGTTGAAGCGGAAAAAACCGAATTTGCGCGCCAGTCCCGGGGCCGCGTCGTGGGCCATCAGGGCCGCCTCGAGCAGGAAAGTGCCCGAGCCGCACATCGGGTCGAGCAAGGGCGTGCCGGGCTGCCAGCCGGCGAGCTGGAGGATGCCGGCGGCGAGGTTTTCCTTGAGCGGGGCCTCGACCGAAGCGAACTTGTAGCCGCGCTTGTAGAGCGGCTCGCCCGAGGTGTCGAGATAGAGCGTTGCCTCGCGGTCGTTGAGAAAGGCGTGAATGCGCATGTTCGGCTCGGCCGTGTCCACGCTCGGCCGTTCGCCGGTTGCGGCGCGGAAACGGTCGCACACCGCGTCCTTGATGCGCAGGGTGAGGAAGTCCAGGCTCTTCAGCGGGCAGCGGATGGCCGTCATGTAGACGCGCAGCGTGCGGCGCACGCCGAAGCATTCGTGCCAGGGCACCTCGTGCGCCAGCCGGTAGATGTCCTCCTCGCGCCTGTAGGGTCCCCGGGCCACGCGCCAGAGAATGCGCGTGGCGAGGCGGCTCCACAGGTTGGCGCGGTAGCAGGTTTCCCAGCTCCCGGCGAAGCCGATGCCGCCGGGAACCGTTTTGATTTGCGCGGCGCCGATTGTGGCCAGTTCGGCGGCCAGCAGCGCTTCGAGTCCGCGCGGGCAGGTGGCGAAGAACTGCTCCATCAGAATGGCTTGAACAGCGCCAGCCAAACCGCCGCGAAAAGGATCAGCACCGGGAACTCGTTGAACCAGCGAAACCAGACATGGGATTTCGTGTTGCGGTCCTGTGCAAAATCCTTCAGCAGCTTGCCGCAATACAGGTGATAGGCAGCCAGCACCAGCACGATGGCGAGCTTGGCGTGGACCCAGTAGCCCCACGGCCCAAAACCGAGCCAGAGCCAGAGGCCGAACGCCACGGTCAGGATCGCGCCAGGCGCCATGATGCCGTAGTAGAGCTTGCGCTCCATGATCTTGAAGCGCTCGCGGCCCGGTACATCGGTGCTCTGCGCATGGTAGACGAACAGGCGAGGCAGGTAGAACAAGCCGGCGAACCAGGTCACCATGAAAACGATATGCAGCCATTTGATCCACAACATGTCAGGCAATCTCCGGTTTCAGGCTTTCCAGCGCGGCGACGACATCGGGGTATCTCAGCCTTGCGCCTAGTTCGTGCTTGATGCGCTGGTTGACCAGCCGGCGCGACTCCCCCATGAAGGACAGCATCGCGGGGGGCAGGCGCTGTCCGAGTTCGGCACGCGGCAGGCGGGGCGCGCGCGGCAGGCCGAAGCGGTCGGCCAGCAGGTCGAAATATTCGCCCATCTTCAGCGCCGAATTGTCACTGGCATTGTAAATCCGTCCGCTGCGCCCGCGCGCAAGCGCGGTCAGTGCGATGGCGGCCAGATCGTCGGCGTGGATGTGATTGGTGTAGATGTCCTCGTCTTCCTGCAGCAGCGGCAGGCCGTGCTCGAGCCGTGCCAGCGGCAGGCGGTCGCCGGCGTAGATACCCGGCACGCGCAGGATGGAGACCGCGACACGGCAGTTGCGCCCAAAGCGGCGCAGTCGTGCTTCCGCGTCGGCACGACGGCACGCCCTGGGCGTCTGCGGACGCGCCGACCGTGCCTCGGATATCCAGGCCCCGCCACAATCCCCATAGACGCCGCTAGTGCTGAGGTAGACGAGTCGGCGTGGTAGAATTTTTCCGCCAGACAGCGCCGCCAGCAGCGCCTGCATTCGCCGATCCGTCACGCCGGAATTCTGCGGTGGCGCGAAATGCAGGATCAGGTTGCCGATGCCGGCCAGGCGCTTCAGCGAGTGCGGCCGGTCGAGATCGACACGCAGCGGCGTGACGCCCAGGGCACGCAATTCGCGACAGCGCGCCTCGGAACGAGCCGTGGCATAGACGCGGTAACGCCTGACCAGCCAGGGGAGGGCGCGCTGCGCGATATCGCCGCTGCCAATGATGAGCAATCGTTGCACCCGCGTATTTTAACAGCCAGCCAACCCATTCCTTTTCCATCATGCCTCATCGGATCACGGTTCAGCCCAGCGGGCACCAGTTCGAGGTCGAACCCGGCAACACGCTCTTGCGCGCCGCGCTCGATGCCGGCATCCATCTGCCTTACGGTTGCCGCAACGGTGCCTGCGGTGCCTGCAAGGGACGCGTGGCATCCGGCCAGGTCGACCGCGGATTGTATACGGAGGGCGCACTGAGCGAGGCGGACCTGGCGAAAGGCTATGCCCTGTTCTGCTGCGCAAGACCGCTGTCCGATCTCGTCATCGAGTCGCGCGAGGTCGACAGAATGCGTGACATCCCGGTGAAGACACTGCCCTGCCGGGTGCAAAAACTGACGCGCCTGGCGCCCGACGTGATGCGGCTCGACCTCAAGCTGCCCGCTAGCGAGCGTCTGCAGTTTCTCGCCGGCCAGTATGTCGACATCCTGCTGAAAGGCGGCCGCCGCCGCAGCTTCTCCATGGCCAATCCGCCGCACGCGGACGAATGCCTGGAACTGCATGTGCGCCACGTCCCGGGCGGGCATTTCACCTCTCACGTCTTCGGGGCGATGAAGGAGCGCGACATCCTCCGCCTGGAGGGACCGCATGGCGACTTCCATTTGCGCGAGGGCGGCGCCCGGCCGATCATACTGCTCGCCGGCGGTACCGGCTTTGCCCCGGTCAAAGCAATTGTCGAGCAGGCCTTTCATCAGGAACTGGGCCGGCCTATGACCTTGTACTGGGGTGCCCGCGACCGCGCCGGCCTCTATCTGCACGCGCTGGCGGAAAGCTGGGCGGCCCGCCATGCCGGCTTCCGCTACATTCCGGTGCTGTCCGAACCCAAGCCGGACGATGGCTGGGCCGGCCGCAGCGGCCTGGTCCATCGTGCGGTCATGGACGATTTTCCCGACCTGTCCGGCCACCAGGTTTATGCTTGCGGCGCGCCGGCCATGATCGAGGCGGCGCGGCGGGACCTTGTCGGCCAATGCGGCCTCAAGGACGGCGACTTTTTTGCCGATGTATTCACTTTCGCAGCGGAATCCGAAAACCCATGACCATTCTCATCAGCCGCGAGCCGGTGCTCAACCGCGACCGTGCCATTACCGCGACTCGGCTCACCGTGCACGCCCCGGCGGGGCCGGGCGCCTGCGCGCAAATCGCCGGCGAACTGAATCGGCTGGCGGAGACATGGCCTGCCGCACGCACGGTGTTCGTCAGCCTGTGCGGCGCCGTGCCGGATGCGGGGCTGCTCGAGTGGCAGATTCCGCAAAACGCCATTATCGAGATTCCTGCAACGGCGCTGGGCAATCCGGCGACCGTGGATGTCATGCGTTGCTTGCAGCAGGCCGGCGCATCGATGTGTCTGGATGGCTTCGCAGCGGGCATGGCGTTGCCGGCGGGCGTCGATTTCCGCTTCCTGCTCGCCGACGCGACGGCCAACATCAGCGGGGCGCCGGGGCTGCCGATCGCCAGGGGGCTGCTGGACAACGCCCAGTTTGACGCCAGCATCCAAAAGGGATTCGGCGGCGCGGCCGGCTGGTTCTTCCTGAGGGGCGTGACGCCGGCGAAGAAACTCAACCCGAACCAGGCGCAGACCATCCGTCTGCTCAACCTGGTGCGCGCCAACGCCGACATCAAAGAAATCGAGGCGGCGCTGAAGCAGGATGTGGCGCTCTCGGTGAAGCTGCTGCGCTACATCAACTCCGCCGGCTTTGGCCTGGCCGTGGAAATCCAGTCCTTCCGCCACGCCGTCACCATGCTCGGCTACGACAAGCTGAACAAATGGCTGTCGCTGCTGCTGGTCACTTCCAGCAAGAACGCGGCGGCGCCGGCGCTGATGCAGGCGGCCATCGCACGCGGCCGCTTCATGGAGCTGACGGCGAAGGACCATGTGGACAAGAACGAACTCGACAACCTCTTCATCACCGGCGCCTTCTCGCTGCTCGACATCCTGCTTGGCGTCCTCATGGAAACCGCGCTGACCGACATGCACCTGCCCGATACCATCAACGAGGCGCTGGTTTCGGGCGGCGGGCCGTATGCGCCCTTCCTGGCCCTCGCCAAGGCGGGCGAGCAGGCCGACTATGCCGCCTTTGCCGTACGGACTGCCGAATTGCAACTGGCGCCGCAAACGGTCAACCAGGCCCAGTTCGAGGCCCTCGCCTTCGCCGACAGCCTACAGCTCGATTAGGGCCCTAGTGTTTCAGCTTGCCGCGGATCACCGCGGCAATGGTGTTCAGGATGAAGGCGGCGAGCGCCACGGCGTTCAACAGGCCTCCTGCGCTGCGCCACTCGAACGTTCCCGCCGCATCGCCCGCCAGCCGCACGGCCAGCGACAGGTGCAGCAGTGCGAGGGGCGCATACGACAGCGGGTGATAGGGTACGGCCACACGCAGCACCGCCGGCAGGATGATCGGCGCGTGGCCGAATACCATCGAGAAGACGAATCCCAGCATCACCGCATGCAAGGCGGCATCGTAGGCGAGAGCGCCCGGAACAAGCCCGGCCGTGACGATGACCGCGCCGGCGACCAGCAGCCAGGCATAGCCCGACAGCAGACAGACGGCAATGAAGCGCGTCAGCCCCTTTTCCTTCACGGTACGCCGGGCGATGTCCTGCCGCAGCAGCCACAGCGCCAGCGCCAGCAGGCCGGCGCCGAAAATCTGCGCTTGCACCGCCATGCCAAAAGTCAGTCCTGCCAGCACGGCGACGAAGACGCGCTGGGCCATCGGCGAGGGCGGCAGGAAGCGCGACAGCTCCAGCCGCTCGCCGGCGATGGTCAGCACGAGAAAGCCGGCCCACCAGAGCACCACCTCGTACACTGAAAAACCGCCCAGCCAGAGCAGATTGCCGACAAGCCAGCTGGCGGCACCGGCTGCCAGGGTGAAGGTAAACAGTGCGCGCTGGCGCAGAAAAATCCAGGCGGATCCGCCAAACAGCACGGCGCTGCCCAGGGTGAGCAAGGCTTGTGCGATGGCGGGGGGGGCGCCGCCGATCAACCCCAGCCCGCCCAATCCGGCGGCGAGGGGGCCAAGATAGGCCCAGCGGCGCGCAAGCGCCACGGCCCGCTCCAGGCTGATGACGGTGCCGAAGAAACCACTCACCATGAGCGGTCCATGAACGGCGGCGAGATCGAATGCGTGTCGCGGCACGGCCCAGCCCAGGCGGGCAAGGCCGGCGCAGGCGCCCGTGATGAGGCAGGCAAAGCCCAGTATCAGCAACGGGACGCGATAGGGTGGCCGGATATCGGTCATGCCGCGTTCAGCCTAATGGCTGCTCCAGGACATGCCGGGACGGATCATGCGCCCGCCATGCCGGCCGGGGCAGGGCTGCCGAGCGCGCCATGATTGTCTAGGCAGCCTTGGAAATGCGCACTTTCCAGACAGGTCCGGTTTCGAGGTAATCCCAGCCGAATTTTTGGCCGAACTCGTGCTGGAACTGGTAATAGAGCGGCTTCGGATCGTGGTCGTTCACCAGGGTGAAAGCCTCGCCTACGCCAAGCTTGTTATAGGCGCCAAAGATTTGCGGGTGGCGTTCGCGCGGCACGATATTGCGCACGTCGATGATCGTTTCCGAGGTCATGCTACGTCTCCTGTGAGGGTTGGGATGATCCGCCAGTCCTTCAGGACCAGCCGAAATGCTGCTTGGCGCTGTCCGACATCATCTCCGAGCTCCAGGGCGGATCCCAGACCAGATCGACGGTAACAGCGGCGTCGTCCGGGGCAATGTCGCGAATCGCCTCGCGTGCATCGTCGGTGATCATGGAGCTCATGGGGCAGGCCGGCGTCGTCATGGTCATCGCGACACGCACCCGGTTCGGTGCGATCTCGATGCCATAGACGAGGCCGAGGTCGACCACGTTCATGCCTACTTCGGGATCGATCACGCTGCGCAGCGCGGCGCGGATCTCCTCCTCCGCCGGCATGTTGGCTGCCGGGTCCGCCATCATGGCCTCCTTATAAACAAGCACCGAAGATACATCTTCACTATATCACCCGCTTGCGGGATAATCAACATCTGCAATACATCTTCAATCCGGCGACCGGGGGCCTCATGCGGCTGACCGCCTTTTCCGACTACACCCTGCGCGTGCTGATGTATCTCGGCGTGCGGCGCGACGGCCTCGTCACCATCGCCGAGATCGCCGCCGCCTATGGTATCTCGGAAAACCACCTCATGAAGGTGGTGCATCACCTGGGGCGGCGCGGCTACATCGAAACGGTGCGCGGCAAGGGCGGCGGCCTGCGCCTGGCCGTGGCGCCGGAGGACATCGTCGTCGGCGAGGTGGTGCGCGGCAGCGAGGACAGCCTGGCGCTGGTCGAGTGTTTCGATGCCGAGCGCAGCGAATGCAATATCGCGCCGGCCTGCCTGCTGAAGGGGATCTTCAGGAAAGCCGCCGATGCCTTCTACGCCGAACTGGACCGGCACACCCTGGCCGACCTGCTGCGGCCGGCGCCGCGCCTGGCGCGGATGCTGCAGGCGGGATCGTAGTTCTCTACTCGCCCAGGTAGGCTTCGCGCACCTTCGGGTTGGCGAGCAGCACCGGTGCGGTGTCCGTCAGCGTGATGGCGCCGCTTTCCATGACGTAGCCGCGCGAGGCCACCGACAGCGCCAGCCGGGCGTTTTGTTCGACGAGCAGGATGGTCACCCCCTGGGCGGCGACCGACTGGATCACCTCGAACACCTTCTGCACCATGATCGGCGCCAGGCCCATCGAGGGCTCGTCGAGCAGCAGCAGCTTCGGCCGGCTCATCAGGGCGCGGCCGATGGCGAGCATCTGCTGCTCGCCGCCGGAGAGCGTGCCGGCGAGCTGCTCCGCCCGCTCCTTCAGGCGCGGCAGCAGGCCGTAGACGCGGTCGAGATCGGCGGCGACCTCGGCGCGGTCGCGGCGCGAGTAGGCACCCATGTCGAGGTTCTCCGCGACCGTCAGCCGCGCGAAAACGCCGCGGCCTTCCGGCACCAGCGTCAGGCCTGCGCCGATCAGCGCATGCGCCGGGCGGTGCAGGATGCTGTGGCCGCGGTAATGGATGGCGCCCTGCGCCGGCAGCAGGCGTGCCAGCGCCTTCAGCGTGGTGGTCTTGCCGGCGCCGTTGGCGCCGATCAGGCAGACCATTTCCCCCGCCGCCACTTCGAAGCTGACGCCCTTGACGGCGGAAATGTTGCCGTAGGAGACGTGGAGATCCCTTACCTCAAGCAACGGCGCCTCCGAGATACGCTTCGATCACCTTCGGGTCGCGCTGCACCTCGGCCGGCACGCCCTCGGCGATCTTCTCGCCGTAGTCGAGGACGGCGACGCGGTCGCACAGGCCCATCACCAGTTTCACGTCGTGCTCGATGAGCAGGATCGTCAGGCCGTCGGCGCGCAGCGCCTCGATGAGCTGCTTGAGCGAGGCCGTTTCCGTCGCGTTCATGCCGGCGGCCGGCTCATCCAGCGCCAGCAACCTGGGTTCCGTCGCCAGCGCCCGCGCGATCTCCAGCCGGCGCTGGTCGCCGTAGGCGAGGTGGCGCGCCAGGATGTTGCCGTGGCGGTGGATGCCGACATACCTGAGCAGTTCGTGCGCGCGCTGGGCAATGGCCTCCTCCTCCTCGCGCGTGGCGCGGTCGCGCAGCACGGCGCCGACGACGCCGGCCGAGGTGCGCAGGTGGCGGCCGACCATGACGTTTTCCAGCGCCGTCATGTTGGCGAACAGGCGGATGTTCTGGAAGGTGCGCGCGATGCCGGCGGCGGCGACCTCGTGCGGCGCGGCGATCCTCAGCGGCGCGCCGTCGAAGACGAACTGGCCGCGGTCGGCGGTGTACAAACCGGTCAGCACGTTGAAGAAGGTCGTCTTGCCGGCGCCGTTGGGGCCGATCAGGCCGTAGATTTCATTGCGGCGAATGGAGAGCGAGACGTCGTGCAGCGCGCGCACGCCGCCGAAGCGCTTGCCGATCGACTGGGCGTCGAGAAGCAGGCCGTTCATCTGGCTTTCCCGGCCTGGAACTCGCGTTTGCGCCGCGCCTCGGGCCACAGGCCGGCCGGCCGATACAGCATGACGGCGATCAGCGCCATGCCGAACAGCAGCATGCGCAGCGACTCGGGGTCGAGCAGCACGCGGCCGAAGGCCGCCTGCTGCATCGGCACGGCGCCGTGGCGCAGCGCCTCCGGCAGGATCGCCAGCAGCAGCCCGCCGAGGATGACGCCGGGGATGTGGCCCATGCCGCCCAGCACCACCATGCACAGCACCATGATCGACTCCATCAGGCCGAAGCTTTCCGGGCTGACGAATTCCTGGAAACCGGCGAAGAGGCCGCCGGCGACGCCGCCGAAGGTGGCGCCCATGGCGAAGGCGAGCAGCTTGACGTTGCGCGTGTTGATGCCGCAGGCCTTGGCGGCGATCTCGTCCTCGCGGATCGCCACCCAGGCGCGGCCGATGCGCGAATCCTCGAGGCGGATGGAGACGAAGACGACGAGCAGCGTCAGCGCCAGGAACAGGTAGTAGTAGAGATAGACGGAGGGAAAGCTCAGGCCGAACAGCTCGATCGGCTTCGACAGCGGCACGCCGGCGATGCGCACGGGGTCGATCTGACTGATGCCCTGCGGGCCGTTGGTGAGGTTGACCGGCGCGTTGAGGTTGTTCATGAAGATGCGCACGATCTCGCCGAAGCCGAGCGTGACGATGGCGAGGTAGTCGCCGCGCAGCCGCAGGATCGGCGCGCCGAGCAGCACGCCGAAGATGCCGGCGACCAGAGCGCCCAGCGGCAGGATCGCCCACGCCGGCCAATGAATGCCTGCCGGAAAAACGCCGGGGAACGCCGCTGCCAGGTGCGGTGAGGCCAGCAAGGCGTAAAGATAGGCGCCGACGGCATAGAAGGCGATATAGCCGAGGTCGAGCAGGCCGGCGAAGCCGACGACGATGTTCAGCCCCAGCGCCAGCATGACGTAGAGCAGGGCGAAGTCGAGCACGCGCACCCAGGCGTTGCCCAGCCCCTTGCCGACCAGGAAAGGCAGCACGGCGAGCGCCACGCCGATGAGGAGCATGCCCAGCAGGGCTTTTTTCTTTTGAGCGCTCACGCACGCTCCGCGATTTTTTCGCCCATCAGGCCGGAGGGCCGGAAGACCAGCACCAGGATCAGCACGAAAAAGGCGAACACGTCCTGGTAATGGCTGCCGAGAAAGCCGCCGGTGAGATCGCCGATGTAGCCGGCGCCGAGCGATTCGATCAGGCCGAGCAGCACGCCGCCGAGCATGGCGCCGGGCAGGTTGCCGATGCCGCCCAGCACCGCCGCGGTGAACGCCTTCAGGCCGAGGATGAAGCCCATGTGGTAGTGGGCGATCGAGTAATTGGCGCTGACCATCACGCCGGCCACGGCCGCCAGCGCCGAGCCGATAAGGAAGGTGGCGGAAATGATGACGTTGATGTTTACCCCCATCAGACCGGCGATCTGCGGATTCTCCGCCGTGGCGCGCATGGCGCGACCGAGTCGCGTGCGGTTTACCAGCAGCATCAGCCCGGCCATGATCGCCGCTGCGGCGAGGACGATGACGATCTGCAGGTCGCCGATTGTGGCGCCGCCGATGTCGCGGCCGCTCGTCGGCAGGATGGGCGGAAAGGAATGGTAGTTGCGGCCCCAGAAGATCATCGCTACCTGCTGCAACACGATGGAGACGCCGATGGCGGTGATGAGCGGGGCGAGGCGCGGAGCATTGCGCAGCGGCCGGTAGGCGATGCGCTCGATGGTGAAGCCGAGCGCCATGCATACGGGAATCGCGGCGAGCAGCCCGATCAGCACCACCACGATGCCGGGCAGGCCGCTCGCGGCCAGCAGCTTGATGACGCTGAGCGCGGTGAGCGCGCCGATCATCACCACCTCGCCGTGAGCGAAGTTGATGAGGCCGAGGATGCCATAGACCATCGTGTAGCCCAGCGCAACCAGGGCATAGATGCTGCCCAGCACCAGGCCGTTGATGATCTGCTGGATGAAGGTGTCCATTGCGCCCAGTCTACAAACAAACGGCACCCGAAGGTGCCGTTTGCCCGACAAAGATGAGGCTTACTTCTTCTCGGCGGGTGCCGCGGCTGCGGGCGTTGCCGCCGGCGCAGCGCTTATGCCGCTCATGCCGGACATTCCCGACATTCCGCCCATGGCGGCCGGCTGGGGTTCGGCGGGTGCCGCGCCGCCGATGGTTTCCAGCGCCTCCCACTTGCCGCCCTTGGCCTGATAGAGGGTGATGGCGCCGTCCTTGACGTCGCCCTTCTCGTCGAAGGTGATCCTGGCCGTGACGCCGTCGAAGTTCGTCTTCGGCAGCTCGACCAGATACTTGGCCGGCTCGACCGAGTTGGCGCGCTTCATGGCGTCGATCATGACGCTGGCCGCGTCGTAGGAATAGGGCGCATAGAGCTGGATGTCGACATTGAAGCGTTTGGCGTACTTTTCCTTGAAGGCCACGCCGCCCGGCATCTTCTCCAGCGGCACGCCCGGCAGCGAGCAGTAATTGCCATCGGAGGCATCGCCCGCCAGCTTGTGGAACTCGGTGGTGCAGCCGCCGTCGGCGAAAATCATCTTCGCCTTGATGCCGAGTTTCTTCAACTGCAGCGCCATCGGGCCGGCCTGGGCGTCCATGCCGCCGTACATGACGAGATCCGGTTTCTTCGACTTGATCTTGGTGAGAATGGCGGCGAAGTCGGTGGCCTTGTCATTGGTGAACTCGCGCGCGACGATGTCGGCCCCGCCGGCCTTGGCCGCCTTCTCGAACTCGTCGGCGACGCCCTGGCCATAGGCGGTGCGGTCGTCGACGATGGCGATCTTCTTGGCGGCGAGCTGCTGGGTGGCGTAGCCGCCGAGCACCTTGCCCTGCTGCTCGTCGTTGGCCATCACGCGGAAGGCGGTCTTGAAGCCCTGCTGCGTGTATTTCGGATTGGTGGCGGAAGGCGAGATTTGCGGGATGCCGGCCTCCGCATACAGCTTGGAGGCCGGGATCGTGGTGCCGGAATTGAGGTGGCCGATGACCCCGCTCGCCTTGGCGTCGATCAGCTTCTGCGCCACCGTCGTGCCCTGCTTCGGATCGGCCTGGTCGTCTTCGCCGAGCAGTTCGAAGGTCACCACGGCGCCGCCGATTTCCGGTTTCTTTGCGTTGGCTTCCTCGATGGCGAGGCGCGCGCCGTTCTCGTTGTCCTTGCCCAGGTGCGCCTGCGGGCCGGTGAGCGGCGCGACATGGCCGATTTTCACGGTCACGGCCGGCTTCGGTGGCGGCGCGGCAGGTGATTCGGCCTTCGGCGGGGGCGGCGGCGCCTCCTTGCCGCAGCCGGACAGGATCAGGGTGGAAGCGACGGCAAGGCCGATCGTCTTGACGGGGAAGCGCATGGACTGGGTCTCCTCTGAAATGTGCGGCTTATTGTTCTGGCGAGAGAATGCGCGGGGATTGTGCGGTTCGTCTCCGGCGATGTCAATAAAAAAGGCCAGCCCGCAGGCTGGCCTTCCGCAGCGATGGAAACTGCTTACTTCATTGCCAGGATCCAGGCCACCAGCTTGTGGATGTCGGCGTCGCTGACGGCGGCGTTCGGCGGCATCGGCACGGTGCCCCAGACGCCGGAGCCGCCTTTCTTCACCTTGCCTTCCAGCTTGGCGGCGGCGTCGGCCTGGCCGGCGTATTTCTTGGCGACGTCCTTGTAGGACGGGCCGACGACCTTCTTGTCGACGGCGTGGCAGCTCATGCAGTTCTTGGCTTTGGCCAGGGCTTCGTCAGCGGAGGCCTGGCCGGCGATGAGCAGGCCGGCGCCGGCGAGCAGCAGGGTTTTCAGCAGTTTCATTTTTCAAATTCCTCTTAGGCGTGGTTGGAAAGTGCGCCGATACTCTAAATCAATTCCGGGGACTTGCAAACCCGTTCCAGACAAGAGAAATCATCGATCGGCTCAAGGCACTTAACGCCCGAACAGACCCAGGCGTTGACACTCGCTCCCAGCGGCTTGTCGAGGGCCGGTGGCAGCGCGCCGGGAAGCTCCGGCAGCGCCAGGATCATCAGCCACGGAAGATACCGCTCCGAGATTTCCTTTTTCCAGTCAGGCAGTTGATCCGCCGGCCCGCGCAAGACGGCAATGACGGTAGGGACAATGGCCTCCTCCAGGGCGGCCAGCAGCGTGGCGAAGCCGCCGGGCTGGCGCGCCATGGCCGGAGAATAAATTCGCAGGACGCGGTCCGCGGCTTCCAGGTAGCGCGACTGGCCCGTCACGTGGCCCAGGCGTTGCAGCGCAAAGGCGGCCGCGCCGTTGCCCGAGGGCATGGCGCCGTCGTGGCCGCTCTTGGCGCGGTGGATCAAGGCTTCGTGGTCGTGGCTGGTGAACCAGAAGCCGCCGCCCCCTGTTTGGTCGCGTAGCGATTCAAGAACCTCCCCTCGCCCGCTTGCGGGAGAGGGGTCGGGGGAGAGGGTGCTCCTTCGATCCTCGAAATGCTGCAACAGCGCATCGCCGAGCGCCTCGGCGAAGGCCAGCAGCTCCGCGTCGAATTCCGCCTGCAGCATTTCCAGCACCGCCTTGAGCAGAAAGGCGTAATCGTCCAGATAGGCATTCAGGTGGGCGCGGCCGTCCTTATACGTGGCGAGCAGTCGCCCGTCGCGCCAGAGCGTACGCCGGACGAACGCCAGCGCCCGCCGCGCCGAATCCAGCCAGTCTTCCCGGCCGAGCGCCCGACCGGCATGCGCCATGCCCTCGATCATGAGGGCATTCCAGCTGACCAGAATTTTTTCGTCGCGCCCCGGGCGCACGCGCCGCTCGCGCGCGTCGAAGAGCTTCGCCCGGCCCGAAGCGAGCATGAGCTCGCATTCCGCCAGCGGCTTGCCGAGCGCCGCGGCGACTTCTTCGAGCGGCCGCGCCACGACGAGATGCCAGTGTGCGCCCTCGAAATTCGCCGGCCGCTCGAGGCCGTAGTGCGCCGCGACCACCGCGTATTCCTCCGCCGTGGTACAGCGACTGACTTCTTCGCGCGACCAGACGTAGAACTTGCCTTCCTCGTGCTCCGAGTCGGCGTCCAGCGAGGAAAAGTAGCCGCCTTCCGGCGACTGCATCTCGCGCATGACCCAGCCGGCGGTCTCCTCGGCGACGCGCTTGAACAGGGGGTCGCCCGAAATCCGCCAGGCATCCGCATACAGGCGCAGCAGCGGCCCGTTGTCGTAGAGCATCTTCTCGAAGTGCGGGATCGCCCAGCGCTCGTCCACGCTGTAGCGGCAGAAGCCGCCACCGAGCTGGTCGTAAATGCCGCCTTCAGCCATCTTGCGCAGGGTCGTCAAGGCCATCTCGCCGCAGCGCGAATTGTTCGTGGCGGCGTGGCGGCGCAGCAGCAGCTCCAGATCGGCCGGATGGGGGAATTTCGGCGCGCCGCCGAAGCCGCCGAACTGCGGATCGTAGGATTGCGCGGCGCGCTCGATGGCCAGCTCGAGCGGGGCCGCGGTCAGCTCGCCGCCGGGCGGGCTGGTCGCCGCGATGTCGTTGAGCGCGCGGTGCAGTTCCTCATTCTGCCGCGCGATGTCGCCGCGGCGCTCGTGCCAGGCTGCCGCCACGCGCTGGCACAGATCGGCGAAGCCGGGCAGCCCGTAGCGCGGCGATTTGGGGAAATAGGTGCCGCCGTAAAAGGGTGTTCCATCCGGCGCGAGGAACAGGGTGAGCGGCCAGCCGCCCGTGCGACCGGTGAGCATCTGCTGGGCGCTCTGGTAGATCTGGTCGAGGTCCGGTCGCTCTTCGCGATCCACCTTGATGTTCACGAACAGGCGGTTCATCACCGCCGCCACCTCCGCATCCTCGAAGGATTCGTGGGCCATGACATGGCACCAGTGGCAGGCCGAGTAGCCGATGGAGAGCAGGATCGGCTTGTCTTCCCGCTTTGCCAGGGTGAGCGCTTCCTCACCCCATGGAAGCCAATCCACGGGGTTGTCCGCGTGCTGCTGCAGATAGGGCGAAGTCTCGCCGGCGAGACGGTTGGGCATGTTGGGGAGAAGAATTCCGAGTAATTTTGTCGGAATTATGGGCCGGGACCGGCGGAAGGGCAAGCCGGGGATTCAGCTACCGAAAAGGGCGCGCCACCAGCGCCGGCGGCTTTCGGGCAGGGGTCCCGGCCGATCCAGAGCGACGGGCGGCACGCGGCTCATGATCCAGCCGGGGGGGTGGGGGTGCTTGCCGGTGCCGCAGGAGGAGCCGAGGTTGTTGGGGTCGTAGATTTTCACCATGCGCGGCGCGTCGAGGTCGTCGGCGTAGACGATGCCGCAGTAGTCGTGATGGTGCTCGCGGCGCAGCAGTTCGTCGATGCGCGCGATGAAGGCATCGACCTCCGCGGCGCCGGCTGCCGCCGTGGGCAGCGGTTCGCCGACGGCGTAGAGATACCAGCCGGCGCCACGTTCGATGCGCGTCCAGAAATCCGACAACTGCTGCCAGGACAACAGGCTCCACAGCCGGCCGCTGTAGAGCGCCTCGAAATCCTCAGGCTTTTCCAAGCTGCCTCACGTCGCGCACCGCGCCGGTGTCGGCGCTGGTGGTCATTGCGGCGTAGGCCTGGAGCGCGCCGGAGACCTGGCGCTGGCGTTTCGCCGGCTTCCAGGCGGCGTCACCCTTCGCTTCCATCGCCTTGCGCCGTGCCGCCAGGACTGACTTTTCCACGGCGAGATGGATGCGCCGGTTGGGGATGTCGATCTCGATGATGTCGCCGTCCTCGACCAGGCCGATGGCGCCGCCGGCTGCCGCCTCGGGCGAGGCGTGGCCGATCGACAGGCCCGAGGTGCCGCCGGAGAAGCGGCCGTCGGTGAGCAGCGCGCATTCCTTGCCCAGCCCCATCGCCTTGATGTACGAAGTCGGGTAGAGCATCTCCTGCATGCCTGGCCCGCCCTTCGGCCCCTCGAAGCGCACGACGACGACGTCGCCGGCGACGATCTGCTTGCCGAGGATTCTCTCCACCGCCTCCTCCTGCGATTCGCAGACGCGGGCGCGGCCGGTGAATTTCAGGATCGACTCGTCGACGCCCGCCGTCTTCACGATGCAGCCCTTCTCGGCGAGGTTGCCGAACAGCACGGCGAGGCCGCCGTCCTGCGAATAGGCATGTGCCTTGTCGCGGATGCAGCCGTTGGCGCGGTCGAGGTCGAGCGTGGCGTAGCGCCGGCTTTGCGAGAACGCCGTCTGCGTCGGCACGCCGCCGGGCGCGGCGCGAAAGAACTCATGCACCTTCGTATCGGCGTTGCGCTTCACGTCGCAGCAGTCGAGCGCCTCGCCCAGCGTCGGATAGAGCACCGTCGGGCAGTCGCGGTGGATGAGGCCGGCGCGGTCGAGTTCGCCGAGGATGGCCATGATGCCGCCGGCGCGGTGCACGTC
>JBDHRL010000112.1:0-8285 GCA_039807535.1 Rhodocyclaceae bacterium
TCGTCACGCGGGTTTTTCGGTGGGAAATCAAACGGAATACATCCCTGAGCGGCAGTGGCTACGGGGCGGCGGATTGCCGTCGCCCCGAGACGGCCGGCAGTGGGTTTGGGGTTTCTTGGACTCGTGTCAATAACTGTACGCGGCGAGAAGCGGCGCGGACTTCAAGGGGATGGTTTGGAGGCGCACCGCCGAATGAAAAAGGCGGTTATGCCAGCGAGCCATCGCCCATAACCGCCTGACCACCTCCGATTGGACGAGCAATCGAAAATGGATGACACAAATCATACACCACAAGGCATAGGCGGGCGCAAGCCTGCGGGGAAGCGCTCGGCCATCAGCAAGCGGGTAGCTAGGCGGTCAGTGTCGGAGCGCACGCGGTGGGCATGCTGCATGCAGGGCGCAGAGGATGCGGGAATCGACGACGAGCGGCTGGCGTGGCTGACGGCGGCATTCGGGCCGACGCTCCCGCAGTGGCTTGTCGCATCGCGGCCTTGGGTGGAAGTCACCGGGGAGCGGTTCAAGGCGCTGCGCCTCATCCTGTCCATGACGCGAAAGCAGTGCGCCGCCCATCTCCGGCTTGACCAGAAAACGATCGAGCGATGGGAAACCGGGAAACAGAAAATCCAGTTCCCTGCATTTGAGGCGCTGCGCCTGCTGTCCCAAACGGTGCACACCAGGCTGTCGCATCGTCAGTGGGATGGCTGGTTCATCAATCGTGCAACAGGGGAATTCGTGTCGCCGGACGTAGGACGGCTGGCTGTCACGCCGCACGAATTGAACCGCCTGCCGCAGCTCTATGCCGATCTTGCCGAAGCCCGCCGCGAGATCGAGCGCCAGAAAACCCGCGCCGACGAACTGCAAGCCGAGAACACCCGCCTGCGCGAAATGTTCTTGTCGCAAGGCGTCACAGACGAACTGCATGCCATGCATGGGCGGCTGTCCACCCTGCTGACGCAACTGAACACCGCCCGCGTCTACAACCTGCCCGCCGCCACCGAGTCGGAGCGGCACACCCTCAAGGAGGCCACAGCATGAAAACACCGCAACGAGTCAATCCGCTGCCGTCTACGGAGCCGGGAATTCACCTGATGCGAATCTTCCGCTACCTGCGCCTTACCAAGCCAGGCTACCGCGTGCAATCTTGCTACGCCATTCGCCAGCAAGCGAAGCAGGCCCGGAAGCGTTGCCGCACCCGGCGGGAATGGCGAATGAAATGGCGTGTGATGTTGAAGCGCCGGTAGGTGCGGAAATGGCGGAACTGTTCCTCACAAGTGATGAACTGGCGGAACTGACAGGCTATGTCAGGGCGAGCGATCAATGCCGCTGGCTTGACGCCGAGGGGTGGAAGTTCGTTCGCAACGCTGCCAGGAGGCCCATCGTCTCACGTGCCCATGCCGAGGCGCGGCTAGGCGGGGCGGCGGTAGAGGATGGGCGTTTGGTGAAGCCGGATTGGGACGCTTTGAAAAGAACAATGAGCGATGGGGCGACGGCGAGAAAAAGACCTTGACCTGCCGCCGCGTGTGCGGCGCAAGGGGAATAGCTACTACTACGACACCGGCGGCAAGCCGCGCCGATGGATACCGCTCGGTAGCGACAAGGCTGAAATGCGGCGCAAGTGGGCGGAAATCGAGGGGCGCGAGCCAGATCCTACAGACAAGACGTTTTCAATCGTCGCCACGCGCTACGAACGCGAGATCATGCCGCGCAAAGCCTACCGCACGCAAAAAGGCAATGCGGCGGAACTGGGCAGGCTGCTTGCCGCCTTCGGGCGGATGCCGATTGACGAGATTCGACCGTCTGACGTGCGCCGGTATCTTGACCTACGCGGCGAGAAGGCGAAGACCCGCGCCAACCGGGAAAAAGCCTTGCTGTCGCATATATTCAACATGGCGCGATCATGGGGCTACACCGACGCCCCCAACCCCTGTGCGGGCGTCAAGGGCCACAAGGAAGCCGGGCGGGATCGATACGTCACGGATGACGAATTCGAAGCGGTATATCGGGCCGCGCACTACACCGTACAGGATGCGATGGATGTTGCCCTGCTGACGGGCCAGCGGCCTGCCGATATTCTGAAAATCACCCGAGCGGACATCGAGGGCGGGGCACTGCACTTTCGCCAGAACAAGACGGGCCATCGCCTTGCCGTTGAGATCGCAGGCGAGCTTGCCGAAGTGCTGGCGCGGATCGCCAACAGGCCAGCGAAGGTGAAGGGCCGCTACCTCATTCAGGACGAAGACGGGCAACCGCTCACGTACTGGATGCTGAGGGGGCGATTCGATGCGGCCAGGGAGGCGGCTGGCGTCAATTTCCAGTTCCGGGACATCCGGGCGAAGACCGCCACCGAGGCGAGCGCGGCAGGCGGAATGGACAGGGCGCAGCGCCTGCTAGGGCACAAGAATGTCACCATGACGCATGCGTATGTGCGGGCCAGGAAGGGCGAGCGCGTGAAGCCGCTACGCTGAGAATTGTAGAAGTTCGGCTGTCTTTGTAGAAGTGAAAAGGGCCTGAGATTGCTCTCAAGCCCTTGATTTCGGTGGTAGGCCGTGGCGGATTCGAACCGCCGACCAACGGATTAAAAGTCCGCTGCTCTACCAGCTGAGCTAACGACCCCCGAAAGAGCCGCGCATTATAGAAGCCGGCCTGAATGGTGTCAATTTTTCAGGCGCTCTTTTCTGGTGTCCTACGCTTCCCGCATCATGCGCCAGTACTGGATCTTCATGGTCGTTGCGGCACCGGCGACGATGGCGAAGAAGGTCAGGAAGGATCCCATCGCCAGGGTCGACACGCCGGTGATGGCCTGGCCGATGGTGCAGCCCATCGACAGCACGCCGCCGATGCCCATCAGCGCCGCGCCGATGGCATGGTTGAGGAAGTCGCCGCCGGTGGCGAACCACTCGAAGCGGAAATTGCCGCTGAGAAGGGCGTAGAGGAAGGAGCCGAGGATGACGCCGGCCAGCGCGGTGACGCCGAAATTGATGAGGGCGAAATTGCCCGGGCTCATCAGGTAGCGCACGCTGTCGCCCATCGGGCTGATGAAAGTGAAGGACTGCACCTCGACGCGGCTTGGCACGCTGTCGGCCATCTCCGCCCATTCCTTCCAGGCGACGCCCATCGGGCCGGCGGTAAGATACCAGCCGATCACCACGGCGAGGCCGATCACCAGGCCGGCGAGAATGTTGTCGAAGCTGCCGCGGAACTCCTTCGAGGCGAAGGCGAGGCCGGCCAGCGCCAGGCCGATCACGGCGCCGGTGGCGATCTGTGGTGCGGCGCCGGCGCCGAAGAATTCGCTCACCGCCTGGCTTTGCATGCCCGACTTGCCGAGATCGACGGTGGTGGCGGCGATCCAGGAATTGAAGACCTGGGCGTAAAACTCGGTCCACAGCATGAGGTAGGCGCAGATCGCGGCGATGACCAGCACGACCAGCGACTTCAGGTTGCCACCGCCGATGCGCACCAGGGTCTTGTTGCCGCAGCCCGAGCCGAGCGTCATGCCGACGCCGAACATCAGGCCGCCGAGCAGGTAGCGCAGCCAGGCGAAGTTCGGCGTGCGATAGGGCGGGAAGGTGCTGTTGCCGATGCTGGCGAGGCCCATGCCGGCCATGGCGGCCACCCCGAGCATGGCCACGGCCATGGCCAGCAGCCAGGCGCGCAGCCGCCCGGTGTCGCCCATGTTCACCCAGTCGGAGACGGCGCCCATGGTGCAGAAGTTGGTCTTGTTCGCCACGGCGCCCATGACGATGGCGACGACGAAGACCGTTGTCAGCACCTGGTTGTGAATTGTGAATTCCATGCGTCCTCCTCGAGGTGTGCTCGCTTGTATTACGGCACGGTCAGCGGATTCTAAAGAAACCGCCGTTGCCGTGGATTAGTCTTGTTTCACGCCGTATAACCGGGGTGAATTTTAGCTCTCAAGCAGTGATGTAGCGCGTCGGATCGGGCAGTCCGGCCGCAACGAAGCCGGCACGGCGCAGCCGGCAGGAGTCGCAAAGACCGCAGGCGGCGCCGGCGGCGTCGGCCTGGTAGCAGGAGACGGTGAGGGCGTAATCCACGCCGAGCGCCGTGCCGCGGCGGATGATGTCGGCCTTGGAAAGGGCGATCAGCGGGGCGTGGATGGCGAGACGGGCGCCCTCGACGGCGGCCTTGGTGGCGAGATTGGCCATCGCCTCGAAGGCGGCGATGTATTCCGGCCGGCAGTCGGGGTAACCGGAGTAGTCGACGGCATTCACGCCGACGAAGATGTCCCGGGCGCCGAGCACCTCGGCCCAGGCCAGGGCCAGCGACAGCATGACGGTGTTGCGCGCCGGCACGTAGGTGGCGGGGATGCCCGCCTGCACGCCCTGCATCGGCACGTCGATGCTGCGGTCGGTCAGCGCCGAGCCGCCGAACTGGGCAAGGTCGACATCGACGACGCGGTGCTCGCGGGCGCCCAGCGCCGCGGCGACGCGCGCGGCCGCCGCCAGTTCTGCGGCGTGGCGCTGGCCGTAGGCCACCGACAGGGTGTAGCAGGCATGGCCTTCGCTGCGGGCGATGGCCAGGGTGGTGGCCGAATCGAGGCCGCCCGAGAGCAGCGCCACCGCGCGCCTTTCGCTCATGCCTTCTATCTCCCCCGTTCCAAACCCCAGATGAGCTTGTGCAGTTGCAGTTGCACCCGCACCGGCAGCTGGTCGCGCAGCACCCATTCGGCCAGCTGCTTCGCATCGAGTTTTCCCGCCACCGGCGAGAGCAGCACCGGGCAGAGAGCGTCCAGTCGCCGTGCCGCGAGGACTGACTTTGCCCACGCGTAATCCGCCTCGCCGGCCAGCACGATCTTCAACTCGTCGCGGGCATTGAGCAGGGCCAGGTTTTCCCAGTGGTTGCGGTCGGCCTCGCCCGAGGCCGGCGCCTTGAGGTCCATGACGCGCGAGACGCGCGGATCCACCCCGGAGATGTCCAGCGCCCCGCTGGTCTCCAGCGACACCGAGTAGCCGGCGTCGCACAAGGCGGCGAGCAGGGGCAGGCAGGCCTTCTGCGCCAGCGGCTCGCCGCCGGTGACGCAGACGTGGCGCGCGCCGTGCCGCGCCACTTCGAGCAGCACGTCGCCAAGCGTCATCGCCGTGCCGCCGGAAAAGGCGTAGTCGGTGTCGCACCAGGCGCAGCGCAGCGGGCAGCCGGTCAGGCGCACGAATACCGTGGGCACGCCGGCGCGGGTGCTCTCGCCCTGCAGGGAATGGAAGATCTCGGTGACGCGCAGCAGGGTGGCGTGGTCGGGCATGGCGGTTTCAGGCGGGCGGCGGGCGCCCGCGCCGCTCACTTCTTCTTTGCGGGCGGGCGGTTCGACAGCCGCTGCTTGGCGACGGCCGCGGCCGCGCTGGCGGGGTATTTCTCGACGAGCGTCTCCAGCGTCTTCTTCGCGCCCTTGGCGTCGCCGGATTCCTGCTGGCAGTTGGCTTCCCCAAGCAGTGCATCGGGCGCCTTGGCATCCTCCGGCCAGGTGGCGGCGAGCTTGGCGAACAGCTCGATGGCCTTCTTGTATTCGCCGAGCTGGTAATGTGCGCTGCCGGCCCAGTAATGCGCCGAGGACAGGAAGGGGCTGGCCGGGTAAGCCTTGACGAAGGCGAGGAAGGCGTTCAGCGCGTCCTTGTGCTTGCCGGCCTTGAAAAGCGTCAGCGCCGTCTCGTAGTCGCGCGTTTCCGCCGCCGGGTCGCTCGCCGGTTTCGATTCGGCCGGCTTGCCCTCCGTGCCGGCCTGCGGCTCCAGCTTGCGCAGGCGGTTGTCGAGATCGATGTAAAAATCCTTCTGGCGTTTCTGCGTGGCCTCGATTTCGTTGCCGAGCACCTCGACCTGGCCGCGCAGCTTGGCTAGCTCGGCCTTCAGCGCCTCGATCTGGTTCGCCAGGTCGATCTGCCCGCGCGAGGCGGCTTCCAGCTTCTCCATGCGCGCGTTCATTTCCGTGCGCAGGCCCTCGATGCGCTTGCGCGCCTCATCGTCGTCGAAGAGGGCGGCCCGCGCCGGCAGGGCAGCGACGAGGAGCAGGGCGGCCAGGCGGCGCTTCATGCCGCAGCGCTCCGCCGGGCCGCCCCAGGGAGGGCTGCAGCCAGCGCACGCAAGCCGCGCCGCGGCTGAACCTTCGTCACCCGCTTCCGCGGGAAGGGGGGCGGGGGGATGGCTGTCACCTCAGAACTCGCCGGTATAGAGCATGTCGTCGCGGCGGTTCTGCGACCAGCAGGCCTCGTTCGACTCGCTGCAGCGCGGCTTTTCCTCGCCCAGGCTGACGGCCTCGACCTGGTCCTCGCGGGCGCCGAGCAGGATGAGCATCTTCTTGAGCGCTTCGGCCCGCTTCTGGCCGAGGGCCAGGTTGTACTCGCGGCTGCCGCGCTCGTCGGCGTTGCCCTGGATGAGCATCTTCACCTTCGGATTGGCGACGAGGAACTTGGCATGCGCCTCGACCAGCGACTTGAACTCGTCCTTGATGACATAGCTGTCGTAGTCGAAGAACACGCTGCGCTTGGCCAGCACGCCCTGACGGGTGGCGGCCAGCGCGCTGCCCAGCTGGTCGTCCGCCGTCACCGGCTTGACCTGGGTGCCGTCGATTCGCTTGGCGTCGCGGTCCTCGACGGGAGCGCCGGACTGCTCGGGTTCGCCGGTGGTGCCGCAACCCGCGATCAGGGCGGCGCCCAGCATGATCAGAAGGCTCTTGCGCATGGTCATCTCCATTGGTCGGTTACTGCTTCAAAAAGGGGCCCCAGGCCGGTTCGCGCACGTCGCCCGCCTGCACGGAAAGTTTCTGCTTGACGCGGCCGTCGCTGGACACGGCGGCGAGCACGCCGCGCCCGCCGATTTCGGAGGCGTAGAGGATCATGCGGCCGTTGGGGGCGAAGCTGGGCGATTCGTCCTTGTCCGAATCGGTGAGGATCTGCGTCTGGCGGGTGGCGAGGTCCATCAGGGCGAGCTGGAAGCGCCCGCCGGTGCGCGTGACGAAGGCCATGCCCTTGCCGTTGGGCGACAGGCGCGGCGTGACGTTGTAGCTGCCCTCGAAAGTGATGCGCTGGGCGTCGCCGCCGGTGGCCGGCACGCGGTAGACCTGCGGGCTGCCGCCGCGGTCGGAGGTGAAGTAGATGAACTGGCCGTCCGGCGAGAAGAAAGGCTCGGTGTCGATGCCGCTGGAGGAGGCCAGGCGCACGACGCCGCTGCCGTCGGCATTCAGCGAATACAGCTGCGAGGCACCATCCTTGGTCAGCACCACGGCGAGTTTGCGTCCGTCGGGCGACCAGGCCGGGGCGGAGTTGGAGCCCTTGAAATTGGCGGCGACGTGGCGGCTGCCGCTGGCGAGCGAGTGCACGTAGATCACCGGCTTCTTCGATTCGAAGGAGACATAGGCAAGACGGCCGCCGTCGGGCGACCAGGCCGGCGAGATGATCGGCTCGCGCGAGGCCAGCGCGGTCTGCGGGTTCATGCCGTCGGCGTCGGCGATCTGCAGCTCGAACCGCCCGGCGCTCTTCACGACGTAGGCGATGCGGGTGGAGAAGATGCCCGGCTCGCCGAGCAGCTTTTCATAGACGAAGTCGGCGATGCGGTGGCCGGTGGTGCGCGCCTGCTGCGCCGCCATGACATAGACCAGGCCGCCGAGCGAGGCCTGCTTCTGCGTGTCGTAGAGGCGGAAGCGCACTTCGAAGCGGCCGTTGGCGGCGGGCGTCACGCTGCCGACGACGAGGGCGTCGGCGCCGCGCGATTTCCAGTCGGCGAAGTTCACCGCGGCGTTTTCCGCCAGCGGCGCCCCCGCTTCGACCATTTTGAACAGGCCGCTGCGTTCGAGGTCGGCGCGCACCACCAGGGCGACGGCGCGGGCAACGCCCGGTTCGCCGGCGAAGTCGGCGATGGCGACGGGGATGCGGTTGGCGCCGGCGCCGGTGATCTCGATGGTGAGCTGGGCGCGGGCGGCGAGGGACAGCGCACATACGGCGAGGGCGAATGCGGCACGGGCGAGGGCAGTCATCATCGCTTGGCTGAGTGGTTGATCCCGAAATTATACATTCTCGCTATTCCTCCAGCGGCCGGAACTTCAGTTCCAGGCTGCGGCTGAAGAGCTCGCCCTGCTCGGGCTTCGGCAGCGGGCTCGATTTGAGGATGGCGCGCTCGACCGCGCTGTCGTAAGCGGCGTGGCCGCTGGATTTCCTCAATTTGACGCTGAGTATCTCGCCGCTGGGCAGCTGTACGACATCGAAGATCGCCTCGGGGTTTCCCTTGATGTCGGGCGGCAGCACGATGTTGCCCTTGATCTTGCCCTTGATCTTGCCGATGTAGTC
>JBDHRL010000113.1:0-8209 GCA_039807535.1 Rhodocyclaceae bacterium
GCGCCGCCGTGCGACTTCTTCAGGCGCTCATAGCACTCGACGCCGCGCGTGGCGTTGTATTCCGTCTCGCATTCCTCCCAGGTCAGCTTGACGCCGTTGATGCCGCCCGAGGCGTTGACCAGATTCATGTAATCGATCACGCCGCCGAAGAAGCCCGAGCCGCCGTCCGCGTAGGGGCCGACGCGGTAAGACAGCAAGGGAATGAATTGCTCCTGGGCGGAAGCCGAGACCGCCGCGGTCGCGAAGGCCGTCGCCACCAATGCTTTTTTCATGAACTTCATTGTCTACCTCCTGTGTGTGATGAAACGACTTCTGAACTTGCTATTGGAAAACGGTTCATTAAAACATGGGTCGCTCAGTGCGGGAAAGGCCAGAGCCTGAGCTTCTCCTTGCCGATCTGCCACAGCCGCGCCAGGCCGTGCGGCTCGACGATGAGGAAGAAGATGATCAGCGCGCCGAACACCATCAGCTCGATGCTCGAGGAAATGCCGGAAGGCAGGCCGATGCCGACCGAATTTTCGAGGAAACTGGTGAAGACATTCAGGAAGATCGGCACCAGCACGATGAAGGCGGCCCCGAAAAACGAACCGAGGATGCTGCCGACACCGCCGATGATGACCATGAACAGGATGCGGAAGGAGAGGTCGAGATTGAAACCCTCCGGCTCCACCGTGCCGAGGTAGGCATAGGCGAACAGCGCGCCGGCCACGCCGCAGTAGAAGGAGCTGATGGCGAAGGCCAGCAGCTTGGTGCGCAGCGGCCGGAAGCCGATCACCTCGGCCGCCATGTCCATGTCGCGGATGGCCATCCAGGAGCGGCCGACATTGGTGCGCACCATGTTCTTCGCCAGCAGCGCCATGACGGCAACCACGGACAGCACGAACAGGTACTTGCTGAAGGCGGTGTCGAAGGTGTAGCCGAACATCTCGATCTTCTGCGCGGTGATCACGCCCGAGGAGTTGTAGTTGGTGAACCAGCCCACCTTGGTCAGGCACCAGACGATGAAGAACTGCGTCGCCAGCGTCGCCGCGGCAAGATAAAACCCGCGGATGCGCATGCTCGGCAGGCCGAAAACGATGCCGACCGCCGCCGCGCAGAGGCCACCGAGGATGAAGGCCACCAGGATCGGCATGCCGTCGATGCGCAACATGAAGTTGTAGGAGGCGAAGGCGCCGACCGCCATGAAGGCCGCCGTGCCGAGCGAAAGCTGCCCGGCGTAGCCGGTGAGGATGTTCAGGCCGAGCGCCGCCAGGGAGAAGATCAGGAAGGGCGTCAGGATGGCGGTGAAGGTGTAGTCGGCGATGATCCCTGCCGTGGATAGCAGCGGAATGCCGACGAAGGCGGCGACCAGGATGATCGCAATGCCGATCTTGTCCTGGCGGATCGGGAAAATCTCGCTGTCTTCGACGTAGGTGGCCTTGAACTGGCCGGCTTCTCTGTAGAGCATGGTGTCCGTCTTCTCGCGTCAGATGCGGCGAATGATCTTTTCGCCGAAGAGGCCTTCCGGCCGCACCAGCAGGAACAGCAGCGCCAGCACGTAGGGGAACCAGCCCTCGATGCCGCCGCCGACGAGCGGGCCGATGAACACTTCGGCCAGTTTCTCCGATGCCCCGATGATGAGGCCGCCGACGATGGCGCCGGGCACGCTGGTGAAACCGCCGAGAACCAGCACCGGCAGGGCCTTGAGGGCAACGAAAGTCAGGGCGAACTGCACGCCGTTGCGCGAGCCCCAGAGGAGGCCCGCCACCAGCGCGACGAATCCGGCCACGCCCCAGACGATGCCCCAGATGTGCTGCAGCGGAATGCCGATCGACAGGGCCGCCTGGTGGTCGTCCGCCACCGCGCGCAACGCCCGCCCGATCTTGGTCCTGGAAAAGAAAATGGCCAACAGGGTGACCAGCACCGCGGCAATGCCGGAGGCGACGAGATCGAACTGGGAAACGGCGATGTTGGCGTTCTCCAGCAGCCATTCCAGCGGCACGTCCTCGATGCCGAGATCCAGGCTGCGCACGTTGGCGCCCCAGATCGCCTGGGCGAGGCCCTCGACGAAAAAGGTCAGGCCGATGGTGGCCATGAACAGCGTGATCTCGTGCTGCGCGACCAACGGGCGCAGCACGATCTTTTCCGTCAGCAGCCCGAGCACCACCATCGCCACCATGGACAGCAGCGCCGCCAGCCAAAGCGACATGCCGGAATCGACCAGGCCGGCGGTGGTCAGCGCGGCGAAAAACACCATGGCACCCTGGGCGAAGTTGAACACGCCGGAGGCCTTGTAGATCAGCACGTAGCCGAGGGCGACCAGCGCGTACATCACGCCGGAGAGCAGGCCGCCGATGAGCACTTCGAGGAAGAATTGCATCGCTTGTATCCGCCTTAATGGGCGACGCCGAGGTAGGCGTCGATGACATCCTGGTTGGCGCGCACCTCGTCCGGCGTGCCGTCGGCGATCTTTCTGCCGTAGTCGAGCACCACGACACGATCGGAGATGTCCATCACCACGCCCATGTCGTGCTCGATCAGCACGATGGTGGTGCCGAGTTGGTCATTCACGTCGAGGATGAAGCGGCACATGTCCTGTTTCTCTTCCACGTTCATGCCGGCCATCGGCTCGTCGAGCAGCAGGATCGACGGTTCGGCGGCAAGCGCCCGGCCCAGCTCGACACGTTTCTGCAGGCCATAGGGCAGGCGGCCCACCGGCGTCTTGCGGATGTGCTGGATTTCGAGGAAGTCGATGATCTCCTCGACCTTCCTGCGGTGCGCGATCTCCTCGCGTTGCGCCGGCCCCCAATAGAGCGCCTCGAGCAGGAAGTTCGACTTCATCTTCAGGTTGCGCCCGGTCATGATGTTGTCGAGCACCGTCATGCCCTTGAAAAGGGCGATGTTCTGGAAGGTGCGTGCGATGCCGGCCTTGGCGGCGGCATAGGTGTTCATGTCGCGGTGGTGCTTGCCGCGGAAGACGATGTCGCCCTCCTGCGGCCGGTACACGCCGTTGATGACGTTGAGCATGGAGCTCTTGCCGGCGCCGTTGGGACCGATGATGGCGCGGATTTCGTGCTCGCGCACATCGAAGGAAATGTCCGTCAGCGCCCTGACCCCGCCGAAGCGCAGCGAAATGTTCTTCAGGTCGAGGATGACCTCGCCGATCTGCCTGCCTTGATTCATGTTGTCCCTATGCCGCCCTCTTTGCCGCCTGCGCGGGATAGGTCTTCGCCTCCATGATGCGCAGGTCGGCGGCCACCTTGCCCTTGCGCCCGTCCTCGAACTTCACCTCGGTCTCGATGAACTGCGAGGCCTTGCCGGAATACAGGGCATCGATCAGCACGCCGTACTTCTCGGCGATGAAGCCGCGCCGTACCTTGCGCGTGCGAGTCAGTTCGTCGTCGTCGGGATCCAGTTCCTTGTGCAGGATAAGGAAGCGGTGCACCTGCGAGTCGGCGATCATGGCGTCGTGCGCCAGCTCGGCGTTGGACTGTTCGACGCAGTCGCGGATCAGCTCATAGACTTCCGGTTTCTGCGCCAGGTCGGTGTAACCGGAGTAGGCGATGTTGCGCCGCTCCGCCCAGTTGCCGACCGAACCCATGTCGATGTTGATGAAGGCGCAGACCTGGTCGCGGTCGTGGCCGAAGCAGACCGCCTCCTTGATGTGCGAGAAGAACTTCAGCTTGTTCTCGATGTAGTTGGGCGCGAACATGGCGCCGCTGGCCAGCTTGCCGACGTCCTTGGCGCGATCGATGATCTTCAGGTGGCCGTCCTCGTCGAAGAAGCCGGCATCGCCCGTGTGAAAGTAGCCCTCGGCGTCGATCACCTCGGCAGTGGCGTCCGGCCGCTTGTAGTATTCCTTGAGCATGACGCCGCCGCGCACCAGCACCTCGCCGTTGTCGTCGATCCTGACCTCGACGCCGGGAATCGGCGGCCCCACCGTGTCGAGCTTGATCTGGCCGTCGGGCTGCAGGCAGACGGCGGCGCAGGTCTCGGTCGAGCCGTAGAGCTGCTTGAGGTTGATGCCGATCGAGCGATAGAAGCGGAACAGGTCGGGGCCGATGGCGGCGCCGGCCGTGTAGGCGACGCGGATGCGGCTCATGCCGAGCACGTTGCGCAGCGGGCCATAGACGAAAAGGTTGCCGAGGGCGTAGAGCAGGCGGTCTGTGCCGCTGACCGCCTTGCCGTCGAGGATCTCGGCGCCGCAGCGGCGCGCCACCGCCATGAAGTAGTGGAACATGTTGCGCTTGAGGGCGCCGGCGTCCTCCATGCGGATCATCACCTGGGTAAGCAGGTTCTCGAACACGCGCGGCGGTGCGAAATAGTAGCTTGGGCCGATCTCGCGCATGTCGGTCATCACCGTGTCGCCCGATTCGGGACAGTTGATGGTGAAGCCGGCATAGCCCGCCTGGGCGAAGGAGAACAAGTGGTCGCCCACCCAGGCCATCGGCAGGTAGGAAAGGATGTTGTCGTCCGGGCCGAGCCGGTCGAACTCGCAGCCGCTCTTCGCCGCCGCGATGAAGGCGCCGTGCGTCTGGCAGACGCCTTTCGGCTTGCCCGTCGTGCCCGAGGTATACAGCATCACGGCGACGTCGTCCGTCCCGCCCCTGGCGATCTCGGCATCAAGGAAGTCGGGATGATTGCGGTTGTGGATGCGCCCCATCTCCTGCACCTCG
This sequence comes from Rhodocyclaceae bacterium, assembly GCA_039807535.1. GTDB lineage: Bacteria > Pseudomonadota > Gammaproteobacteria > Burkholderiales > Rhodocyclaceae > Desulfobacillus. The sequence continues at coordinate 4,656 of JBDHRL010000113.1, forward strand.
TCGAGGCCGTGCAGGAAGGGCTGGTTGTAATGGCGCAGGCCGCGCGGATCGTCGTAGAGGATGTGCTGCAACTCGGGGCATTGCGCCATGTTCTCGAGCAGCTTGTCGACCTGCTCCTGGTCCTCGACGATGGCGAACTTGATGCCGGCATCCTGCAGCACGAAGACCATCTCGGTGGCGATGGCGTCCTGGTAGAGCGGCACCGGCACGCCGCCGAGGCACTGGGCGGCATACATCGCCCAATACAGCCGCGGGCGGTTGTCGCCGATGATGGCCAGGTTGTCACCGCGCCTGAAGCCCATTTCCGCCAGGCCGCTGGCCAGGGCGCGCACCTCCTCGGCCGCCTGCGACCAGGTCCAGGTCTGCCAGATGCCCAGGTCCTTTTCCCGAATCGCCGGATGGCGCGGGCGCACCTGGGCATGGTGCATCAGAAAGCGAGGAAACGTGCTGAGCGACGGCGGTCGAACGACGTCCGACATGTAACTCCTCCTGTCTGGCTTGCTTGCGTCCGGTCGCGGGGCCGCCCGGCGCTGTCTCTGTCTTTTCCCTGTTGCGGCCGAAAGATTTTCCTTCGGACGCCCTGCCGAGTCAAACCGGGACACAGGGCGCCGGTCGGCCGGGATCAAACCACGCAGGTTACTGTAGCCCTCATGACCGCGCTGTCATCCGACAGACAATCCGGTAAACTGCGTTTATGCTGACACTTGGCAAAATGCTCCAGGCCAGCCTCTGGTCGCGTTCCCTCGGCCCCGGGCAGTTGCGGCGGGTGGAAAGCGAAATCACCACGCGCCAGATCCCGGCCGGCGGCTTCGTCTGTCGCAAGGGGGAGGCGGTCGAGCACTGGATCGGCGTCATCGATGGTCTCGTCAAGATGACCAACCTGTCGGCCGACGGCAAGCCTACCACTTTTACCGGCCTGCCCACCGGCGGCTGGTTCGGCGAGGGCTCGCTGTTCAAGGAGGAGCCGCGGCGCTACGACGTTGTTGCGCTGCGCCATAGCCAGATAGCCTACATGCCGAAGGCGACTTTCATGCGGCTACTGGATAGCAGCATCGAATTCAACCGCTTCCTGCTGGTGCAACTGAACGAGCGCCTCGGCCAGTTCATCGCCATGGTCGAGCGCGACCGCCTGCTCGAGCCGGACGCCCGCGTGGCACACAGCCTGGCGGCGATGTTCCATCCCCACCTCTACCCCGGCATCGGCCCGCAACTGCAGATATCTCAAGAAGAGATCGGCTACCTCGCCGGCCTGTCGCGCCAGCGCGCCAACCAGGCGCTGAAAACCCTGGAAAAAGCCGGCCTGCTGCGCATCGAATACGGCGGCATCACCGTGCTCAACCTCGACGGCCTGCGGAATTTCAGCGCCTAGGAATGGCCGCGCCGTCCCGCACCGACTGACTTTTCGTTCCCCGGGAAGCCGCGCAGCGGTGCTCGGGCTGCCCCATTCCCCGGGAAGGGTGCGACGAACCTTATTTCTCCGCGTAGCGCACCATGGTCGCAACGATATGCATGTCCATGCCGGTCGAGCGCATGCGAATCTGCGACTTGACCGGGTAGGGAATGGCGGGGGCGACCCAGTGAGTCTCCTCTATATCCTGATCCGAATCGATCGCCTTGCCGCCAATGACCATGGCCGTGTGCGTGCGGAATGTTCTCCGGATGCGGAAGGAATCGAAGGTGCCTGCTTCCGTCGTAACGGGTTCGCGGGCGGCGACACGCGCCTCCCCGGCCGTGGCAGTGGTGCCGGACACCCCGCTGCCGGTGCTGGTGATCACATCGCCTATCTTCCAGTTCCGGCCGACTTGCAGCAGCCCCGGCGGCACGAGGTAGGACGGCACGTCCCGGCGTGAAACCAGGCCCCTGGTCCCGTTTGCGTTGTAATTCTGTATGCCGAGGTGGCCTCCGGCCGGGCTGAAGATGAAATCGACGGTAAACTCCGGCGTATTCGAGATGCGCGCCTTTTCCTCGACGACACACTCATCGGCATCGCATCGGGTGACGCGGCTGAGAGTCGTCCCCTCCGTCGTCGGGCTGCCGCTGGAGGTGGTGATCGTGCGCATCTCCCAGTGCTGCCCGGGCCGGAAGCGCATCGGCGCCAGCGGCACATCCGAGCCGTCCGCGCCGCCGCCCTGCACGACCAGCGCCGAGCGATTGAGTTCGTCGATGCGGCCTTGTGCGGCAAGACTCAGGCTGCCATTCGGAAACTTCTGCACGAAGGCGTAAAAATCCTCGGCCTTGCGACTGCCGGCAATGCGTTTCCACTCGGCCAGTTCCGTCCCGAATGCCGGCTTGACGGTCTCCACCGTTAGATTGTCCGGCGCGACGATCTCGCCCTGGCTGAAGACAAAATCCTCCTCCAGGCTGGTGCTCTCCCAGGGAATCTGGCGGCCTTCGCTCTTTTGCCGGACGAGGTAGCGCACGCGCTTGAACACATCTTCGATGCGCGCCTGCGGACGCCTGATCTCCTGCAGCAGGAAAGATGTGTAGAGGCCGTTGCCGGTCTTTTCGTCGCCGTCTTCGGCGACGTTGCCGGGCGCCGTCGCATACGCGAGAAAGGTTCCTGCCGGCGCATCGAGCGGGGCAAGGCCCTGGTGGTCGCCGGCGCTCTCAAAAGGGTTGTTGCGGCAGGCGTCAAGGACGATGATGTTCATGCGATTGCCGGCGTGCTTAAAGGCCGTGATGGCCTCCTGCACATCCACGGTCTGCGGCGCCACGTCGCCGGCCTTGGCGATCTTCGCATCGACCGGCACCAGATAATTGCGCTCGCTGACCTGCAATCCATGGCCGGCGTAGTAGAGCATCCCGATGCCGTGCCGATTCTTGAGCTGGTCGCGCACCCTGGCGATGGCGGCCTGCATCTGGGCGCGCGTGCCATTGACGAGCTCGACCACCGTGAAGCCCTGGCTGCGCAGCGTCTCTGCCATGGCCTTCGCGTCATTGGGCGGGTTCGGCAGGCGGGAGGCGCCGGCATAAGCCCCGTTGCCGATGACCAGCGCGACACGCGCATAGAGCGGCGCATGGGCCGTGGCGCTGCAAACGAACAACAGGGTGGCGCCGAGTGCGAAGGCAGCGCGACGAATCTGCGTGGAAGACATGTAGGCGGGCTCTTGATGGATGAAACCGGCAATTACAACATGCCGTCCTCGGGTCGACCTGCGGCAGGGGCTACATGCTTCTGCGGTACTGCCCGCCCACCTCGAACAGGGCCTGGGTGATCTGGCCCAGCGAGCAGACCCGCACGGCGTCGACCAGCACGGCGAAGACATTGCCGTTCTCGATGACGGTCCGCTTCAGGCGCGCCAGCATCGGGCCGGCCTCGGCGGCGTGGCGCTGCTGGAAATCGGCGAGGCGCTTCAGTTGCGACTGCTTCTCCTCCTCGGTCGAGCGCGCCAGCTCGACCTTCTCGGGGACGCCGTCGTCGTGCGGATTGCGGAAGGTGTTCACGCCGATGATCGGGTAGGAACCGTCGTGCTTGCGGTGCTCGTAGTAGAGCGACTCCTCCTGGATCTTGCCGCGCTGGTAGCCGGTCTCCATGGCGCCGAGCACGCCGCCGC
>JBDHRL010000114.1:0-8099 GCA_039807535.1 Rhodocyclaceae bacterium
CGCGTCTGGGTGCGTTATCAGACTGAGCCGGCGGAAAATGGCCTGTACGTCTGGAATGGCGCCGCCATTCCGATGACCAATTCCGCCAGCCCCGGCGCCGAACTCGATGGCATCAAAATGAAACTCGGCGATCGCGTCTTCGTCAAGAACGACCGCGTCTATCTGTGGCGAGGCGCCACCACGCCGATGGTTCCGGCCGACGATGTCGTCGCCGGCAGCAGCATCGTGCAGATTCAGCAAGGCGCCGAGGCCAATGCACTGTGGCTGATCAACGGTCCCGCTTCAAAACTGCTGACGGTGCGCGTGGCCACTCAGGCCAGCGTAAACCTGGCCGCCCCAGGCGCCAGCATCGACGGCGTCCCCCTTGCCGCCGGCGACCGCGTGCTGGTCAGGCATCAAGGCGATGCCCGCCAGAACGGCATCTACGTCGTGAGCGGCGGCGCGCTGGTGCGCGCAGCCGATGCCGGCACCGCACCCGCGCTTGCCGGCGCCGCCACCCTGGTGCTCGCCGGCAGCGATGTCGGCCGTGTTTTCCGCCAAACCACCCTCGCCGCAAATGGCACGCTTGATACAGACTCCGTGCAATGGAGCGCCATCGACCGCTCCACCAGTTATTTGCTCGAAGCCTGGATTCTGCTGGACAACCCAACCTACACCAACCAGATCGCCGCGATGAAGGACACCACCCGGCCGATGCGCCTGCTCTCGCCGGGGTTCACGCCGCAATTGCAGGACAGGCCCGTCATCCCCTATCCTTTCCGCAACGCCCGGCCCGGCTTCACGATCGGGCAACGCACCTCCATCAACGACCAGACCGTCAGCATTCGCAATTACTTCACGACATGGTTCGAATGACCGCCGTCCCGCGCAGACTGACTTTTATTTTCCGATGGTTTAAGCTTGCCTCCAATCACGGCGGTTTCAAGGTCGAAGTGCAACAAGTTGATGATAGTGGTGCTCGAAGCTAAAGTCGTTCGGCATAAAGAGTTCGGCGGGGCATTTCCAGCCGAGACTTTTTCGCGGTCGGGTATTAAGTTGCCAAGCGACGGCGTCAAGTTGAGCTTGAGTGAAAGAAGAGAGATCGGTGCCCTTTGGGAAGTACTGGCGAAGCAGGCCGTTGGTATTTTCATTGATGCCACGCTGCCAAGGGCTATGCGGATCGGCGAAGTAGACCTTGATGCCCGTGGCGGCGGAAAGTTGCTCGTGGTGGGCCATTTCTCGTCCCTGATCGTAAGTCAGGGAAAGGCGGCGCTGCGCGTCGATGCGGTTGAGGACGGAACTGAAGCCGGCCACGGCGGCATCGGCCGAAGCGTTGTCCATCCTGGCGAGGGTGACGAACAAGGAGGTGCGCTCGACCAGCGTGCCGATGGCGGACGCATTGCGTGCCCCCTTGATGAGATCGCCCTCCCAATGACCGGGAACGACACGCTCATCCACCTCTGGTGGGCGCATATGGATGCTGGTCATATTGGGGATCGTGCCGCGCCGATCCTCGCCCCGAGTGCGTGGCCGGCGGCTCTTGCGGGCCTGCCGCAGGCAGGCGATCAACTCCGAGCGCAATTCGCCGCGCGGCATGGCATAGATTGCCGTGTAGATGGTTTCGTGACTGACCTGGTGGGTTGGATCGTCCGGGTGCATCCTGCGCAGTATGCCCGCGATTTGCTCCGGAGAATGAGCTCTCCGCAGCAAGCGTTCAACGTGCTCCCACAGGGGGCCGTCCAGCGCCAGACGGGATGGCTTGCGCGGTGCATGCGCCCGTTCGTCGGCGCGCGCTTGCGCGAGCGGGGCGCGATAGCCGCCAGCCAGCGGCGGACGACCCCGTTTGCGCGGCGCGGTCGCCGGATTGATCCAGCCATTGCGTTTCAATTCACGACTGATCGAACTCGGCGCGCGCTGTACGCTGCGGGCAATTGCCCGCAGCGTACAGCCCTGCTCAAGACTCAACTGGATCATCGTGCGCTCTTCACAGCTCAAGTGTTTGTAGTTCGTTCCCATCGCAACACATTACCTCCCGGCAAGTGTTGCACTTCATATTTGAGGCCGAGCACTGTAATTCCGGAGGCTGACATGCACGCTGAGCGAATCATTCTCGAAACGGATACCCAGGGCAACATCAAGAATGCGCCCAGGCTTCCTCCCAACAGGCATGTCGAGGCGATATTCCTTTTGCTGGATGAAGGCGAAACTTCGATTGCGCCCAAGCCGCGCCGTCACCCACATCCCGATATCGCCGGTCGACTTACGATAAGCGGCGATGTGATGAGCAGCGCGCCTGGCAACGAATGGAGCCTGCCAGGATGATCGTGCTGGATACCCATATCTGGCTTTGGTGGGTAAACCAGGACGAGCATCTTCTCAAATCGACATGGCGCGAATTGATCGAGACGAGCGAAAATATCGGCATTTCGGCAATCAGCTGTTTTGAAGTGGCCTGGCTCGAGCGCCGCCAGCGAATTTCTCTGCCTTGCCCGCGGGCTGAGTGGTTTCATAAGGCAATTGCAGGGTCCGGCATTGAACTGCTGGGGGTGTCACCGGATATCGCCTGCCGCGCAGTTGACCTGGCCGAACATCACAGCGATCCACAAGACAGAATAATCATCGCAACAACCCTGGCGTTAGATGGAAAATTGATCTCCGCCGATTCGAAGTTTCCCCTATATGCCGAACTGGCCGGACGGTTGGTCGATTGAGCAGATGGATTTCCGAAATCCCTACCGAATCAAATCTGTCGCCGTCCCGCGGCGACTGACTTTTGCCCGCGGCTTCACCCTCGCCGAGATGGCGGTGGTGCTGGTGATCATTGCGCTGCTCATCGCCGGCATGATGCTGCCGCTCGCCGCCCAGCAGGAAATCCGCGCGCGACAGGAAACCGAGAAGACCTTGAACGACATCCGCGATGCGCTGCTCGGCTTTGCCGTCGCCAACGGACGACTGCCGCGCCCGGCCACCTCGGCCGTCGACGGAGCCGAGAATCCGGCCCTCTGCGGCAGCGACGCAGCATGCAGCGGCTTCATCCCCTGGGCCACGCTCGGCGTGCGCAAGGTCGACGGTTGGAACAAGCTCATCCGCTACAGCGTGACACCCGCCTTCGCCAACGCCACGATCACTCTGGCCACGATCGCCACCCGCACCGTGCAGACGCGCGACGCCTCGGGTGCCGCGATCTACCTGGCCGGACAGGCGGCATGCAGCACGACCAGCCAGTGCGTGCCGGCCGTCGTGTTCTCGCAGGGCAGGCGCAACTGGGGCACCAGCGAGGCGGGCGATGCCCTGGCGGACGAGTCGGCCACCAACGCCGACGAGGACGCCAACGACGCCGGCCCGACCAATTATTTCAGCCGCCTGCCTGTCACCGACACCGCCGCCGTGGGCGGCGAATTCGACGACATGGTCATCTGGCTGCCGACAACCATCCTGGTCCACCGCCTGATCGCCGCCGGCAAGCTGCCCTGATCGTCGCCCTGCTTTGGGCCTGCCCGGTTTCTTACTGTTTGACGATAATTTCGTCAGATTGTAAGATCGGCACATGTTCCCGCGCGCGCTCGCCCCCACCCTGCATCGTCTCGCCAGCCACTTTCCGGTGGTCGCCGTCACCGGACCGCGCCAGTCCGGCAAGACCACCCTGGCCCGCAGCCTGTTCGCGGACAAGCCTTATGTCAGCCTGGAAGACCCCATCGAGCGCGCCTATGCCGAGGAGGATCCGCGCGGCTTCCTGGCCCGCTTCCGCGAGGGGGCGGTTTTTGACGAGGCGCAACGCTGGCCGGATCTGTTCTCGCACCTGCAGGGCATGGTCGACGCCAAACGCACGCCCGGACGCTTCGTCCTGACCGGCTCGCAGCAGTTCGGCCTGCTGGCCGGCGTAACGCAATCGCTGGCCGGCCGGGTAGGCATGGCGCAGCTGTTGCCGCTGGCCCTGGGGGAGTTCCCCGCCTTGCCCGATTCGCCGGATCTCATGCTGGGCGCCGGGGGCTACCCCGCGCCGCACGCATACGGGATTCCCGCCGCAGACTGGTATGCGGGCTATGTCGCCACTTATCTCGAGCGCGACGTGCGGCAACTGCTCGCCGTGCACGACATGCCGGCATTCCAGCGATTCCTGCGGCTGTGCGCGGGGCGCACCAGCCAGCTCCTGAACCTCAGTGCGCTGGCGGCGGAAACCGGCATCGTCCACAGCACCGCGCGCGCCTGGCTGTCGATTCTCGAGGCCAGCTATATCGTTCTGCTGCTGCCGCCTTATCACCGCAACTTCGGCAAGCGGCTGGTCAAGACGCCCAAGCTGTATTTCGTCGATACGGGGCTGGCGGCTTTCCTGCTTGGCATACGCACGGCCGTGCAGATGACCTCGCATCCCCTGCGCGGCGCACTTTTCGAGACACTGGTCGTTGGCGAGTTCGTCAAGGCGAGGGCCAACGCCGGCCAGCCTCCGGATCTGTATTTCTGGCGTGACAACAGCGGCCTGGAAGCCGACCTGTTGTTCGAGGACGGCGGTCTGCTGCAAACCGTGGAAATCAAATCCGGCGCCACCGTGACATCGGATTACATTCGGGCCGGTATCAGGAGCGCACGCTTCGCGGCCGGCGAGGCGCGCGAGCCATGGCTGGTGCATGGCGGTGATGACACTTATGCCCGCAGCGGCGTTCGCGCCATCGGCTGGCGCGCATTGCCGCAGGCCATCGGCGCAATAACCGCTTTCGCGGAGGGGCCCGCCGTCTGACCGCTGCCGGCAGGCTGCCCTGACCCGTCTACCTCGGATGGGCTATGCCGGCATTCTTGCCAGTGCGGCATAATCCTGCGAAACTTCAGCAAAAGACGGGGAACCCCCGCTTCAACCCATACGGAGCGCATGATGGGCGGCTCGCCCCTCCTCGACCGGTTGCGCACGGCCGGCATCGACCCCGGCGACAGCGAAGAGCTGCGGCTGAACAAGTCGCTGCTGATGTTCGCCACCGGCCTGGCCAGCGTCGCCTCAATGCTGTGGCTGGTGATCTACTGGGGCCTCGGCCCGCAGCTCTCCTCGAACCTGCCGTTCGCCTTCCAGATCCTGCTGGCGGTGAACCTGGGGATCTACATCCGCTGGGGCAACTTCGAGTTCTTCCGCCTCAGCCAGCTGGCGCTGTTCCTGTTCTTCCCCTTCGTCGTGCAATGGAGCATCGGCAACTTCATCACGGCCAGCGGCATCACCCTCTGGGGCCTGCTGGCGCCGGTCGGGGCGATCCTGTTCATGGGCGCGCGCGAGTCGCTAGCCTGGTTCTTCGCCTACCTCTTCCTGCTCGCCCTGTCGGGCTTTTTCGATTTTTACCTGTCCTCGATGGAATTGCAGAACAAGCAGCAGATTCCGATCCGGACGGCCGTGGTGTTCTTCGCGCTCAACTTCGCGGCGGTGTCGACCATCGTCTTCCTGCTGCTGCGCTTTTCCAGCATCGAGAAGCAGAAGGCCCAGGCGCGGCTCGCCGAGACGCACCGCCTGCTGCAGATCGAGCAGGAGCGCTCCGAGCGGCTGCTGCTCAACATCCTGCCCGGCCCGGTCGCGGAGCGGCTGAAGAGCAGCAACCAGACCATCGCCGACGGCTTCGCCGACGTGACGGTGATGTTCGCCGACATCGTGAACTTCACCCATATCGCGGAGGGCATGGCGCCGACCCAGGTGTTCGCCATGCTCAACCGCATCTTCTCCTCGTTCGACGAACTGGCGGAGAAATTCGGCCTGGAGAAGATCAAGACCATCGGCGACGCCTACATGGTGGCGGGCGGCCTCAACGACGGCGACACCGACTATTCGGCCGCCATCGCCGACATGGCGCTGGCGATGCGCGACATCCTGCGCGATGACTTCACGGTGAACGAATCCCACCTGGAGGTGCGCATCGGCATCGGCACCGGGCCGGTGGTCGCCGGCGTGGTGGGCAAGAAGAAGTTCATCTACGACCTGTGGGGCGACACGGTGAACATCGCCAGCCGCATCACTTCCGAGGGTGTGCCCGGCATGATCCAGGTGGACGCCACCACCCACCGCCGCCTGAAGGACAGCTTCGACTTCCACGAGCCGCAGACGATCTACCTGAAGGGCAAGGGCGAAACGGAAGTGCACCGCATGGTCGGCCGCAAGGGCGCCGCGGCAGCGTAGGCCGGGCTGAAGCCCGGCCTACGCTGCCGTCTCGGGCGGGCGGCGCAGTTCGAAGCAGACCCTGCCTGGCTCGTTGGCGGCGATTCGCAGCTCGTAGCCGTAGAACTCGGCATGCCGGGCGGCCTGGTAGAGGCCGATGCCCAGGCCCGTGCACGAGGGAACCGGCGCGCGGAACAGGTTTTCCGCCACCTCGGCCGGCAACGCCTCGCCGTCATCACAGACTTTCAGGCAGGGGCCGGCCTTCGCATCGAATGCGACGTCGATCCGCAGATCCGGAGCCCCCTGCTTCTTCGCCAGCGCGTTCTCCAGCAGGTTTTCGGCGGCGCTGTTGAACAGCGCCGCCGGAATGTTTCCGTCGCCCACCCCGTTAGCGGGGGAGAAATGCACGCCGTCGCGGCCGTAGCGTTCCTGCAGTCCGGCCCACCAGCGGCCGGCGTGAACGAACTGCGCGCCTTCCATTTCCGGCCGCCGCAGCTTGTCCAGCGTCAATTGCAGGCGCTGGGCGATGACGGGCAACTGGCGGCGCAGCAGGGCCTGGGATCCGGGCGAGGAAATTTCGCTCTCGTCGGCCGCCGCCCGGCACAGGGCGTTCAGGGACTGCAGGAGGTTCTTCACGTCGTGCGTCAGGCGCGCACCGGTCTGGTGGATGGCCTTGACGTAGGAGAGCTGCTGCAGCTCCTGGGCGCGCAGCTTGGCTTCGTAGAACTCGCCGAGCAGCTGGACCAGCAAATTGAAGTGCCAGTTGAGCGTCGGGCTGAGCGGCTGCTGGGAATGGATGGCCAGCGACAGCGCGCCATGGCGGAACTCGCTGCGCGGCCCCTCGCGCCGGCCGGCGGCGCCGGCATTGCCCTCGGCGCGCCACTCGCAGCCGTTCACCCAGGGCAGGCGGGTCATGCCCTCGAGCGACTGGACGAGGAACTTCTCCGGCTGGTCCTCGCGCTGCATGTTGTCGGCCAGCTCGTGCAGCCAGCGCTCGAAGGGCAGCCCGAGCGAGAGCATGTAGCGGGAGAAGAAGATGCCGAGGCCGGTGAAGCCCAGGCGCGGATTCCACGCCCAGGCCATCAGGAGCAGGATCGCGCCGAAGGCGATGACCGTCGCCACCAGCGACTCGAAGTAGCCGCGCTTGAGCAGCAGCATGGCGGCGATGCTGCCCAGCACCAGCACCGCCAGCAGCAGGAAGACGAAGGCGCTGTAGACGAAGTCGACCACCTCCGCCTCGCCTTCGTCTTCCGCCTCGACCGGGAGGAAGGCCATCACGGCGAACAGCGCCGGCAGGACGTACTTGGCGAGGGTAATGAATCCGCCGGGCGAATCGAGGTGCTGCGGCAGCGCCTGCGGCACCAGCACCATCAGCAGCATGCTGATCAGATAGGCGAGGACGAGCAGATAGAAGACCTTCGTCCCGCGGCTGGCGTAGAAGAACACCTTGCCGCCGACGATGCCGGCCAGGGCCATGACCCAGAAGATCATCATCCAGGTGCCGGCCCAATAGGCAGAGGCGGCGATGATGCCGGCAATGGCCACGAGCTGCGGCGGGCTCAGGCGCTGTTCGGCCCGCACGAAGGGCTGCCAGAGGATGAACAGCCCGATATGCCCGACCAGCAGGGTGCGCCCGACGCCGCTGGCGACCCCTTCCAGCAGCAGCAGGTGCAGCAGCCCGAGCAGCCCGAGCAGCAGCCAGCGGCGCTGATTGCGCGCCAGCCGGGCGACCCAGGAGGCGCTCGTTTTCAGGGTGTTGTTTGACGACATGGCGACACTGTTGTCGAAAAATCGACAGACTTCCGTGAAATATTCACTCCCTTGGCCCAAAAAGCCCGCATTCCGGCCTGGCACGGTTGTTGCAGTAAGGTTGGCGTCACAGCATAACTCAGGAGAATACCGTGAGACAAAAACAGATGGGCTTCACCCTGGTCGAAATCGCCATCGTTCTGGTGATCATCGGCCTCCTGCTCGGCGGCGTGCTGAAGGGACAGGA
>JBDHRL010000006.1:0-41135 GCA_039807535.1 Rhodocyclaceae bacterium
CCTACACCGAAGACGACCGGCGCTGTGGGTAACTCGTGTTCAGCGCTCACGGGGGGGAGGCGTCCATTCCATTCTCCAAATGTGCCACCGGACGTTACTCTAACTCACTCCGCAGTCAAATTATAATTTGTTTGCAAACTGTTTGCTATCCACCATTATTTGACCTGGATCAAATATGTTCCAAATTGCCAATACTAGACTGCCAACAACAAAGACGAGGAGGCAGACATGGGCGTTCGTGACCTGGTTGACCGGCTCTGCGGCCGGATGCATGACACCCCTCAGTACCCCACCCAGGGCGCCACCCTGTTCGTGGACCTGGCGCGCCAGGAAATCCGTCGCAAGTTCCTGCCGCACGAGGTCCTGACGCATTTCCTCGGCGGCCGCGGCGCCAACATGTGGCTGCTCTACAACCTGCTGCAGGAGGAGAAGGACGCCCTCGATCCGGAGATCCCGCTGATCTTCGGCTCCGGCGTGCTGACCAGCGTGATGCCCTCGGCCACGCGCGGCAACTTCACCAGCAAGTCGCCGGAGTCCTACGCCATCCTCGACGCCAACGGCGGCGACTACTTCCCCTCCTTCCTCAAGCGCCACGGCTACGACCACCTGGTCATGTACGGCAAGGCGGCGGATTTGACGCTGTTGCGCATCGCGCAGGAGGAAGTTACCTTCCACGCTGTACCGCACCTCGCCGGCCTGAACAATCTCGACACGGCGGCCGCCGTGGAGAAGGAATTCAACTGCACCGAGCGCAAGGACATGGCGCTGGCGCGCATCACCAGCGCCGGCGAGAACGGCGTGCTGTGCGCCGGCATCATGGGCGGCATCAAGGCCATCTGGGCGCGCGGCGGCGGCGGCGCCAAGATGGGCTCGCTCAGCCTCAAGGCGATCATGGTGCACGGCAAGCCGCCCGAGGCGCCGCTGCCGGCCGACGTCAAGGCGCAGAACAAGGCCATCGGCAAGAAGATCACCGGCACCTCGGTGATCAGGAACGCCCTGAAAAAAGTCGGCACACCTTTCCTCTACAAGCCGAGCCGGGTGCTCGGCGCCATGGGCACCAAGAACAACCAGGAGACCACCTGGGTCGAGGCGCTCGACGCCGACAATTTCGACGTCTACCGCCCCGGCATGGACGGCTGCTTCAAGTGCCCGGTGCATTGCCGCAACCTGAACGACATGACGCCGGAGGGCAAGGGCGGCTGGGGCGCCCACGCCCTGAAGGGCCTCAAGGGCAACGCCAGCTACGACAAGGCGCAGGCCGACGTCGAGCACGAGCGCAAGAAGACCTACAACGGCATCCACAACGACGGCAAGTTCGACCGCTACGACAAGGGCGACGGCCCCGAGTACGTCACCCTCGGCAAGTTCGGCCCGAACATCGGCATCAAGGAGCCCGAGCACGTCCTGCGACTGAACAACATCCTCAACGACCTCGGCATGGATTCGGCCAGCGCCGGCGGCGCCATCGCCTGGGCCATGGAGCTCTACCAGCGCGGCATCATCACGCAGAAGGAGACCGGCGGGCTCGACCTGTCCTGGGGCAACTACGACGTCATCGAGAAGCTGCTGTTCATGACGGCTGCCCGCGAAGGCTTCGGCAACGTCATCGCCGACACCACGCGCGCCGTCGAAAAGGGCCACTACCCGGCGGAGGCCGCCCAGTACCGCATGTCGGTGAAGGGCCTGTTCCAGTCCGACCCGCACGATGCGCGCATCCTCAAGGCCTTCGCCCTCGGCCTGTCGGTGGCGACGCGCGGCATGGACCATCTGCGCAACCGCGTCACCCTGGAGATCAACGCCCGCGTGAACGACGACCCGGCCTTCAAGACCGCCCTCTATGGTGGCGTCGTGTCTGCCAAGCCGAACAGCTACGAGGGCAAGGAATACGCGGTGCGCAAGTGCGAGAACACCTTCGCCGTCGGCGACTCCGTCGGCATGTGCCGCTTCGACACCAAGCTGTTCAACTCACCCACCCTGCCCGACCCGGCCGACTTCGCCGAGCAGGTGAATGCCCTCACCGGCACGAAGCTCGACGTTCCGGCCATGGACGAGATCGGCCGCAACATCACCGGCATCGAGCACATGCTCAACTTCCGCCTGGGGCTGCGCGGCAAGGACGACACGCTGCCCGCGCGCTGGTTCGAGGAGGAGAACACCTACGGCCCGTTCAAGGGCGAGAAGATCGACCGCACCCAGTTCGAGCAGCTGAAATCGCGCTTCTACGCGCTGACGGGCCTCAACGCCGAGGGCGCGCCGCAGGTGGACTGGCACGAGAAGCTGGCCCGAATCATCACCGGCTTCGCCGTGCGCGTCGAACTGCCGGGCGACACGCCGGGCGCCCCCGAGCACGCCATCGTCGTCGACGAACCCGTCTCAAACGTCGTCGAGCTGCGCCAGTCCCTGCGGCGCCGCCTGCCCGAAGCCGCCGACCGTCTCGGCGACCGCAACCTCAACGTTGCGGTCAACGGCGAGATGGTGCTGTCCGGGGAGCAGAGCACGATGCTGCGGAGCGGCGACCGTGTGACGGTGTTCCCGATGATCGCCGGCGGCTGACACCACATCCTTTACGGCTGTTTCCGCAACTGCATTCAGGGCGCAGCAGCATTCCGATTGGCCGTCTGAAGAATCGACCAGGCATCCCGTTGTCCGGCATTCATTCCTTGTCGTAGCCCTGCGGATTCAGGCTCTGCCAGCGCCAGGTATCGGCGCACATGCGGTCGATATCCAACTGCGCGCGCCAGCCCAGCCGTTCCGCGGCCAGGGCCGGATCGGCATAGCAGACGGCGACGTCGCCCGGGCGGCGGGCGGCGATCCGGTAGGGCACCGGTCGTCCGCTCACCCGCTCGAAGGCGCGCAGCATCTCCAGCACGCTGTAACCGCGGCCCGTGCCGAGATTCACCGTCAGCACGCCGGCGGCCGGCATGCACTCCAGCGCCGCCAGGTGCCCGCTCGCGATATCCGTTACGTGGATGTAGTCGCGCACCCCGGTGCCGTCCGGCGTCGGATAATCGTCGCCCCACACCGAAAGACATTCGCGCCGTCCCGCCGCCACCTGGCTGATGAAGGGCATCAGGTTGTTCGGCACGCCGCCCGGATCCTCGCCGATCAGCCCGCTCTCGTGCGCACCCACCGGATTGAAATAGCGCAGCATCGCCACCCGCCAGGCGGGATCGGCCGCGGCCATCTCACGCAGGATACCCTCCACCATCAGCTTGCTGCGGCCGTAAGGATTGGCCGGCGCGAGCGGCGCGTCCTCGCGGATCGGTACCGACGCCGAATCGCCATATACCGTCGCCGAGGAACTGAACACCAGCGTCTTCACGCCGTGCCGCGCCATTGCCTCGAGCAGGACGATCGCGCCGCCGACGTTGTTGTCGTAGTAGCGCAGCGGCTCGGCCACCGACTCGCCCACCGCCTTCAGGCCGGCGAAGTGGATCACCGCGTCGAAACCGTCCGCCTCGAACACCGTCTCGAGCGCATTGCGGTCGCGCACGTCGGCGCGCACCCAGACCGGCGCGCGCCCGGCAATGCGCGCGATGCGCTCGGGCACCGCCGGCGAGCTGTTGCAGAAATTGTCGACCACCGTCACTTCGTGGCCGGCGGCGAGCAGTTCCACCACGGTGTGTGAGCCGATGTAGCCGGCCCCGCCGGTGACCAGAATCGAAGGCATCAGTGCGCCCCGGGAGAAAAAACGTATTGTAAGTCGCTTTCAGTGGCCGGCCGGGACGCACGCTTCGGCGTGCAGGGAAATACGCTCAGAGGATGAAGACCGGTTTCATCTTCACCGGCAGCAGGCAGCCCTTGCGCGCACGGTGCAGGCGGTATTTCCCGACGTCCTTGTCCGCCACCTTGCACGGTACCGTCTTGCCGCCGCGGCCGACGCCTTCGACGACGACGCCGGCGCCGTCGTTCACCGTCACGCCGACGAGTTCTTCCTTGTCATCGAGGCCCATCACCAGCACGCCGCGTCCGGCGGACTGACTTTTCATCTCGGTGATGTCGAACATCAGCAGGCGGCCGTTCTCCGACACGGCGGCGATGGTGCTGCCCGCCGCCCTGGCCGGGTGCAGCACGCGCTCGCCCGCATCAAGGCTCATGAAGGCCTTGCCGGCCTTCTGCCGCGAAACCAGGTCACCCACCTTGGCGATGAAGCCGTAACCACCGGAATTGGCGAAGAGGTACTGCGTTTCCGGCGCGTCCGACACCGCCGCGGCGACGCGGGCGCCGGCCTGCAGGTCGATCATGGTGGCGACCGGCGCGCCGTCGCCGCGCCCGCCGGGGAGATCGGACACGCGCAGCGAATAGGCGCGTCCGTTTGTATCGACGACGATCAGCGGCCAGGTGGTGCGCGTCTCGGCAACAAAGAAGGGATAGTCGCCGGCCTTGTAGCCGATCGCCGTGCGATCGTGCCCATGCCCGTCGCGGCGGCGCACCCAGCCGTTCTTCGAGAGAATCACCGTCACCGGCTCGTCGGGCACCTGGATTTCGGTGGGCGTGACGGAAGCGACCGCCTCGATCAGCGTGCGCCGGTCGTCGCCGTACTGTTTGGCATCCTGCTCGATCTCCCTGAGGAGGAGTTTCGTCATCTCCTTGCGCTCGGCCAGCAGGCGGCGCAGCCCCTTCTCCTCCTCCTTCAGCTCGGCCAGTTCCTTCTCGATACGGATACCTTCGAGGCGCGCCAGCTGGCGCAGGCGGATCTCGAGAATGTCCTCGGCCTGAATCTCCGACAGTTCGAACTTCGCCATCAGGTCCTGCTTCGGCTCGTCCGAGTTGCGGATGACCTTGATCACCTTGTCGATATTGAGGAAGGCGATCATGCGCCCGCCAAGGATGTGGATGCGCCGCTCCACCTCCGCAAGGCGATGGCGCGTGCGCCGCTCGACGGTATCGTAGCGGAAGGCGATCCACTCGCCGACGATCTGCACGAGATTCTTCTGTTGCGGCCGTCTGTCGCGCCCGAGCAGGGTGAAGTTGAGCGAAACATTGGTCTCCAGGCCGGTATTGGCGAGGAGCACGTTCATCATCTCCCGCGCATCCTGGTTCTTCGACTTCGGCTCGAGGATGAGGCGCACCGGCGCCTTCTCGTTCGACTCGTCGCGCACGGTGTCGAGCACCGCGAGCATCCGCTGCTTGAGATTCTTCTGTTCCTGCGTGACGTCCTTCTTGCCCTGCCTGGGCTGCGGGTTGGTGAGCGACTCGATTTCGGCGGCGATCTGCGCCGCCGAGACGCCATGCGGCAACTCCTGCACGACGATGCGCCACTGGCCGCGGGCGAGGTCCTCGATGCGCCAGCGCGCACGCATGCGCAGGCTGCCGCGCCCGCAGGTGTAGGCGTCCTCGATGTCCTTCGGCTGCGAGATGATCTGGCCGCCGCCGGGGAAGTCCGGCCCCGGCACATGCGCAAGCAGATCCGTCACCGTGGCCTGCGGGTTGCGAATGAGGTGCACCGCTGCCGCCGCCACTTCGCGCAGGTTATGCGGCGGGATCTCGGTGGCCATGCCGACGGCAATGCCGGAGGCGCCGTTGAGCAGCACCATCGGCAAACGCGCCGGCAGCAGCACAGGCTCCTTGAAAGCACCGTCATAGTTGGGGGCGAAGTCGACGGTGCCGCGGTCGAGCTCGGCGAGCACCAGCTCGGCAATCGGCGTCAGGCGCGCCTCGGTGTAGCGCATCGCGGCGGCGGCGTCGCCGTCGCGCGAGCCGAAGTTGCCCTGGCCGTCGATGAGGGGATAGCGCAGCGAGAAATCCTGCGCCACGCGCACCATGGCGTCGTACACGCTCTGGTCGCCGTGCGGGTGGAACTTGCCGATGACGTCGCCGACGACGCGCGCGCTCTTCACCGGCTTGGCGCCGGCCTTGAGGCCCATCTCGTGCATGGCATAGAGGATGCGCCGCTGCACCGGCTTCTGGCCGTCCTCGACGTGCGGCAGCGCACGGCCGGTGACCACACTCATGGCGTAGGTCAGGTAGGCGCGCTCGGCGTAGAGATCGAGCGGCAGGGCGTCGCCGGAGAGGGCCGAGAACACCGGCGCAGCCGGGGGCGCCGTGCCGCCGGCACTGACTTTTGCGTCTTCGAACAGATCCAGGGTTTCGTCTCCCATCAGATGTCCGCCTCCACTTCGTTGCCCTTCTCCTCCATCCAGCCGCGGCGGCCGGCGGATTCGCCCTTGGCCATCAGCAGGGTGAACATCTTCTTCGTTTCCTCCTCGGCACCCTCGCGCAGCGCCACCGGCAGCACGCGCCGGGTGGCAGGGTCCATGGTGGTCTCGCGCAGCTGTTCGGGGTTCATCTCGCCGAGGCCCTTGAAGCGGCCGATTTCGACGGCGTCGGGATTGACGCCCTCCTTCTTCAGGCGATCACGCATCGCTTCCAGTTCGCCCTCGTCGAGCGCATAAAGGCGCTTGGCCGGACGCTTCTTGCCCGAGGCCGGCACGTCGATACGATAGAGCGGCGGCAGGGCGATATGGACGTGGCCGCGCGCAATCAGCTTCGGAAAGTGACGGTAGAACAAGGTGAGCAGCAGCGTCTGGATGTGCGCGCCGTCGACGTCGGCGTCGGACATGATGACAACCTTGCCGTAGCGCAGCCGCTCGAGCACGCTGTCCGGCGCATCGGCCGGGTGCGGATCGACACCGAGCGCCACGGCGATGTCGTGGATTTCATTGTTGGCGAAAAGGCGATCGGCATCGACCTCGAAGGCGTTGAGCACCTTGCCGCGCAGCGGCAGGATGGCCTGCGTCTCCTTGTCGCGCGCCATCTTCGCCGAGCCGCCGGCGGAATCGCCCTCGACGAGGAACAGCTCGTTGTCGGCGATGTCCTCGCTCTCGCAGTCTGAGAGCTTGCCCGGCAGCACCGCCACGCCGGAGGATTTCCTCTTCTCCACCTTCTGCGCCGTGCGCAGGCGCGCCTCGGCCTGCCGGATGGCGAGCTGGGCGATCGCCTTGCCGGCGTCGAGATGATTGTTGAGCCAGATCTCGAACGGATCGCGGATCATCGCCGAGACCAGCTTCACCGCCTCGCGCGAATTGAGCTTCTCCTTCACCTGCCCCTGGAACTGCGGATCGAGGATGCGCGCGGAGAGGATGAAGCTCATGCGCCCGCAGACGTCCTCCTGCTGCAGCTTGACGCCGCGCGGCAGCAGCGCATGGTGCTCGATGAAGGACTTCACCGCCTCGAAGACACCGGCGCGCAGGCCGGATTCGTGCGTGCCGCCGAGCGCGGTGGGGATGAGATTCACGTAGGACTCGGCGCAAACCGGTTCGGCAAACCAGCCCACTGCCCAGGCCGCGCCCTCGCCTTCGGCGAAGGATTCGTCATCGGCGGAGGCATATTTCTCGCCGGTGTAGACGGGCGAAACGGCCTCGACCCCGGTGCCGGCTTCTTCCAGATAGCCTTGCAGGCCAAGCGAATAGCGCCAGGTCTTGGCCGCGCCGCCCTGCTCGTTCTCCAGCGTCACGTTCAGGCCCGCCAGCAGCATGGCCTTGGAGCGCAGCAGGCGCTCCAGCTCAGGCACCGGTAATTTTGCTGTCTCGAAGTATTTCGCATCCGGCCAGACGCGCACGCGCGTGCCGGTCTGCCGGCCGCAGGGCTCGCCGATTTGCAGATCGGAGACCTTCTCGCCGTTCTCGGAAAAGACGACATAGTGCGCCTTGCCGTCGCGGCGCACCTCGACCTCGACGCGCTTCGACAGCGCGTTGGTGACGGCGACGCCGACGCCGTGCAGCCCGCCCGAGAAGGCATAGGCCGACTGGCCGGACTTCTTGTCGAACTTGCCGCCGCTGTGCAGGCGCATGAAGGCCAGCATCACCACCGGCACCTGCTCCTCGGGATGCAGGCCAACGGGAATGCCGCGGCCGTCGTCCGCCACCGTGACCGAGCCGTCGGTGTGCAACGTAACATGGATACTTTTGGCAAAGCCGGCGAGCGCCTCGTCGGCGGCGTTGTCGATGACTTCCTGGATGATGTGCATCGGCGAATCGGTGCGGGTATACATCCCCGGCCGCTCGCGCACCGGCTCGAGGCCTTTCAGCACGCGGAAGGAGGACTCGTCGTAGGCGGCGCTCTTCTTGCTCATCGTTTCATCTGCTGGTCATGCACGTGCAACATCATGCCACCTGGCATGGCTCATCGCATGAGCCCACATTGTATAAGGAGGGGAATGGGGTGGACGACGGGACTCGAACCCGCGACAACTGGAATCACAATCCAGGACTCTACCAACTGAGCTACGTCCACCATTGCTGCCTGGGGCTGGCGCGCCCGACAGGACTCGAACCTGTAACCCCCGGCTTAGAAGGCCGGTGCTCTATCCGGTTGAGCTACGGGCGCCTGTCGGTCCAGCGTCATGGTCGGGGTGAGAGGATTCGAACCTCCGACATCCTGGTCCCAAACCAGGCGCGCTACCGGGCTGCGCTACACCCCGAAGACGCCGCATTCTACTCGCGGCCCCCATATAGGTCAATCGAATCAACCGCCTTTCATGTTGTGCTTGCGACCCCCCGGCATTTCTGATATTAAAGCGGCTTTCCCGCGAAACCCGGGTCAGGAAAATGGCCGAAGACATCCTCCACAAGCAGTTCCCGCCCTATGTCCCCAAGAAGGGCGAGGAGTACATGAACAACAAGCAGCTCAAACATTTCCGCGTCATTCTCGAAACGCTGAAGGAGGAGTTGCTGCAGGACATCGAACGCACGGTGCATACCATGCAGGACGAGGCGACCGTCTTTGCTGACCCCAACGACCGCGCCAGCCAGGAATCGGACATCGCGCTGGAATTGCGCAGCCGCGATCGCGAGCGCAAGCTGATCAAGAAGATCGACGAGACCCTCGGCCGCATCGAGGGCGGGGAGTACGGCTATTGCGACTCCTGCGGCGTCGAAATCGGCCTGAAGCGTCTGGAAGCCCGCCCCACGGCCACCCTGTGCATCGACTGCAAGACCCTTGAGGAACTGCGGGAGAAACAAGTGGCCAAGTGACCGCCAGCGGCGATCATTCCAGCGCAAGGGAGATCCATGAGAACCGCAGGATTCCCGCTTGCGCGGGAATGACGAATCAAAAAAGGACGCCGAAGCGTCCTTTTTTGTTGCCCAATGACGCTTACTGCTGAGCCGGCGCGGCGGCTTCCGCGGCCGCCTTCATCGACAGGCGCACGCGGCCCTTCTCGTCGGCCTCCAGCACCTTGACGCGCACGGCCTGGCCTTCCTTGAGGTAGTCGGAAACCTGATTGACGCGCTCGTTGGCGATCTGCGAAATGTGCAGCAGGCCGTCCTTGCCCGGCAGAATCTGCACGATGGCGCCGAAGTCGAGCAGGCGCAGCACGGTGCCGTCGTAGACCTTGCCGACTTCCACCTCGGCGGTGATGTCCTCGATGCGCTTCCTGGCCAGGGCGCCGGCTTCGGCGCTGACGGAGGCGATGGTCACGGTGCCGTCGTCGTTGATGTCGATGACGGTGCCGGTCTCCTCGGTGAGGGCGCGAATCACCGCGCCGCCCTTGCCGATCACGTCGCGGATCTTCTCCGGATTGATCTTCATGGTGATCAGGCGTGGCGCGTAGGTGGAGATCTCGCTCGGCGCGCTCATCGACTGCTTCATCAGTCCGAGGATGTGCATGCGGGCCTCGTTGGCCTGCGTCAGCGCGACATGCATGATCTCCTTGGTGATGCCCTGGATCTTGATGTCCATCTGCAGGGCGGTGACGCCGTTGTCGGTGCCGGCGACCTTGAAATCCATGTCGCCAAGGTGGTCCTCGTCGCCGAGGATGTCGGTCAGCACGGCGAAGCGGTTGCCTTCCTTGATGAGGCCCATGGCGATGCCGGCCACATGGGCTTTCAAGGGCACGCCGGCATCCATCAGCGCCAGCGAGCCGCCGCAGACGGAAGCCATGGAACTGGAGCCGTTCGACTCGGTGATTTCCGAGACGACGCGCATCGTGTAGCTGAACTCCTCGGAGGACGGCAGCACCGCCAGCAGGGCGCGCTTGGCCAGGCGGCCGTGGCCGATCTCGCGGCGCTTCGGCGAGCCGACGCGGCCCGTCTCGCCGGTGGCGAACGGAGGCATGTTGTAATGAAGCATGAAACGATCCCTCGACTCGCCCTGCAGGGCGTCGATGATCTGCTCGTCGCGGCCGGTGCCCAGCGTGGCCACCACCAGCGCCTGTGTCTCGCCGCGGGTGAACAGCGAGGAGCCGTGGGTGCGCGGCAGCACGCCGTGGCGGATGGAGATCGGGCGCACGGTGCGGGTGTCGCGGCCGTCGATGCGCGGCTCGCCGTCGAGGATCTGGTTGCGGACGATCTTCGCTTCGAGTTCGAAGATCAGGTTGCCCACCGCCGTCGCATCGGGCGCGCCCTCGCCGGTGCACAGGGCCTCGATGGTCTTCTTGGTCACTTCGCGGCACTTCACGGTGCGCGCCTGCTTGCTGGTGATGCGATAGGCCTCGCGCAGCTCGGCCTCGGCCAGCTGGGAAACCTTGGCGATGAGGGCCTCGTCCCTGGCCGGCGGCTGCCAGTCCCACTCCGGCTTGCCGGCAACTTCAACCAGTTCGTTGATGGCGTTGATGGCGTTCTGCATCTGCTCGTGGCCGAAGACCACGGCGCCGAGCATGACGTCCTCGGAGAGTTCCTGCGCTTCGGATTCGACCATCAGCACGGCGGACGCGGTGCCGGCGACGACCAGGTTGAGCTGGCTGTCGTTGAGCTCGGACATCGTCGGGCACAGGACGTACTGGCCGTTGATGTAGCCGACGCGGGCGGCGCCGATCGGGCCGTTGAAGGGGATGCCGGAAATCGACAGCGCAGCCGAGACGCCGATCATCGCCGGGATGTCCGGATCGATCTCGGGATTGCTCGACAGCACGGTAACCACCACCTGCACGTCGTTGTAGAGGCCGTCCGGGAAAAGCGGGCGGATCGGGCGGTCGATCAGGCGGGAGGTGAGGATCTCCTTCTCCGAGGGGCGGCCCTCGCGCTTGAAGAAGCCGCCGGGAATGCGGCCGGCGGCATAGACCTTCTCCATGTAATCGACGGTCAGCGGGAAGAAGTCCTGGCCGGGCTTCGGTTCCTTGGCGGCGACGACGGTGGCGAGCACCACGGTCTCGTCCATGTTGACCATGACGGCACCGTGCGCCTGGCGAGCGATCTCGCCGGTTTCCAGCGTGACGGTATGCGCACCATAGGCAAAGCTTTTCTTGGTAGCAGTAAGCAAGGGACTATCCTTTCAATCAGCAGGGGGCGGACACAACCGCCCCAGAAACGACAAAGCCGGCACGCCCGCCCTGGGCGTCGCCGGCGTATCGGGTCATGCCCGCGACAGCGTGGGGCACGTGCAACTCGCCGCGTTACTTGCGCAGGCCGAGACGCTCGATCAGCGCGCGATAGCTGTCGGCATTCGTGCGCTTGAGGTAATCGAGCAGCTTGCGACGCTGGCTCACCATGCGCAGCAGGCCGCGGCGCGAATGGTGGTCCTTGACGTGTTCCTTGAAGTGGCCGGTGAGGTCGTTGATGCGGTTGGTCAGCAGCGCGACCTGCACTTCGGGCGAGCCGGTGTCGCCTTGCGCACGCTGGAACTCGGCCACGACCTTGGCCTTGTCGGCGGTAGTAAATGCCATTTCGGTTTTCTCTCAAACGCAGTTGAAATCAGGTGCCGCCCCGGTTTGATAGAGCCCTGCACCCCTTGAAATTCATTCTGGCCATGCATAAGGCCGAATGAAACGTTGGATTATACCCGCGCACTCCCGCGCCGGCAATAAAAATCCCTATTTTTCAATGGCTGCCGCAACCAGGCGGATGGGCGCCACCCGCCCATCAGGCGTCATGGCACCCAGGCCGAGAAAGCGGTCGTCTACGCCGTAGACACGAAGGCGCCCTGCCGCCGGCCCGGATGGGTGGCGCACCGGCCGGCCGTGCGAAAAGCATTGCGCCGCCGTTTCGTCGAACGTCAGTCGAGGCAGTTCCGTCAGGAGGGCATCCGCGGGCCGCAACAGCATGTCGCGTGCTTCTGGCGGCAGGGTTTCCAGCGCCTCGAGCGTGGCCGCCCCATCGAGGCCCAGATTGCCGATGCGAACACGCCGCAGGGCCGAGAGATGGGCCCCGCAGCCAAGGGCCTCCCCAATATCCTCGGCGAGGCTGCGCACATAGGTTCCCTTGCTGCAATCCACGTCGATCTCGAGACGATCTTCTTCGAAATAGACGATATTCAGCGAGAAAATGCTTATTTCCCGAGGCGTTCGCTCGACTTCGATTCCTTTCCGTGCATACTCATACAGGGGTCGTCCATCGCGCTTGAGGGCCGAATGCATGGGAGGCACCTGCAGAATATCGCCCCGGAAACGATTCAGCACTGCCTCGATTTGCTCCCGCTCCACTGCCGCAGGCCGTATTTCCAGCACCCTTCCTTCGGCATCGGCCGTGTCCGTGCGCACGCCGAGACGAAGCGTCGCTGCGTAGCGTTTGCCGGCTGCCAGCAGCTCGCCGGAAAACTTGGTCGCCTCACCAAAACAGAGGGGCAGCAGACCGGTGGCCATCGGATCCAGCGTACCGGTATGGCCGGCCTTGGCGGCATTCAGGAGCCGGCGCGCCTTCTGCAAGGCGGCGTTTGATGTCATGCCAGCCGGCTTGTCGAGCAGCAGGACGCCATCGACGCGGCGGCGCGGCGGATTGCGGAACTGGTTCATGGGAGGGGATTACCCCTCGTTCTTGCGGTCGGAAGCAACGGCCTCGTCGATGAGGCGGGACAACCGATCACCCCGCTCCACCGACTCGTCGAAGATGAAATGCAGTTCCGGCAAGGTGTGGATGCGGATGCGGCGACCCAGCTCACGGCGCAGGAAGCCGCTGGCGCGACGCAGACCGGCCTCGATGCCGTGGCGTTCGGCGGCAGGCGCAAGCGAGGTGTAGAATATCCGGGCGTGGGCGTAATCCGGCGTCAGTTCGACGCCGGTGAGGGTGATGAGGCTGACGCGGGGATCCTTCATCTCCAGCCGGACAAGTTCGGCCAGCTCGCGCCGAACCTGTTCGGCGACCCGGCTGCTGCGTGAATACTCCTTCGGCATGGGGTCACGGCGCGGATCAGAGCGTCCGCGCCACTTCCTCGATCTCGAAGACCTCGAGTTGGTCGCCTTCCTGGATGTCGTTGTAATTCTTCAGCGAGAGCCCGCACTCGAAGCCGGCTTTCACCTCACGCACGTCATCCTTGAAGCGCTTCAGCGAATCCAGTTCGCCGGTCCAGATCACCACGTTGTCGCGCAGCAGGCGCACCTGCGCGCCGCGGCGCACCAGGCCGTCCAGCACATAACAGCCGGCAACGGCGCCGACCTTGGAGATGCGGAACACCTGGCGGATCTCGACCAGGCCGACGGCAGTCTCCTTCCTTTCCGGCGTCAGCATGCCGGACATGGCTGCCTTCACTTCATCCACGGCGTCGTAGATGATGTTGTAATAGCGGATGTCCACGCCGGTATTCTCGGCGGCCTTGCGCGCGCTGGCGTCGGCACGTGTGTTGTAGCCGATGATGACGGCCTTCGATGCCGAGGCGAGATTGACGTCGGATTCGCTGATGCCGCCCACCGCCGCGTGGATGATGTTGACCTTTACCTCGTCGGTGGAGAGTTTCTGCAGCGCGTGCGACAGGGCTTCCTGCGAACCCTGCACGTCGGCCTTGACGATGAGCGCCAGGGTCTTCGCCTCGCCCTCGCCCATCTGCTCGAACATGGTCTCCAGCTTGGCCGCCTGCTGCTTGGCCAGCTTGACGTCGCGGAACTTGCCCTGGCGGAACAGCGCGATCTCGCGCGCCTTGCGTTCGTCGGCCAGCACCATTGCTTCGTCACCGGCCAGCGGCACATCGGACAACCCCTGTATCTCTACGGGAATGGAGGGGCCTGCCGACTCGATCGGATCGCCGTTCTCGTCGAGCATGGCACGTACGCGTCCATAGACGGCGCCGGCGAGCACGATGTCGCCGCGCTTGAGCGTGCCCGATTGCACCAAAATCGTCGCCACCGGACCCTTGCCTTTGTCGAGACGGGATTCGATGATGAGGCCCTTGGCCAAGGTGTCCTTCGGCGCTTTCAGCTCCAGCACCTCGGCCTGCAGCAGCACGTGCTCGAGCAGGTCGTCAATGCCCTGTCCGGTCTTGGCCGACACCGGAACGAAGGGCGAGTCGCCGCCGTATTCTTCTGGCACAACGCTCTCGGCGACCAGTTCCTGCTTGACACGCTCAGGGTTGGCTTCCGGCTTGTCGATCTTGTTCACGGCCACCACCAGCGGCACGCTGGCGGCCTTGGCGTGGTGGATGGCCTCCTTGGTCTGCGGCATGACGCCATCGTCGGCTGCCACCACCAGGATGACAAGGTCGGTGGCCTTGGCGCCGCGGGCACGCATGGCGGTAAACGCCTCGTGGCCCGGTGTGTCGAGGAAGGTAACCATGCCACGCGGCGTTTCGACATGGTAGGCCCCGATGTGCTGGGTGATACCGCCCGCCTCGCCGTGGGCGACACGCGCCTTGCGAATATAGTCGAGCAGCGAGGTTTTTCCGTGGTCGACATGGCCCATGACGGTCACGACCGGGGCACGCGGTTCCAACCTCACGTCCTTAGGCTGCGCTTCGGCTTCCGCCAGGAAGGCATCCGGTTGATCCAGCTTGGCGTGCTTGGCAATGTGGCCCATTTCCTCGACCACGATCATCGCCGTCTCCTGGTCGAGGACCTGGTTGATGGTCACCATGGAACCCAGCTTCATCAGCGTCTTGATCACCTCGGCGGCCTTTACCGCCATCTTGTGCGCCAAATCGGCGACGGTGATGGTTTCAGGCACCAGCACTTCACGCACCATAGGCTCGGCCGGCATTTGCGCCGGCACATGTTCCTCGTGAGCATGCTGGCGATGGCGTCCACCGCCCTTGGCCCCACGCCAGCCGGCGGCGCCGCCAGCGTCGCCACGCGTCTTGATGGTGCGCTTCTTGGCGGCCTCCTCTTTCCAGGCGGCCGCTGCCTTCTTCTGCTTCTCGTCTTTCTTGTCGGGCTTGCCGGCCGGCTTGTGCAGCGTGCCGGTGGTGCCGGGCGCGGCTTCCTGGGACTTGGCCTTTTCCGCCTCCGCCACCATCTGGGCCGCCAGGCGCTCTTCGGCCTCCTGGCGCGCCTTCGCCTCGCGCTCCAGCTTTTCCTTCAGTTCCGCCGCCTGCCGCGCCAGCAACTCGGATTGCTTCTGCGACTCCATCTCGCGCAGCCTGGCCTGCTCGGCGTCCACCACGGGCTGGGTAGTCGCGGCCGGTGCCAGCTCGGCGGCCTCGGCCGGCTGGGCTTCGTCGCGCTTGACGAAAACACGCTTCTTGCGCACCTCGACCTGGATGGTGCGCGCCTTGCCGGAGGCGTCGGATTTCTTGATCTCGCTGGTCTGCTTGCGCGTCAGGGTGATCTTCGCCTTGCTCTCCGCCCCGCCATGCGATTTGCGCAGGTAATCGAGCAGCTTGGTCTTGTCGGCATCCGACAGCAGATCGGTCTCGCCCTCCTTGCCCACGCCTGCCTTGGCCAGCTGCTCGAGCAGGGCGGCCGTGGGCATTTTCAGTTCGCTGGCGAATTGGCTTACGCTCGTCTGTGCCATGTCGGCTCCTTACTCGAACCAGTGCGCACGCGCCGTGGTGATCAGCCCCTTGGCGCGCTCGCTGTCGATGCCGGACAGTTCGACCAGTTCGTCGACCGCCAGATCGGCCAGATCGTCGCGCGTGCGGATGTTTCCGCGCGCCAGCTTAGCGGCCAGGGGCTTGTCCATGCCTTCCAGATTGAGCAGGTCGTCGGAAACGTTCTCCAGTTGCTCCTCGTCGACAATGGCCTCCGTCAGCAACACGTTGCGCGCGCGGTTGCGCAGCTCGTTGACGGTGCTCTCGTCGAAGGCCTCGATTTCCAGCATTTCGTTGAGCGGGACATAGGCGACCTCCTCAATGGTCGAAAAGCCCTCCTCGATGAGGATGTCGGCCACTTCCTCGTCTACGTCCAGCTTTTCCATAAACAGCTTGCGGATCGTGCCGTGCTCCTCCTCGGCCTTCTTCTGCGACTCCTCGACGGTCATCAGGTTGATGGTCCAGCCGGTCAGCTCGGAAGCGAGACGCACGTTCTGGCCGCTGCGGCCGATGGCGATGGCCAGGTTGTCCTCGTCGACCACCACGTCCATGCTGTGCTTCTCCTCGTCAACCACGATACTGCTGACGTCGGCCGGCGCCAGCGCACCGATGACGAACTGCGCCGGATCGGCCGACCAGAGGACGATGTCCACGCGCTCGCCGGCCAGTTCGTTGGTGACGGCCGTGACGCGCGAGCCGCGCATGCCGACGCAAGTGCCAATCGGGTCGACACGCGGATCGTTCGACTTGACGGCGATCTTGGCGCGCACACCGGGGTCGCGTGCCGCCGACTTGATCTCGAGCAGGCCATCCTCCATCTCCGGCACTTCCAGCTCGAACAGCTTGATGATGAATTCGGAAGCCGTGCGCGAGAGAACAAGCTGGGGGCCGCGCGCAGCACGGTCGATTTTCAGCAGGTAGGCACGCACGCGATCGCCGACACGCAGGTTCTCCTTCGGAATCATCTGGTCGCGCGGCAGCACCGCCTCGATGCGACCGGCCTCGATGATGGCGTTGCCGCGCTCGATGCGCTTTACCGTGCCGGTGACGAGGTGCTCCTTGCGCTCGAGAAAGTCGCTCAGCACCTGCTCGCGCTCGGCGTCGCGGATCTTCTGCAGGATGACCTGCTTGGCAGCCTGGGCGCCAATGCGGCCGAAATCGATCGGCTCGAGCTGCTCCTCGATGAACTCGTCGAGCTGGATCTCGGGCATCTCCGCCTGTGCCTCGGTGAAACCGATCTGTGCGGCTGGATTCTCGACCGCCTCGTCGGACACCACCTGCCAGCGGCGGAACGACTCGAATTCGCCAGTGGCCTGATCGATGGCGACGCGCACGTCGGCCTCCTCGTTGATTTTCTTCTTGGTGGCGGAAGCAAGCGCCGACTCCAGAGAGGCAAAGACGATATCCTTGGCGACGTTCTTTTCGCGCGCCAGGGCATCCACCAGCAACAGCATCTCCTTGCTCATCACTTCCTCCTGCCAATCCTCAAATCAAAACTTGTAATGCGGCACCAGGCGGGCCTTGTCCACCTGGTCCAGTTCGAATTCATGCGCCATGCCGTCGCAGACCAGCTTCAACCGGCCATTCTCGACTCCGCCCAGCAGGCCGGTGAAGTTGCGCTGGCCATTCACTGCCAGCCGCAGCCGAACCTGCGCCTCCAGGCCGACGAAGCGGACAAAGTCGGCCTCTTTTTTCAGCGGCCGATCGAGGCCGGGCGAGGACACTTCCAGCCGGTCGTAATCGATGTTCTCGACCGCGAACAGCCGGGTCAGATGGTTGCTGACCCTGGTGCAGTCCTCGATCGCCACTCCGTTCGGAGCGTCGATGAAGACACGCAGCAAACGGGCGCGCGGACTGGTTTCGAAATCCACCAGTTCGTAGCCCAGTCCCTCCACCGCCTGCTCGACGACTTTCAGCAATTCCATGCGTGGCGCACAAATAAAAAATGGGCGAAACGCCCATCCCGCCGTCCCCAAGCCCGCCCGACATCCCGTAGATGCCGGAGCCAACCCGGAACCAGAAAACTGCCGAATTATAACAGAGACAACCGAGGAGAATCAAATGCGCTTGCCGGCTTTGCCTTATTTCGGCAGAACCCTGAGCAGGGCGCGGACGTCTTCCTCGGCCAACTCTTGGCACATGCCCCGTTTCAGTTGCGGCGGCAGGGAAACCGGACCGAAACGGACGCGGATCAGGCGACTGACCTGCACCCCGATAGCCTCGAACATGCGGCGGACCTCCCGGTTGCGGCCCTCGTTGAGGGTGACGTGGTACCAACGATTGGTTCCCTCGCCGCCGCGGGCCGCCAGGGTGTTGAAATGCGCCTCGCCGTCCTCCAGTTCGATGCCGTCGAGCAGGGCCTGCTCCTGCTCCGGCTGCAGCCCGCCGATGACGCGCACGGCATACTCACGCTCGAGTTCGTAGCGCGGATGCATAAGCTTATTGGCCAGCTCACCGCTGCTGGTGAAGATCAGCAGGCCCTCGGTGTTGAAATCGAGACGGCCGACATTCACCCAGCGACCGCCGCCGATGCGTGGCAGCCGGTCGAAGACGCTGGGGCGGCCTTCCGGGTCGTCACGAGAGACGATCTCGCCTTCCTGCTTGTGGTAGAGGAGCACGCGCGGCGTGCGCGGGGCGAACTTGAGATTGACCGGCCGGCCGTTCACCCGTACCCGGTCCTGCGGGCCGATGCGCTGGCCGACATGGGCCGGCTTGCCGTTCACGCTGATCCGGCCGGCAACGATCCACTCCTCCAGTTCCCGGCGCGACCCCAGGCCGGCCTGGGCCAGCATCTTGTGCAGTTTCTGCGGCTCGGCCCGGGGTGCGGCATGACGCAGGGCCTGGCCGCGGCGCCCGCCGGGGCGCGGCTTGCCGTCCGTCGCGATGCGGTTGCCGTCGGCGTCCTTGCGCTTCGGACGTGCGCGGTTGCCGTCCGGCTGCGCGCCATCCCGGCTCGATGGCGGACGAAAGGGACTACGCTTGCGCGGCGTCGGCAAGATCCATCACCCTTTCGATTTCGGTGAGCGGCGGCAGCTCGGAGAGGCTGCGCAGGCGCAGGTCGTCGAGGAAGCGCTTGGTCGTGGCGTAGAGCGCCGGCCGGCCCGGCGTGTCACGGTGGCCGACGGTGTCGATCCAGCCGCGGCCTTCCAGCACCTTCAGCACGTTGGGCGAGACGGCGACGCCGCGGATATCCTCGATGTCTCCGCGCGTCACCGGCTGGCGGTAGGCAATGATGGCCAGGGTCTCCAGCACGGCGCGCGAATAGCGCGGCGGCTTCTCGTTCTTCAGGCGGTCGAGGTAGGGCTGGTACTCCGGCCTGGTCTGGAAGCGCCAGCCGCTGGCGAGTTGCACCAGTTCGATACCGCGGCCCGACCACTCGGCGCGGAGGTCGTTCAGCAGCACCCGCCAGGTGTCGTCGTCGAATTCCGCATCGAAGAGCTTCTTCATATCGGAGAGCGACAGCGGCTCGGCGGTGACCAACAGCGCCGTCTCCAGGATGCGCTTATATTCCTCAGGCGTGTACGGTTGGGACGTCGACATCGTTCGGTCCTGTCTCGGAATGGGCCAGTTTTACGTAGATGGGCGCAAACACCTCGCGCTGGGTAATCTCGATCAGGCGCTCGCGCACGAGCTCGAGCACGGCGAGAAAATTCACTACCAGTCCGGCGACGCCGAGGGTCAGGTCGAACAGCTCGACGAACTCGAGATAAGCGCCGCCCTGCAGCTTGCGCAGGACGATGCTCATGTGCTCGCGCACGGAAAGCTCCTCGCGGCGCACCTTGTGGTGCTGCATCACCTTGGCGTGCTTCATCAGCGACAGCCAGGCCACCTGCAGGTCGTGCAGGTTCACCTCGGGCAGGCGCTCGGCGGCGGCGTCGGCGATCCACACCGACACCCACTGGTAGTCGCGAATCGCCTGCGGCAGTGCGTCGATCCTGGCCGCGGCCGCCTTCATCTGTTCGTACTCGAGCAGGCGGCGCACCAGTTCGGCGCGCGGATCGGCGGCCTCCTCTTCCTCGATCTTCTTCGGCCGCGGCAGGAGCATGCGCGACTTGATCTCCAGCAGCATGGCCGCCATGAGCAGATACTCGGCTGCCAACTCGAGGTTGCGCGCCCGCATCGCCTCGACATACTCGAGGTACTGCGCCGTCAGCGGCGCCATGGGGATGTCGAGGATGCTGAGGTTGGCCTTGCGGATCAGATAGAGCAGCAGGTCGAGCGGCCCCTCGAAGGATTCGAGATACACCTCCAGCGCGTCGGGCGGAATGTAGAGGTCCTTCGGCAGTTCGGGCAGCGGCTCGCCGTAGAGCTTGGCGACGTGAGCCGGCTCGGACGGCTGCGCCGGTTCCATTGCGGGAGCGGTCGTTTCCATGTCTTGTTCAGGCCACCGTGTACGCGCCGGTGCCGATGGCGATCAGGTCACCGGTATCGTTGTGCAGTTCCATGCGCGTCACCGCGACCTTGTTGCCGGTGCGCAGGATGGTGCCCTTCGCCTCGAACCACTGGCCGAGGCCGGGGCGCAGGTAGTCGACGCGCATGTCGATGGTGCCGATGCGGGCGAAACGTTGCAGGCGCTCCTCGACCGTCTCATCGCGCAGCTTGCGTTGCAGGCCGAGGAAGGCCGTCAGGCCGCCACAGACGTCGATCGCCGAGGAGATGACGCCGCCGTGCAGGTTGCCGCGCATGAAGTTGCCGACCAGCTCGGGGCGCATGGTGAACCGCAGCACGGGACTGTCGCCCGACAGGGACACGACATCCAGGCCGAGCACTTTATTGAAGGGAATCTTCTCGGCGAAAACTTCGTGGATGGAAGCCAGCAGCCTGGCTTCGGCGTCCTTGCTGTGCGGCATGCCCATTCTCATGTGTAGTCGAGGCCGATCGCCTCGCGCACGTCGCGCATGGTCTCGCTGGCGAGCTTGCGCGCCCGCTCGCAGCCGTCGGCGATGATGTTGCGCACCAGGGTCGGGTCGTCGAGGTAGGCCTGGGCACGCTCATGCATGGGCTCCTGCTCCTTGAGCACGGCATCGATGACGGGATGCTTGCACTCGATGCAGCCGATGCTGGCGCTGCGGCAACCCTGCTGCACCCATTGCTTGGTGGCCTCGTCGGAATACACCAGGTGGAACTGCCAGACCGGACAGCGCTCAGGCTCGCCGGGGTCGGTACGCCGCACCCGCGCCGGATCGGTCTGCATGGTGCGGATCTTCTTGGTCACCGAGTCGGCGCTCTCGCGCAGGAAAATCGCATTGTTGTAGGACTTCGACATCTTCTGTCCGTCAAGGCCCGGCATCTTCGCCGCTTCGGTAAGCAGCGCACCCGGCTCGACCAGGATCATCTTGCCCATCCCCTCGAGGAAGCCGAACAGCCGCTCGCGGTCGCCCATCGACAGATTCTGCGCCTCCTCGAGCAGGGCGTGGGCGCGCTCCAGAGCCTGGCGCTCACCCTCCTGCTGGAAGCGCGTGCGAAATTCCTCGTACAGCTTGGCGCGCTTGGCGCCCAGCTTCTTCACCGCGGCGCGGGCCTTCTCCTCGAAGTCCGGCTCGCGGCCGTAAAGATGGTTGAAGCGGCGCGCGATCTCGCGCGAGAACTCGATGTGCGGCACCTGGTCCTCGCCCACCGGCACGCGATTGGCGCGGTAGATCAGGATGTCGGCCGACTGCAGCAGCGGGTAGCCAAGGAAGCCGTAGGTCGACAGGTCCTTGTGCTCCAGCTTTTCCTGCTGGTCCTTGTAGGTCGGCACGCGTTCGAGCCAGCCCAGCGGCGTCATCATCGACAGCAGCAGGTGCAGTTCGGCATGCTCCGGCACACGCGACTGGATGAACAGCGTGGCCTGCGAAGGATCGACGCCGGCGGCGAGCCAGTCGATGACCATCTCCCAGGCATTTTCCTCGATGGTGCCCGGCTCGTCGTAGGCGGTGGTCAGGGCGTGCCAGTCGGCGACGAAGAACAGGCAGGGGTACTCGCTTTGCAGCTTGACCCAGTTTTTCAGGACGCCGTGGAAGTGGCCAAGATGCAGGCGCCCGGTGGGGCGCATGCCGGAGAGAACTCTTTCTGCGTACATAGGCTTGAGGTCAGAACTGGAAAATGGCGGCCAGCAGATGGCGGAAGCCCACCATCAGCGGCCACAAAATGAAGCCGAGCATATCGGTGAACAGCAGCACGAGCAGGATGGCCAGCCCATAGGGCTCGATCTTCGCGAACTGCCAGGCCAGGCGATGCGGCAGCAGGCTGACGGCGATGCGGCCGCCGTCCAGCGGCGGGATCGGCAGCAGGTTGAGCAGCAGCAGCACGGCGTTGATCTCGATGCCGGCGCGCGCGTTGCCGGCAAGAAAGGCGCTGGCGTAGCTCGGCTCGGCACTGACCACCAGCTTGAGCAGCGCGGCCCAGCCCACGGCCATCAGCAGATTGGTACCGGGGCCAGCGGCGGCCACCCACAGCATGTCCTTCTTCGGATGGCGCAGCCGCGCAAAGTCCACCGGCACCGGCTTGGCCCAGCCGAACAGCATGGCGCTGCCGCCGATCAGCTTGCTCGCCATCAGGATCGCCCCGGGGACCAGGATGGTGCCGACCGGGTCGACATGGCGCAGCGGATTCAGGCTGATGCGTCCGGCCAGGTAGGCGGTCGGATCGCCGAAATGCCGCGCCACGTAGCCGTGGGCGGCTTCGTGCAGGGTAATGGCGAGGAGGACCGGAATGGCGTAAATCGCCAGGGTCTGGATCAGACTGTCCATGTCGGCGTGTTCGGGTTGGCCGGCAATTCTACCAGACCGGCTCCATGGGCTAAGCGAGGCCGAGCGGCTCCAGGGGCCCCAGCCCTGCACGAACCAGTTCGGGTGCCGGGCCGGTGAGGTCGACGACGGTGGTCATTTCCAGGCCGCAGGCGCCGGCCTCGATGACGAGATCGATGCGCGACTCCAGGCGATCGCGGATTTCTTCCGGGTCGTTCAACGGCAGATCGTCGCCCGGCAGGATCAGGCTCGAGGTCAGCATCGGCTCGTTCAATTCCCCGAGCAGCGCCAGGGGAACGGGGTGGGCCGGAATGCGCAGACCGATGGTCTTGCGCTTCGGATGCAGGATGCGCCGCGGCAGCTCCTTGGTGCCTTCCAGGATGAAGGTGTAGCTGCCCGGCGTGGCGGCCTTGAGCAGGCGAAACTGGGCGTTATCCACACGCGCGTAGGTGGCGATCTCGGACAGGTCGCGGCACATGAGCGTGAAGTGATGGCGCTCGTCCAGCCCGCGCAGGGCGCGGATGCGCGCCACGGCGTCGGCCTCGCCGACCCGGCAGCCGAGCGAATATGCCGCATCCGCCGGAAAGGCGACGACGCCGCCGGCGCGAAGGATCTCCGCCGCCTGGCGGATCAGACGCGGCTGCGGCTGCTGGGGGTGGACGGAGAAGAACTGCGCCATGGCTGTCTCAGACCAGATCGCGCCAGACCGGCACCAGGTCGTCGGGCAGCGGCGGCGTCATGCCGAGGTCGGCGTAGCTTTCGCCCGGGCCATGGAAGTCGGAAGCGACCGAGGCACGAAAGCCGAAGTGGCGCGCCAGACGAGCGCACTCCTGAACCTCCTCCGCCGCGTGCGCGCCGCAGGCCACCTCGATGCCCTGGCCGCCACGTTCCTTGAACTCACCGAGGAAGACGCGCAGTTCGTCGCGGCTGACGCGGTAGCGCAGCGGATGCGCCAGCACCGCCACGCCGCCCGAGTCGGCGATCCAGCGCAGCGCGTCCGCGAGCGAGGCCCACTCGTGCGGCACGTAACCGGGCTTGCCCTTGGCCAGATAGTGGTCGAACACGCTCTTCACATCGGGCGAGATCTTCCGCTCGACGAGGAAACGCGCAAAATGCGCGCGGCTGATCAGCGAGGCCTTCTCGGCATGGCGCGCCGCGCCATTGTAGGCGTCGCGGATGCCGGTTTTTTCCAGCTCTGCGGCGATACGCCGGGCGCGCCCGTCGCGACCGTCTCGGATCGCTTTCAATCCGGCGACGAGCGGAGGGTGCGTCGGGTCGATGCCGAGGCCGACGACATGGAAGCTGGCATCATCGCGCCAGGAGACGGAAATCTCCGAACCGTCGAGAAAGCGCAGGCCGCGTTCCTCGGCAACGGCGCGCGCTTCGGCCAGGCCGGCCACCTCGTCGTGGTCGGTCAGCGCCCACAGCTCGAGTCCGCGATCGGCGGCGCGATGCGCCACCTGCGCCGGCGGCAACAGGCCGTCGGAGACGTTGGAATGGCAGTGCAGGTCGGCTTTCATGGCTCGATGGTATCACTCGGTCAGGTGCGCCTCGATGGCCTGCGCCAGCCGCCGCGGCTGGTCGTGGTGCAGCATGTGGCCGCTGTCGTCGAGCACCACTTCGCGCAGGTCGCGGAAGCTGGCCAGGCGCGCGGCGTAATCCTCCGTCCGGCCGGCAAACTCCTTGTAGAGGCCGGAGTCGCGTGCCACCACCCAGAGCACCGGCGCCGCCACGGCGCGCCAGCAGGCCTTGGCTTCCTCGAAGCGGTAGAGCACGGGGTTGGTCACGCGATGCCAGGGATCGGCGGCGTAACCGAAGCGGCCATCGGGCCGCCGCTGCGAGAAATTCGCCGCCAGGAAATCCGCCTGCGCCTGCGACAGGCGCGGGTTGTCACGCAGCAGCCGTGCGGCGAATTCGCCGAGGTCGGCATAGTCGCGCAGGGTCGCACCGGCCTTGTCCTGGTCGAGCCATTTCGCGTAACGGCCCGGCGCCTGTGCCGGCTCGGTCGGATGCATGCCGAAGCCCTCGATGATCACCAGCCTGGCCACCCGCGCCGGACGCACCCCGGCATACAGGCCGACCACGTTGCCGCCCATGCTGTGGCCGACCAGGCGCACCGGCTCGTCCGGCGAATAATGGTCGAGCAGCCGCTCGAGGTCGGCGAGATAGTCGGGAAACCAGTAGGGCTCGTTCAGCCATTCGGACAGGCCGAAACCGCGCCAGTCGGGCGCGATGACGCGCCACTCGCGTTGCAGCGCGTCGACGAGGAACTGGAACGAGGCCGAGCAATCCATCCAGCCGTGCATGAGGAACAGCTTCGGCGCATCGGCCGGCCCCCACAGGCGCACATGGCTTTTCAGGCCGCGGATCGTCAGGAATTCGGAAGTGCTTGATTTCATGAGACGCGAATCATAACCGATGATTTCTCCTTGATTCAGCCATGTGTGCAGGCTATAGTCGCTCCGCTCGCGCGGGAGAGAGCGACATCGTCGCCGCCGAAGGCGCAACACCCGGAACCGCTCAGGCAAAAGGGCTGCGCGAGAGCACGAACACTCTGGAGAGCGATGGGGCGACAACGCACCCATCCACCGAAGGGGCACGCCGCAGTGGTTGCGTAACTAAGTGCGGCAATCTCTCAGGTACAAGGGACAGAGGGGTGAAGCGAAACGCTTCGCCCCTTTTTTATTGCGCGAAAGAACTCGAATAACGCAACCCAAGTACCTATGGCCAAACAAACTCCGCTTTACGCCACCCACGTCCGCCTCGGCGGCAAGCTGGTCGACTTCGCCGGCTGGGACATGCCGCTGCATTACGGCTCGCAGGTCGAGGAACACCATCAGGTGCGCCGCGACGCCGGCATGTTCGACGTCTCGCACATGCTTTGCCTGGACCTCGAGGGCGCCGGCGCCCACGACCTGCTGCACAAGCTGATCGCCAACAACGTCGACAAGCTCACCGTGCCGGGCCGCGCGCTCTACTCCTGCATGCTCAACCCGCAGGGCGGCGTCATCGACGACCTGATCGTCTATTTCTTCCGGCCGGACTTCTACCGCGTCGTCGTCAACGCCGGCACCGCCGACAAGGACCTCGCCTGGATCGTGCAGCATGCCGGCAGCGTCGCCGTGAAGCCGCGCCGCGACCTCGCCATGATCGCCGTGCAGGGACCGAACGCCCGCGCCAGGACCTGGGCCGCCCTGCCCGGCTCGGAGGCCGCCAGCGCCGGGCTGAAGCCTTTCCATGCGGCGATGCTTCCGGCCCTCTCCCCCGACCCCTCTCCCGCTCGCGGGAGAGGGGAGGAAACTGAGCCGCAGAGCGGCTCCTATATGCTGGCCCGCACCGGCTATACCGGCGAGGACGGCTTCGAGCTGATGATTCCGGCGGAACGCGCCGAGGCCACCTGGGACGCCCTGATCGAGGCCGGCGTGAAGCCCGCCGGGCTCGGCGCGCGCGACACGCTGCGCCTCGAAGCCGGCATGCCCCTGTATGGCCAGGACATGGACGAGCAGACCTCGCCGTTGGAAGCGGGTCTGGCCTGGACGGTCGATCTCGCCACGCCGCGCGACTTCATCGGAAAGTCAGTCCTGGCGGGACGGCACCCCGACCAGCAAAGCCTCGGCCTGTTGCTCGAAGACAAGGGCGTGCTGCGTGCCCACCAGAAGGTTTTCGCCGCGCAGGGCGAAGGCGAGATCACCAGCGGCAGTTTCTCGCCGACCATGAACCGCTCGATCGCCCTGGCGCGCCTGCCGACCGGCGTCGCCGCCGGCGACACGGTGGAAGTGGAGATCCGCGACAGGCGCCTGAAGGCGACGGTGGTCAAGCCGCCCTTCGTGCGCAACGGAAAAGTCTTGGTTTAACTACATTGGAGAAGAACATGAACATCCCCGCCGACCTGAAATACGCCAAATCCCACGAGTGGGCGCGCTTGGCCTCCGACGGCCTCGTCACCGTCGGCATCTCCGACCACGCCCAGGAGGCGCTCGGCGACATCGTCTTCCTCGAACTGCCGCAGGTCGGCCGCAAGGTGAAGGCCGGCGAGGAATGCGCCGTGGTCGAGTCGGTGAAGGCCGCTTCCGACATCTATGCGCCGATCGCCGGCGAGGTGGTGGCCGTGAACCAGGCCGCCGCCGACGCGCCCGAGTCGGTGAACCAGGACGCCTACGCCGCCTGGCTGTTCAAGCTGAAGCCGGACAACGCCGCCGACCTCGACAAGCTGCTCGACGCCGCCGCCTACGCCAAGGTCGCCGCCGAAGAATAGCCATGTCGCACACGCCGCTTTCCGCGTTCGAGCAGCGCAACGAGTTCCTTGCCCGCCACATCGGCCCCGATGACGCAGAAGCCGCCGCCATGCTGGCCGCCGTCGGCGCCGCCAGCCTCGACGAGCTGATCGGGCAGACCGTGCCCGCCAGCATCCGCCTGGCGCAGCCTCTGAACCTGCCGGCACCCCTGCGCGAGCACGAGGCGCTGGAACGGCTGCAAGCCATCGCCGGCAAGAACCAGCTGAAAAAATCGCTCATCGGCCTCGGCTACTACGACACCCTGACGCCCAAGGTGATCCTGCGCAACCTGCTGGAGAACCCCGGCTGGTACACCGCCTACACGCCCTACCAGGCGGAGATCGCCCAGGGACGGCTGGAAGCGCTGCTCAACTGGCAGCAGATGGTGATCGACCTCACCGGCATGGAACTCGCCAACGCCTCGCTGCTCGACGAGGCCACCGCCGCGGCGGAAGCCATGACCATGGCGCGGCGGGTTTCGAAATCGGAATCCAACGCCTTCTTCGTCGACGCCGCCTGCTTCCCGCAGACCCTCGACGTGGTCAGCACCCGCGCCGGCTTCTTCGGCTACGAGCTGATCGTCGCCCCGGCCAGCGAAGCACCGAACACCTCCTGCTTCGGCGCCTTGCTGCAATACCCGAACAACATCGGCGAGTGCGTCGATTTCACCGACATCATCGGTCGCCTGAAAGCCGCTGGCGCCGTCACGGCGGTGGCCTCGGACCCGATGGCGCTGGTGCTGCTGAAGTCGCCCGGCGCCATGGGGGCTGACATCGCGCTCGGCTCGGCGCAGCGCTTCGGCGTGCCGATGGGCTACGGCGGCCCGCACGCCGCCTTCTTCGCCTGCCGCGACGAGCACAAGCGCGCCGTGCCGGGCCGCATCATCGGCGTCTCCGTCGACGCACGCGGCCACCGCGCCCTGCGCATGGCCCTGCAGACGCGCGAGCAGCACATCCGCCGCGAGAAGGCCAACTCCAACATCTGCACCTCGCAGGTGCTGCTCGCCAACATCGCCGGCATGTACGCCGTCTGGCATGGTCCGCAGGGCCTGAGGGCCATCGCCGAGCGCATTCACCGCCTGACCGGCATCCTCGCCGAGGGACTGAAGGCGGAAGGCATGGCGGTCAAGACGCAGCGCTGGTTCGACACCCTGCAGGTCGGCACCAGCGCCGAGGTGCCCGGCTTCAACCTGCGCGTCCTCAGCGTCGGCCAGCGCTGCCTCTCGCTGGACGAAAAGACCACGCGCGAGGATGTTGCCGCGATCCTCAAGTCCCTGACCGGAAAGGACGCCGACATCGACGTGCTGGATGCGCGGGCGGCGGCGAACGACCCGCTTGACGGGCTGCGCCGCAGCGACGCCATCCTCACACACCCGGTGTTCAACAGCCACCACACCGAGCACGCGATGCTGCGCTACCTCAGGCGCCTGCAGAACAAGGACCTCGCCCTCGATCACTCGATGATCTCGCTCGGCTCCTGCACCATGAAGCTCAACGCCACCGCCGAGATGATCCCCGTCACCTGGCCCGGGTTCGCCGACCTGCATCCCTTCGTCCCTTCCAGCCAGGCCGCCGGCTACGCCGAGATGATCGGCGGCCTCGCCGAATGGCTGAAGGCCATCACCGGCTTCGACAGCATCAGCATGCAGCCCAACTCCGGCGCGCAGGGCGAGTACGCCGGCCTCGTCGCCATCCGCCGCTACCAGGCCGCGCAGGGCGAGAGCCATCGCAACATCTGCCTGATCCCGAGATCGGCGCACGGCACCAACCCGGCGACGGCGCAGATGTGCGGCCTGCAGGTGGTGGTGGTCGGTTGCGACGAGAACGGAAACGTCGATATCGCCGACCTCAAGGCCAAGACCGAGGACCATGCGGCCAACCTCTCCTGCCTGATGCTCACCTACCCGTCCACCCACGGCGTCTTCGAGGAGGCGGTGAAGGAGATTTGCGACATCGTGCACCGTTACGGCGGCCAGGTGTACATGGACGGCGCCAACCTCAACGCCCAGGTCGGCCTGACCTCGCCGGCCACCATCGGGGCCGACGTCAGCCACATGAACCTGCACAAGACCTTCGCCATTCCGCACGGCGGCGGCGGGCCGGGCATGGGGCCGATCGGCCTGAAGGCGCACCTCGCCCCTTATGCGCCGGGCCACCTGCTGGCGAGCGATCGGGTCGGCTGGCAGGGTGCCGTGAGCGCCGCGCCTTTCGGCTCGGCCTCCATCCTGCCCATCTCCTGGATGTACATCGCCATGCTTGGTGGCGCGGGGCTCACGCGGGCGACGCAAGTCGCCATCCTCAACGCCAACTATATCGCCACGCGCCTGAAGGACCACTATCCGGTGCTGTACGCGGGCAAGAACGGCCGCGTCGCCCACGAGTGCATCCTCGACATCCGCGCCATCAAGGCGGCGACGGGGATTGCCGAGACCGACATTGCCAAGCGACTGATGGACTACGGTTTCCACGCGCCGACGGTGAGCTTCCCGGTGGCCGGCACCATCATGGTCGAGCCGACCGAGTCGGAATCGAAGGGCGAGCTGGACCGCTTCGTCGCCGCGCTGGTTTCCATTCGCGAGGAGATCCGCAAGGTGGAAAGCGGCATCTGGCCGGCCGAGGACAACCCGCTCAAGCGCGCCCCGCACACCCAGGCCGACCTCGCCGACGCCGAGTGGACCCGCCCCTACTCGCGCCACGAGGCCGCCTTCCCGCTGCCCTGGGTGGCGGAGAACAAGTTCTGGCCTTCGGTGAACCGCATCGACGATGTGTATGGCGACCGCAACCTGTTTTGCGCCTGCCCGCCCCTGGAGGAGACATGACAGCCTTCCCCCCATCCCCCTTCCCGAGGAAGGGGGTGACGCAGGTTCGCGGGCTGCGCCCGCTCCATTTATTGGCTGTTCCTCCTTTTGGGACGGCCCGGCGGAGGAACGCAATGTCTGAAACCTTTCTGGTGTTCACCGTCATCGGCGACGGCCGCATCGGCATCGTGCGCGAAGTCTCGCAAGTGCCGGCCAGGCATGCCGTCAGCGTCGAGAAGCTGGAGACGCACGCCGCCAGCGCGCCAATGTCGGCGGAGATGCCCTGACATGGCCCTCTATGCTCTGGGTGAGCGCCGGCCGGAACTGCGCGGCGACTGCTGGATTGCCGAGAACGCCAGCGTGATCGGCTCGGTCGTGATCGAGGACGGCGCCAGCGTCTGGTTCAACACCGTCATCCGCGGCGACAACGATCTCATCACCCTCGGCCTGGGCTGCAACGTGCAGGACGGCGCCGTCCTGCACACCGACGCCGGCATCCGCCTCACCCTCGGACCGAGCGTGCTGGTCGGCCACCAGGCCATGCTGCACGGCTGCACGGTCGGCGAAGGCTCGCTGATCGGCATCCAGGCCGTCATCCTCAACAACGCCGTGATCGGCAGGGAATGCCTGATCGGCGCCGGCGCCCTCATCCCGGAGGGCAAGGTCATCCCCGACCGCTCGCTGGTGATGGGTTCGCCCGGCAAGGTGGTGCGCCCGCTCAGCGACCAGGAGGCGGCCATGATCCGCCTCGGCTGCGCGCAATACACCGAGCGCGCCCGGCGCTACAGGCAGGAGTTGCAGCGCCTGCCGGAGTAAGCCAAACTGCGTCCATGACGGATGCAAGCCGCTCCAATCTCTTGCAGCGGACAGGCTGGCTTGCCGCATGGGCGCTGGCCGCCGCCTTCCTCTGCGGCTGCGGCCAGCAGGAGGCGGCGCCTGCGCCGGCTTCGTTCGCAAGCGCCCCCGTCCCGCCAGCTGCGCCCGCGGCGGCCGCCGTCCCCGCTGAAGCGGGCGACGCCCGCCAGCCCTCGCGCCTGTCCTCCTATCTCTACGGCAAGGAGCAGATCGGCGCCCTGTATGAAGTCGGCCGCGGGTGGGACAGAAAGCTCGGCCTGCAGCAGGACTGCAAGGGGCCCTACAACATCCAGCCGCTCAGCCTGTTCCTGCTCAAGGGCATCGAGTTCCCGGACAGCCAGCCCCACCCCGTCGCCGGCAGCTGGCAGCACCGCTTCGTTTTCGAGCGCTGCGGCAAGCGCATGACCTACAACGCCGTCTTCGTCGCCCGCAAGGGCGGGAAGCCCGTCGCGCAGCCGCACACCCCCGGCACCAGCAACGCCTCCCTGCAGCAGATCGCCGAAGGCCTGAAGGTGGCCGCGCCCGCCGCCCGGGCGCGGCTGGCGAAACGGCACAAGGATTGCAAGGAAGCCGAGCTCGTCGACACCCGGCTCGTCCATCTGCCGCAGGACGCGAAGGAAACCGGCAAGCCCGCCGGCCACTGGGAGGAGGCTTGGACCTTCCGCGGCTGCGGCCACGACATCGAGTTGTCCATCGTGTTCACCCCCGACGGCAAGGGCGGCATGCAGTATGCCGTCAAGTGACCGGTCGACCCGCCGTCCTGCGGAGACTGACTTTTTCCGCAATCGCGGAGAAGATGTTCTGGTGGTCCGTGCAGTGCGGCCTCAGGCAAACAATCCGCCGAAGGCGGCTTCCATTTCGCGGCGCACCCTGACGGCTTCCGAGGACGCATCCGTTTCGACGTCGTCCCAGCGGACCGGCTGGCCGGCGGCCACGGATCGCCTGAGCCGGACGCGATGGGCAAGGCCAATCGGCAGGCCGCCGGCCCGCAGCGAGTCGGCGGCGGGCATGAGCCTGCCATAGACCGTGTGGCCGCCCTCGCCGTCCAGCATCTCGCCCGCCCCCAGGTCGCGCTTGGCGGTGGCGACGACATCGCCCAGCCAGCCAGCCGGCGCGCCGGTCGGTTCGCGCCGCAGGCCGGCGCTGGCGACGCTGATGCCAAGCTCGAGCCCGATCAGGTGGCAGGGCTTGTACATGGCGGTGTAGCGGCCGGAATCGTCGGTGACGAGGCCGTATTCCTTGAAGCAGCGCTCGACGTAGGCGCGGTTGCGCGCATCGGCGGCGGCAAAGGTGACATAAACGCCCCAGCGCAGGTCGCGGAACACCGGGCGGCCGTCGCGCTCGACGCTGGAGATCACCTCGACCTGGCCGGCGTGATGCAGCTGTCCGCCGGCTTCGCGCGGGCGCAGCACGCCGGCGAGGTCATCCACGCCGCAGGGCGGAAACAGCAGCCCTTCCGGTGCCGGCGCGAGACCGCAGGCATTGGCCACCGCCGCCATCTCGATGGCCGACTTGGTGCCGTCGAGAAAGGAATTGAACATCTGCGCATTGAAGTCGCCCGCCGCCACCTGTTCCGGCGTGAAGCCGTAATGCGCCCACACCGTTTCCGGCGTGGACTGATGGTAGCCCGGAAGATATTTGGTGCCCTTGCCGGCGGCGACGACCGCGAAGCCGGCGGCGCGCGCCCAGTCGACCATCTCGCAGATCAGCGCCGGCTGGTCGCCATAGGCGAGGGAGTAGACGATGCCCGCCTCGCGCGCCCTCTTCGCCAGCAGCGGTCCGGCCAGGGCATCGGCCTCGACGTTCACCATCACGACGTGCTTGCCGTGGGCGCAGCAGGCGAGCACGTGGCGAATGCCCGCCGCCGGGCTGCCGGTGGCGTCGATGACGACATCGATGCCTTCCGCGGCGATGACGGCCTGCGCATCCTCGGTCACGAAGACAGTGCCCTTCGCCAGCGCCTGCGCGAGGGTAGCGGCGGCATGGCATTCCTGCGGCCAGCCGGTGCGCGCCAGGCTCTCGCGCGCCCGCTGCGGGCTGAGGTCGGCGATGGCGGCGACGTGGATGCCCGGCGTCACGCGCGCCTGGGCCAAATACATGGAGCCGAACTTGCCGGCACCGATGAGCGCAACACGCAAGGGCCGGCCGGCCGCCGCGCGTTCCAGCAACATCCGATGGAGGTTCATTGAGCCTTGCCCCCGCCCCCTGCCCCGCGGCCGGATTTGCACAGCCGGCCGGCTCGCGTGGCACGGAGCAATGCTCCGCGAAACCCCTCGCCCGCCACAGGGAAGGAGGTGACGCCGATTCGCGGGCCGAACCCGCTCCGCGATTCAGTCATGGATTTTTCTGCGGCACCTGGACGAAGACTTCGTCGGGCTTGATGTAGCCCAGCTCGTAGCGGGCGCGCTCCTCGATGGCCTCGTAGCCGCTCTTCAGGTCGCGCACCTCGGCAT
The DNA here is from genome assembly GCA_039807535.1 of Rhodocyclaceae bacterium. Classification (GTDB taxonomy): domain Bacteria; phylum Pseudomonadota; class Gammaproteobacteria; order Burkholderiales; family Rhodocyclaceae; genus Desulfobacillus. The sequence continues at coordinate 32,714 of JBDHRL010000006.1, forward strand.
CGAGGCCGGCATTGCGGGTTTCCAGCTTCTGGTTCACCTCGCGCTGGGCGGCGAGCTGGCGATCGACGTCCCACACCCGGAGCCAGCCGCCCTTGCCCAGCCACAGCGGATACTGCAGCAGGAGGATGAGGGCGACCAGCACCAGCGTGGGCCAGCGCATCAGGGTGATGGCTATTTCCGCAAGTTGTAGAAGGCGTTGCGCCCCGGGTAGCTCACCGTGTCGCCCAGGTCCTCCTCGATGCGCAGGAGCTGGTTGTACTTGGCGATACGATCCGAGCGACTGAGCGAACCGGTCTTGATCTGCAGCGCGTTGAGCCCCACCGCGATGTCGGCGATGGTGGAATCCTCCGTCTCGCCCGAGCGGTGCGAGATGACCGAGGTATAGCCGGAGCGCTTGGCCAGCTCGACGGCGGCGAAGGTCTCGGTCAGCGTGCCGATCTGGTTGATCTTGATGAGGATCGAGTTGGCGACACCCTGGGCGATGCCCTCGCGCAGGATGCGCGTGTTGGTGACGAAGAGGTCGTCGCCGACCAGCTGCACCTTGCGGCCGAGCCGGTCGGTGAGGGTCTTCCAGCCGGTCCAGTCGTTCTCGGCCATGCCGTCCTCGATGCTGACGATGGGAAACTTGTCGGCGAGCGTCGCCAGGTAGTCGGCGAATTGTTCAGCGCTCAGCGAGAGCTTCTCGCCCTCCAGCTCGTAGCGGCCGCCCTTGTAAAACTCCGAGCTGGCGCAGTCGAGGGCCAGCAGCACGTCCTGCCCCGGCTCGTAGCCGGCATTGGCGACGGCCTCGAGGATCAGGAAGAGCGCCTCCTCGGTGCCGGAGACGTTGGGGGCGAAGCCGCCCTCGTCGCCGACCGAGGTCGGAAAGCCGCGCTTGTCGATCAGTTTCTTCAGGGCGTGGAAAACCTCCGCGCCGCAGCGCAGCGCCTCGCGGAAACTCTGCGCGCCGACCGGCATGATCATGCATTCCTGGATGTCCAGGCTGTTGTTGGCATGGGCGCCGCCGTTGATGACGTTCATCATCGGCACCGGCATCTGCATCGGGCCCATGCCGCCGAAATAGCGGTAGAGCGGCAGCCCGGCCTCCTCCGCTGCCGCCTTGGCCACCGCCATCGAGACGGCGAGCATGGCGTTGGCGCCGAGGCGCGACTTGTTCTCCGTGCCATCGAGCTCGATCAGGGTCTTGTCGATGAAGGCCTGCTCCTCGGCATCCAGCCCGATGATGGCCTCCGAGATCTCGGTGTTTACATTCTCGACGGCCTGCAAGACACCCTTGCCGAGATAGCGGCCGGTGTCGCCGTCGCGCAGTTCGATGGCCTCGCGCGAGCCGGTGGACGCGCCCGAGGGCACGGCGGCGCGGCCCATGATGCCCGATTCGAGCAGGACGTCGGCCTCGACGGTGGGATTGCCGCGCGAGTCCAGGATCTCGCGGGCGACGACATCAACGATTGCGCTCATTTTTCTTGCTCCCTTTCAAAACGTAGGTCGGCCTCCAGGCCGACTGCGAGGGCTGCTGTCGGGCTGAAGCCCGACCTACAACCCTTCCACCACCAGCATGTTCATTGTCGCCGCGCCCCGGCGCTGCTCGCGCGCGGCGCGGTATTCCGGCGAATCGTAGAAACGCTTCGCCTGCTCGACGGAATCGAACTCGAGGATCACCAGGCGCGGCGGCGCCCACCCCCCTTCGAGGAGATGCGTGGCACCGCCGCGCACGACGTACTTGCCGCCGTATTTCGCCACGGCGGCGCCGGCCAGCGCCTTGTAACCCTCGTACTGCTCCGGGTTGGTTACCGTGGCCTGGGCGATCACATAAGCCTTGGTCATGCTCCCGCCTCCATGAAGCCGCGCTGTTTCACCAGCGCATCGATGTCGCGCAGCGTCGACAGCAGATCCCGCATCTTCGCCAGCGGCCAGGAGTTCGGGCCGTCGGAGAGCGCCTTTTCCGGATTCGGATGGGTCTCCATGAAGAGGCCGGCGACACCGGCGGCCACCGCCGCGCGCGCCAGCACCGGCACGAACTCGCGCTGGCCGCCGGAGGCGGCGCCCTGTCCGCCCGGCAGCTGCACCGAATGGGTGGCGTCGTAGACCACCGGGCAGCCGGTCTCGCGCAGGATGGCGAGACTGCGCATGTCGGAGACGAGGTTGTTGTAGCCGAAGGAGGCGCCGCGCTCGCACACCATGATGGTGTCCGCCCCGTCATTCGCTTCCCTGGCCTTGGCGACGACGTGCTGCATGTCCTGCGGGGCGAGGAACTGGCCCTTCTTGATGTTCACCGGCCTGCCCGAGGCGGCGACCGCCTGGATGAAGTCTGTCTGGCGGCAAAGGAAGGCCGGCGTCTGCAGCACGTCGACCGCCGCCGCCGCCGCGGCAATCTCGGGGATGTCATGCACGTCGGTCAGCACCGGCACGCCGACGCTTTTCTTCACTTCGGCGAGAATCTCCAGGCCCTTCTCCATGCCGAGGCCGCGATAGGACTGGCCCGAACTGCGGTTGGCCTTGTCATAGGAAGACTTGAAGATGAAGGGCATGCCGAGCGCGGCGCAGATATCCTTCAGCCGGCCGGCGACCTCGATGGCCAGTTCGCGCGACTCGATGACGCAGGGGCCGGCAATGAGGAACAGCGGATGCCGCAGGCCCGCCTCGAAACCGCAGAGCTTCATGAGGCCATCCGGTTTTCGCCGCAGGACTTCACGACGCGGCCTGCCGGATCGGCGTCACGGGAGAGTCCTTGCCGCTTTCCTGCTGCGCCAGCGCGGCGCGCACGAAAGCGGAGAACAGCGGGTGACCGGCGCGCGGCGAGGACGTGAATTCGGGGTGAAACTGGCAGCCGATGAACCAGGGATGCGCATTGGCTCCCTCTCCCGGCAGCTCCACCATCTCGCACAGGCGGCCGTCCTCGGACTTGCCGCTCACCCGCAGGCCGGCCTGCTGCAGCCGGTTGAGATAGATGTTGTTCACCTCGTAGCGGTGGCGGTGGCGCTCGACGACGGTGTCGGCGCCATACACCTGGCGTGCCAGCGAATCATGCGCCAGGACACATGTCTGCCCACCCAGGCGCATGGTGCCGCCGAGGTCGGCGCCGGCATCGCGCTTCTCCACCCGGCCCTCGCGGTCCAGCCATTCCGTGATGAGGGCAATGACGGGATGCGGCGTGTCGGGATCGAACTCGGTGCTGTGGGCGCCGTCCATGCCGGCGACGTGGCGGGCGAACTCGATGACGGCGAGCTGCATGCCGAGGCAGATGCCCAGATACGGCAGCCTGTTCTCCCGCGCGTAGCGGATGGCGGCGATCTTGCCCTCGACCCCGCGCTTGCCGAAGCCGCCCGGCACGAGGATGGCGTCCATGCCTGAAAGCGCCTCGGTGCCCTCGCTCTCGATGGCCTCGGAATCGATGTAGTGGATGGCGATCTTGCTGCGCGTGTGGATGCCGGCGTGGATCAGCGCTTCCGACAGCGATTTGTAGGATTCGGTGAGATCGACGTACTTGCCGACGAAGGCGATATCGACCCGGTGCTCGGGGTGCTCCAGGGCGTCGATCAGCCTGTTCCAGACCGAGAGGTCGGCGGCGCGCGCCAGGATGTTCAGCTTGTGGCAGACGATCTCGTCGAGCATCTGGTCGTGCAGCATGGCCGGGATCTTGTAGATGCTGTCGGAATCCGCCACCGAGATCACCGCCTCGTGGGCGACGTTGGTGAACAGCGCGATCTTGCGCCGTTCGTCGTCGGGCACCGGGCGGTCGGCGCGGCAGAGCAGGACGTCGGGCTGGATGCCGATCTCGCGCAGCTCCTTGACGGAATGCTGGGTCGGCTTGGTCTTCAATTCGCCGGCGGTGGCGATCCAGGGCAGCAGCGTCAGGTGGATGAAGCAGGTGTTCTGGCGGCCCTCCTCGATGCCCATCTGGCGGATCGCCTCGAGGAAGGGCAGCGATTCGATGTCGCCCACCGTGCCGCCCACCTCGACGATGGCGACGTCGGCGCCCTGGGCGCCGTTCTTGATGTGCAGCTTGATCTCGTCGGTGATGTGCGGAATGACCTGCACGGTGCGGCCGAGATAGTCGCCGCGGCGCTCCTTCTTGATCACCGACTCGTAGATCTGGCCGGTGGTGAAATTGTTGCGCTTGCCCATCTTGGCCCGCGTGAAGCGCTCGTAGTGGCCCAGGTCGAGGTCGGTCTCCGCGCCGTCCTCGGTGACGAACACCTCGCCGTGCTGGAACGGGCTCATCGTGCCGGGATCGACGTTGATGTAAGGGTCGAGCTTGAGGTGAGTGACGCGGATCGAGCGCGATTCGAGGATGGCGCCGAGCGAGGCGGCGGCGATGCCCTTGCCCAGAGAGGATACGACACCGCCTGTAACGAAGACGTACTTGGTCATTTGCAGGGCACCTGCAGGAAAGCCAAATGATAGCCGAAAATGAAATTTCCGTGAAGGCAAAGACCGGGTTCTGGGCGCGCCTCGCAGGGCTTACAATGCAGGACGTTTGCGCAATTTCTCCGCCATCCGCACCGAGGGTATCCCGCTTGCCTCCCGCCCGCCTGTTTCTTTTCGTCGCGCTGATCGTCTTCCTCGTCACGGCGGTGCAGATCGGCGTCCTCCGCTTCGCTTTCGGCAGGCTGGGCCTGTCGGCGGACTCGGCGATGCTGCTGCTGATGGTCACCCTGCTCGGCAGTATGCTCAACCTGCCGCTGTTCACGGTACCAACCGATCCGGCCGAGCAGGAAAGGCGGCTGCGCGACATGCCGCGCAGTCTCATGCGCCGCATCAGGGTGATTCCGGGCAGGACCCTCATCGCGGTGAACGTCGGCGGCTGCGTCGTGCCGCTGGCGTTCTCGCTTTACCTGTTCAACCACAGCCAGCCGGGCCTGCTGCACGTGCTGGCCGCCGTTGCGTCGGTGGCGATCGTCTCCTACGGAATCAGCTTTTCCGTGCCGCGCATCGGCATCGTCATGCCGGTGCTGATCGCGCCGCTGGCGGCGGCCATCGCCGCGGTGACGCTCGACCCGGAGCAGGCGCCGGCGCTGGCCTACATCGGCGGCACGCTCGGCGTGCTGATCGGCGCCGACATCCTGCGCCTGAAGGATATCGGAAAGCTCGGCGAGCCGGTGGCCTCGATCGGCGGCGCGGGCAGCTTCGACGGAATCTTCGTGACGGGAATCGTGGCGGTGCTGCTGACGTGAGGGAAGTCACTTGGCCGCTTCGGCCTGGGCCTCCTGCCTGAACTTCGCGACGGCTTCGTGCAATTCCTTGCGCAGCTCGGCGGCGGTGCGCTTTCGGCCCTTCCCGCCCTGCTCCTGCCGCAGGCGATCTAGGATGCCGGATATCTCCGAGGGCGCACCGGCGCCGCCGGACATCTCGGCCGGGGTGGTGACGGCGGCGCCGGCCTTGATCGCCTCGTGGAGCAGTTCGGCGCGCTCGCGCCCGGCCTCGTTGCGCTTGGCCGTGATCACCAGCACCTCCGGTTTGCCGCCCTTGCCCTTCCTCGTCTTGAGGGTCTGCACCTCGCTGTCGTGGCGGTGCAGGGCGATGGCGGCCGCGAGCGCCTTGCGCAGGCCCGCGGTCGGCTTGCCCGCCGCCTGCGCCTGGCGGACCTTCTCGACGATGTCGCCGATTTCCGGCGGAGCGAGGACGGAAGTCTTCGCCTCGCCGAAGGCTTCCGGCTGCTTTACCGCCCGGGCGAATTCCTCTGGATGGGAAACCATCCGGGCGATGCCGTAGTTCTTGTGGCGCATGGCGAAGGCGAGCGCGTTGTCGCCCCACTCGTTCTCTGGTTTGGTGTCGGCGCCGGCCTCAAGCAGCGCGCGGGCGATATCCGCCTGGCCCTCGCGGGCCGCCAGCATCAGCGCCGTCGAGTCGTTCGGCGTGCGCGCATTGACGTCGGCGCCCTTCGCCATCAGCAGGCGGGCAATGTCGGCATGGCCGGCGAAGACGGCGTAGTGCAGCGCGCCCCAGCGCTTGCCCCCGCGGTTCGCCGTGGCGCCGCGCTCGAGCAGCAGGCGCACCGCGTCGGCGTGTCCGCGCCAGGCGGCAAGCTGCAGGGCCTGCTCGTCGTATCGGTTGGCGAGGCGGATGTCGGCGCCGCGGTCGAGAAACAGGCGCATCAGCTCGAGATCCCCGGTCCATGCCGCAATCATCAGGCCGCTGCCGATGCGGTCGGCAAGGAAATCCGGTGGCAGGCCCGCATCCAGCCATTTTCTCACCGCCAGGCTGTTGCCCGCCTCGACGGCGACGCCGTACTCGAGCGGCGTGGGGAATTCAGTTGGCGCGGCCCAGGCCGTGCGCAGCAGGCTGGCCGACAGGGCCAGCAGGAATAGCCTGTATCTCATGTCGGTATTTATAGCAAAATACCGCATCGACCGGCTTGATCAACGCCAGCTCCATGCCGTCCCGCCGTTTGCTCCTCGCCCTGGCGGCCTCGCTCGCCCTGCACCTCATCCTGCTCGGTCTTGGCCTGCCGCCGGCAAAAGTCAGTCCGCGCAACACGGCGATCAGTGCACGCCTGCTGCCGGCCGCCATGGTCAGGCCGGCGGAGTCGCTGCTGAAGGACACGCTCGCGGAACAGGACGCGCCGGCAAGCGCGGTCGCGCCGCCGGGGCCCGCGCGGGCGAAAAGCCGCCCGCCGGTGCAGGCGGCGGCACAGCGCAGATTGTCCAAAGTGCTGTTCTATCCGCCCGAAGCGGTGGCGCGCGGCCTCGAGGGCGAAGTGCGTCTGCTGCTGACGCTGGACGATACCGGCGCGATCCGCGACGCCCAGGTCGCCGCCGGCAGCGGCCATGCCCTTCTCGACGAGGCGGCGGTCAAGGCCGCCTTCGCCATGGGCCGCCTGCCTGAAGCCGGCACGCGTGAAGTGATCCTGCCGGTGGTGTTCAGGCTGCGCTGAGGCGGCCCTCGGTCCCGCTCGCGCCGGACGAGCGAGATGCGTCAAGATACCGTCCGAGTTCGTACTTGGCGATCTGGTTGCGGTGCACCTCGTCCGGGCCGTCGGCGAAGCGCAGGGTGCGGGCGTGGGCGTAGGCGTGCGCCAGCGGGAAATCATCGGAGACGCCGCCGCCGCCGTGCACCTGGATGGCCCAGTCGATCACCTGGCAGGCCATGTTCGGCGCGACCACCTTGATCATGGCGATCTCCTTCTTCGCCACCTTGTTGCCGGCGGTGTCCATCATCCAGGCGGCGTTCAGCGTCAGGAAGCGTGCCTGGTCGATCAGCATGCGCGCGTTGGCGATGCGCTCGCGCGTGACGCCCTGGTCGGCCACCGGCCGGTGGAAGGCGACGCGCTTCAGCGCCCGCCGACACATCAGCTCGAGCGAACGCTCGGCCAGGCCGATCAGGCGCATGCAGTGGTGGATGCGGCCCGGGCCGAGGCGGCCCTGGGCGATCTCGAAGCCGCGGCCCTCGCCGAGCAGGATGTTGGCGACCGGTACGCGCACGTCCTTGAAGTCCACCTCGCCGTGGCCGTGCGGGGCGTGGTCGTAGCCGAACACCGTCAGCGGGCGCAGCATGGTCACGCCCGGCGTGTCCATCGGCACCAGGATCATCGACTGCTGCTGGTGGCGGTTGACGTTGTCCGGGCTGGTCTTGCCCATGAAGATGAGGATCTTGCAGCGCGGGTCGGGCGCGCCGGAGGTCCACCACTTGCGCGCGTTGATGACGTAATGGTCGCCGTCGCCGCCTTTTACTCTCTGTATGCTGGCCTCGATGTTGGTGGCGTCGGAGGAGGCCACCGCCGGCTCGGTCATGGCGAAGCCGGAGCGGATATTGCCTTCCAGCAGCGGCAGCAGCCACTGCCGCTGCTGCTCCTCGGTGCCGTAGCGCACCAGCACCTCCATGTTGCCGGTGTCGGGCGCCGAGCAGTTGAAGACTTCCGGCGCGATGGGCGAGCGGCCCATGATCTCGCACAGCGGCGCGTATTCGAGGTTGGTGAGTCCCGCGCCGAACTTCGACTCGGGCAGGAACAGGTTCCACAGGCCCTCGGCCTTGGCCTTCTCCTTCAGGCCTTCGACGACCCTGGTCGGCACCCAGGGATTGCCCTTCTTGCGGTTCGCCTCGACCTCGGCCTCGAAGGCGGCCTCGTTCGGGTAGACGTGCCTGTCCATGAAGGCGTTCAGCCGCTGCTGCAGCGCCCTGACTTTTTCCGAATGTGCGAAATCCATGGTGGTCCTTGAGTAGAAATTCGGTGCGTTATTCGTCATTCCCGCGCAAGCGGGAATCCAGTACGGCGGTGGATCCCCGCTTTCGCCGGGATGACGGAGTGGTGTTCATATCTTTCCGGCGATGATGTTTTCCACCTGGCGCCAGGCCTCCTCGGCGAGCGGACGGGCGCGCCTGCCGGTGTCGACGGCCTCCTGGCTGGCGGCGTTGCCCTGCAGGGCGCGCGCCATGATCCCCTGCAGGATGGCGGTGAGGCGGAACATGTTGAAGGCGACGTAGT
>JBDHRL010000007.1:0-40568 GCA_039807535.1 Rhodocyclaceae bacterium
CTGGCCAGCCTGGCGGCGAAGATCATGGAGAACAAGCCGTCGCGTCCGCTCGACCCGGCCTGGGTGAAGTGGGCGACGCAGCTCATCGAGAAACTCAAGGATCTGAAGTGGCGCTACGTCGAGGGCCCGACCAGGCGCGGCCGTGCCGAGATGGGCATCGTGAACTCCACCGGCTGCACCTCGGTGTGGGGTTCGACCTATCCCTTCCACCCCTATCCCTTCCCCTGGACCAGCCACCTGTTCCAGGACAGCCCGTCGGTGGCGATGGGCATCTTCGAGGGACACATGGCCAAGATGGCGGAGGGCTTCAAGGCGGTGCGCATGGCCGAACTCGAACTCGCCGGCGAGTACGGCGTCGAGAAGCACGAGGATTTCTTCCGCCGCTTCAACTGGCAGCAGTTCTCCGAGGAGGAATGGCTGCTCTGTCCGCCGGTGGTCTCCATCGGCGGCGACGGCGCCATGTACGACATCGGTTTCCAGAACCTGTCGCGCGCCCTGATGTCCGGCATGCCGATCAAGGTGCTGGTGGTGGACACCCAGGTGTATTCCAATACCGGCGGCCAGGCCTGCACCTCGGGCTTCATCAGCCAGATCTCCGACATGGCACCCTTCGGCGCCGCCCAGCGCGGCAAGCAGGAGACGCGCAAGGAGATCAGCCTGATCGGCATGGCGCACCGCACGGCCTACGTGATGTCGGGCACCATCGCCCACACCAACCACCTGATCGAGAGCTACATCGACGGTCTCAACTCGCGCCGGCCGGCGCTGTTCAACATCTACGCCGTCTGCCCGCCGGAGCACGGCATCGGCGACGACAAGAGCGTGGACCAGAGCAAGCTGGCGGTGGAGGGGCGCGCCTATCCGCTGTTCCGCTTCGATCCGGATGCCGGCACCACCTTCTCGGAGTGCGTCAGCCTCGAGGGCAACCCGGCGCTCGAGCAGGACTGGCCGACCTACACCCTGAAGTACGTCGACGAGCAGGGCGCCGAGCAGAAGATGGCGCTGCCGATGACCTTCGCCGACTTCGCGGCGACGGAAGGCCGCTTCGGCAAGCAGTTCAAGAAGGCGCCGCCGGAGACCTGGAACGACGACATGCTGCCGGTGGCGGAATTCCTGGAACTCGCCAAGGACGAGCGCGAGGGCAAGTTCCCCTTCATCTGGGCGACCGACCAGAAGAACCGCCTGACGCGCCTGCTGGTGACCGAGGACCTGGTGCGCGCCTGCGAGGAGCGCCTGAGCTTCTGGAAGCAGCTGAAGGACGTCGCCGGCCTCAACCGGGCCGAGGTGGACACCGAGGTGCTGGCCGACCAGGTGCGCGCCGAGCTGCTGGCGAAGATCACCGCCAGTCTGGGCGTTGGCGGCATGTCCATGCCGGCCGCCAACGCGCCGCAGCCGTTGGCTGCGCAGCCCGCCACCCCGGCGGCCGACGGCTACGAGCCGGTGTGGGTCGAGTCGCCCGAGTGCACCGCCTGCGACGAATGCACCACCCTCGCGCCGAAGGTCTTCGTCTACAACGACCAGAAGCAGGCCATCGTGGTGAACCCGAAGGGCGCCCGATACGCCGACATCGTCAAGGCGGCGGAGAAGTGCACCGCCGGCTGCCTGCACCCCGGCACGCCCTGGGATATGGGCGAGCCGGGCATCGAGAAGCTGATGGCGCGCGCTGCCAAATACAACTAAAACCATTAACCACAGAGGCACAGAGACACAGAGAGAATCAGCATGAAATTCCTTGCTTTTCTCTGTGCCTCTGTGGTGACAGGTTCTTCTTGAAGTGAAACTTCTCTCCTACTTCCGCGGCGAGGCCTTCCAGCGCGGCGTGCATCCGCCGGGCTGCAAGCACACCGCCGACACGCCGATCCGCCGGCTGCCGTTCGCGCCGCGGCTCGTCGTGCCGCTGTCGCAGCACATCGGCAAGCCGTCGCGGCCGATCGTGCGCGTCGGCGAGGAGGTGCTGCGCGGCCAGCCGATCGCCGAGGCCGACGGCTGGCTGTCGGTGCCGCAGCACGCGCCGGCCACCGGCGTGGTCGAGGCCATCGCGCTGCGGCCGAGCGCGCGCGGACCGTGGACCGAGTGCATCGTCATCCGCGTCTATGAGGCCTCGACGCAGGAGGTGCTGTGGGGCACGCCGCAGGACCTGGATGCCTTCCCGCCGCAGGACATCGTGCTCGCCGTGCAGCGCACCGGCATGGTCGGGCTGGGCGGCGCCGCCTTCCCCAGCCACGCCAAGCTGACGGTGCCGGAAGATGCCCGCGTCGAGACGCTGGTGGTGAACGGCTGCGAGTGCGAGCCGTACCTCACCTGCGACCATCGCCTGATGGTCGAACAGGCGAACGACCTGATGACCGGCATCCGCCACGCCATGCGCGCCACCGGCGCGCAGCGGGCCATCATCGGCGTCGAGGACAACAAACCGGCGGCGGCCGAGGCGATGCGCCGGGCACTGCCGCCGCAGGGCAACATCTTCGTCGAGGAGGTGCCGACCAAATACCCGCAGGGCTCGGAGAAGATGCTCATCACGGCGCTGTTCGGCGTCGAGGTGCCCTCGGGCAAGCTGCCGCTGTCGCTCGGCATGGTGGTGAACAACGTCGGCACCCTGGTGGCGCTGGGCAGACTGCTGCCGGCGGGGCAGGGTCTGATCGAGCGCGTCGTCACCGTCACCGGTCCCGGCGTGGCGCGGCCGGGGGACTACCGCGTGCCGCTCGGCACGCCGATCGGTTTCGTGCTCGACTACGCCGGTGCACCCGCGCAGGCGAGACAAGTGATTCTCGGCGGGCCGATGATGGGCCAGGCGGTGGCCTCCCTCGACGTGCCGGTGACCAAGGGCGTCTCCGGCGTGCTGGTGTTCCGCGGCGAGGACATGGCTGGGCGGGAAGGGCGCAAGACCTATCCCTGCATCAAGTGCGGCGAGTGCGTCGAGTCCTGCCCGATGGGCCTGAATCCCTCCATGCTGGGCATGCTTGCCGCGCGGCGCGAATACGACGCGATGGGCGAGCAGTACCACCTCGGCGACTGCTTCGAGTGTGGCTGCTGCACGTACATCTGTCCGTCCAACATCCCGCTGGTGCAGCAGTTCCGCGTCGCCAAGCAGATCCTGCGGGAGAAGGCGGCGGCGTGAAAGGAAAATCCACCACCAAGACACCAAGGGCACCAAGAGGCACGAAGAGGCACTTGGTGTACCTTGGTGTTCTTGGTGTCTTGGTGGTTCAAGATTTGGAATTGCATGATTTCAACAACTACTGAAATCCGCAGCGCCCCGCACATCAAGGGGCCGCGCAGCGTCGAGCAGATCATGGCGAACGTGGTGTATTCGCTGCTGCCGGTCTGCGCCTTCTTCGTCTATCAGTACGGGATTTCAGCGGCGGCCTCGATCCTCGTCGTCACGGCATCCTGCCTGCTCGCCGAGCGGGCCTTCGTGCGCACCGGCACCCAGGCCGGCAGCCTGTCGGATTTCTCCGCCACCATCACCGGCCTGCTGCTGGCGCTGACCCTGCCGCCGGGCTTCCCGCTGTGGATGGGCGCCGTCGCCGGCATCTCCGCCATCGCGCTGGGCAAGGCCCTCTTCGGCGGCATCGGCTTCAACGTCTTCAACCCGGCGCTGGTCGGCCGCGCCTTCGTGCAGGCGGCCTTCCCGGCGGCGATCGCCACCTACACGCCTTCCTTCCTGCCCGGACGCTTCACGCAGTTCATCCCGTCATCGCTGGCCTGGCCGCTGATGGCGCCGGCCGACACCGCGGCCTGGCTGAAGGCCATGCAGTTCGATGCGCTGGCCAGCGCGACGCCGCTCGCCAAGTGGAAGTTCGAGGGCGCGCTGACCGCCGCCGGCGACCTGCTGACCTCGCTTTCAGGCCATCTGGCCGTGGGTCCGTCGCCGCTGCTGATCCTCGTCTGCGGCGGCTACCTGGCCTTGCGCCGCTTCATGGACTGGCGCATCCCCACCGCCGTGCTGGGCAGCGCCGGCCTGACCGCCTGGCTGATCTTCATGCTCAGCGGCATGCAGTACCCCGATTCCCTTTTCACGCTGCTCTCCGGGGGGCTCGTCCTCGGCGCGGTCTACATGGCGAGCGACATGGCCACTTCGCCGGTGACGCCGCGCGGCATGTGGCTGTACGGTGGGCTGATCGGCGTGCTGACGGTGATGATCCGTTACTACAGCGGCCTGCCGGAGGGCGTCATGTACGCCATCCTGATCGGCAATGCGGCGACGCCGCTGATCGAGCGTGTCACCCAGCCGACGCCGTTCGGCAAGGGCGTCTCCATCCGGGCGCGCAAATCCGCCACCTACACGCTGCACCCGGACTACATCTCGCGCGAAGAGGCGGCGGCCGGGACGTCCCAGAAGCGTTTCTTCAAAAAGAACAGACAATGAGCGCACCCATCGCTCCGCCCCGGCCCCAGGCCACGCCGGCCACGTCGCTGCTGAAGGCGCTCGGCATCGTGTCGACCGTCTGCGGCCTGATCGTCGTCGGCGCCTACCAGGGTACCTACGACGCAGCCGCGGCGAATCGTCGCCTGGCGCTGGAGCGCACGGTGTTCAGGGTGGTCCCCGCGGCGAAGTCGATGACCGAATGGCAGGCGACGCCGCAGGGCATCCGGCCCGCCGGCGGCGAAGTGCCCGCCGGCGCGGTGAAATTCTATGCCGCCTACGATGCGAACGGCGTTCTGGCCGGCATCGCCGCCGAGGGGGCAGCCAAGGGTTATGCCGACACGGTGCGCATCCTCTACGGCTATGCGCCGGACTGCCAGTGCATCACCGGCTTCGGCCTGGTGGCATCGAAGGAGACGCCGGGCATCGGCGACAAGATCGTCACCGACAAGGAATTCCTCGCCAACTTCGAGGCGCTCGACGTCAAGCTGAACGCCGAACTGTCGGCGCTCGCCAACGGGGTGAAGGCGGTCAAGCACGGCACCAAGGCCAACCCCTGGCAGATCGACGCCATCGCCGGCGCCACGGTGACTTCGCGCGCCGTCGGCAAGGCGATCAACGATTCCGCGCAGCAGCTGCTGCCGAAGCTGGTGCCCGAAATGGAAAAACTGCGGAAGAAGGAACCATGAGCGACCCGAGCCAAGCCAAGACCTTCGACGAGTTCATGGAGGGCATCTGGCGCCAGAACCCGGTGTTCGTCATGGTGCTGGGCATGTGCCCGACGCTGGCGGTGACGGTGTCGGCCATGAACGCCCTGTCGATGGGCCTGGCGACCATGTTCGTGCTGGTCTGCTCCTGCGGCCTGGTGTCGCTGATCCGCAACATCGTGCCGAAGGAAGTGCGCATCGCCACCTACATCGTCATCATCGCCACTTTCGTCACGGTGGTCGATTACGTCATCCAGGCGGTGAGCCTGGCGGTGTACGATGCGCTTGGCGCCTTCATCCAGCTGATCGTGGTGAATTGCATCATCCTCGGTCGCGCCGAGGCGCATGCGTCGAAGCATCCGCCGGTACCGGCGATGGTCAACGCGCTCGGCATGAGCATCGGCTTCGTCATCGGGCTGCTGGCTCTCGGCACGGTGCGTGAGATTCTCGGCGCCGGCACGCTGTTCGGCTTTCCGCTGTTCGGCGCCAATTTCCAGCCCTGGGTGGTGATGGTGCTGCCGCCCGGCGGCTTCATCGTGCTGGGCGGCTGGCTGCTGCTGTTCTCGGCGCTGAAGCGCCGCCAGGCGGCGCGCCTGGCTCTGCAGGGGGAGGGCGGCCATGGCGCCTGAATCCCTCGGCCAGATCTTCCTCGCCGCGGTGCTGGCCAACAACTTCGTGCTGGCGATGTTCCTCGGCCTGTGCCCCTTCCTCGGCGTCTCGGCGCGGCTCGACACGGCCTTTCCGATGGGTGTGGCGACGACCTTCGTCATGCTGGTGGCCTCGCTGTGCGCCTACGGCCTGAACCTGCTGCTGTCGATGTTCCAGCTCGAGTTCCTGCGGCTGATCTCCTACATCGTGGTGATCGCTTCGGCGGTGCAACTGGTGGAGATGTTCCTCAAGAAGACCAGTCCGGCGCTGTTCCGCGCCCTCGGCATCTACCTGCCGCTGATCACCACCAACTGCGCGGTGCTCGGCGTGGCGCTGTTCCAGACGGCGCGCGAGTACAGCTTCGCCCAGGCCATGGTGTTCAGCTTCGGCGGCGGCGCCGGCTTCACGCTGGCGCTGGTGCTGATGGCCAGCGTGCGCGAGCGCCTGCAGCTCTCCAGCGTGCCGGGCGTGGCGCAGGGCACGGCGCTTTCGCTGATGCTGGCCGGGCTGCTGTCCCTGGCCTTCATGGGCTTTGCCGGGCTGGGCGGCTGATGGCGACCTATCTCATCGCCATCGGCCTGATCTTCGCCATCCTCGCCGGCGGCATCGCCGTGCAGGCGCTCTACCGCCGCTTCGCCGCGCGCCATCCCGAACTCGGGCCGTTTCGCGAGGAAAAGGGCTGCGGCAGCTGCACCGCCGGCAGCGGCTGCCGTCCATCGAGCTGCGCGCCGTCCCGCCGCGACTGATTTTTCCCGTCGTGAAGGGGCGACACTCGCCCTGCATCCAATAGAAGCATAGAATGCCTGTCGGCCGGATGCCGAGGAGGCGCTGCGTGGGAGTCGATAAGGGAGGGGTGGCTCCCCGACCTGGGCTCGAACCAGGGACACACGGATTAACAGTCCGTTGCTCTACCGACTGAGCTATCGGGGAATTGCCGAGGCGCGAATGTTAGTCATTTCGCCGCAGTGCGTCAAGCAGTCCGCTTTCTTTCGCGTGTAGAATCGCCGCAATTAGCCGGCTGACATAACCCATGGACAAGAACACGGTTTTCGTGAAAACCAGGGAGGGCGAAGAGGCGGTGCGCCAGCGCACCCGTCTTGTCCAGCGCAATCTGCGCAACATTCTGATCATGGTCGATGGCAATGCCTCGGCCGCCGACCTGGCCAAGCGATTCGGCGACGAGAATGCGGCGCAGGCAGCCCTGGCCGAGCTGCTGAACGGCGGACTCATCGTGGAGGCGGCCAATCGGCTCGATTTCACCTCGCCACAGCCCGCCGAGACGATCGGGGAAAAGGACGAGGAGGTGCCGCTTCTCACGACGCAGATCGCTTCCCGGCCATCGATCGAAGCCGCAGCCGGACCGTCGACGGAACCGCCGTCCGAACCGGCATCCAGGCCGCCGACGCTCATCGAGGAAATCATTCTGTCGGCACCGGAATATGAATCCTTGCCGCCAGCCGCATTCCGGCGTGCCGAACAGCCGAACCCGCCCGCCGTAGCGGTTGCCGCCGAACCGGGCTGGGTCCGGCGGATCAAGTCGTTGTTTGCCCCCAGGGGCGCGGCGACGCCATCCGGGACGGACCGGCTTGAACCCGGGGAAAGCGCGGGCCGGGGTGTGCGCTTGATCGATCCGGCGCCGCGCGAACGCGCGGCGGGCTTGTCGATCAGCTGGCCGCTGCTCGTTCCTGTCGCCGTTTTCGGCATGGCAGCCCTGCTTGCACTGGGCGTGGCGTTCTATCCTTACAGCCGTCATCTGCCCGATATCGAGCGCCATGCCTCGGCGAGGCTGCAGGATCCGGTGAAGATTGGCGACATCGGGTTCTCCTTCCTGCCGCGGCCGCATATTGCCTTGCGCAACATTACGGTGGGCAGGGAGGCCCATCTGACCATCGCCACGGTGCGTGCGGTGCCGGATTTCTTTTCGCTGCTGGGCAACCGGAAGCTGTTCCACGAAGTGGCATTCGAGAATGTCGGCGTGAAGGGCCAGGACATCGGCCGGCTGGCCCTGGCCGGGGCCGGCGGCGGTGATGCAGTGAAGATCCGCCGCGTGACCCTGACCGGCCTCAACGTGACATTCGCCGATGCTTCGCTCGGCGGCATTGGCGGGGAAATCATCCTGTCGGAGCAGGGGGCGCCGGAGAAAATCCTGCTGCACAACGCCGATGACACCCTGAAGCTCGAAATGCAGCCGCAGGGGGAGGGCTATCGGATTGCCGTGTCGGGAAGCGGTTGGAAAACGCCCTTCACGCCCGCCCTGACCTTCCAGTCAATCGACGCGCAGGGCGATCTGCGCGCATCGCGGCTGGATTTGGGCAGGGTCGAGGGGCGGGCCTACGAGGGACTCGTGGCGGGCAAGGCGACTCTGGACTGGGCAAGCGGCGCTGCCCTGTCCGGAGATCTGGAACTCAAGCATCTGAGTGCGGCAAAATTGCTGTCCGCCCTTGGGTCGGATCTTTCCGTGGATGGGGAACTGGATTCCCGCCTCAGGCTTGATGCCAAGGCGGACAGTCTCGGCAAGCTGCCGGAAGCCCTGCGCGTCGACGGGACGTTCGAAATGAAGCGCGGGACAGCCATGGGATTCGATCTCGGCGAGGCAGTGCGCAACACCGGCCGCACGCCGACGCGAGGAGGCGAGACGAAGTTCGAGCAATTGAGTGGCGCGTTCCAGGGGGATCCCCGGTCCTACCGGCTCAACAACCTGAAGCTCGTCTCCGGTCTGCTCCAGGCGAATGGCAATCTGGGCCTGACTCGCGATGGCCAATTGGGCGGCGCCCTGAATGTCGAACTCAAGAGCTCGGCCATGACGATGAGAATGCCGCTGGCCATCGGCGGCAAGGCAAAAGACCCGCTCCTGACTCCCACGCGACTCCGCTAGTTTTTACCGCACGCACGGACGCTGGAGGCGTTCGTGCGTGCGTTTGCGGCTCATTTCCGGATGACTGCGGCGATCGCGTCGGCGACGTAGTCGAGGTTGTGCGTGTTCAGCGCGGCGAGGCAGATGCGGCCGGTGCTGACGGCATAGATGCCGAACTCCGTCTTCAGGCGTTCGACCTGCTCGGCCGTCAGGCCGGTGTAGGAGAACATGCCGCGCTGCCTGGCGACGAAGGAGAAGTCCTGCGCCACGCCGCGCGCCTTGAGCTTGTCGACGAGGCCGGTGCGCATGGCGCGGATGCGCTCGCGCATGCCGGCCAGTTCCTCTTCCCACTGTTTGCGCAGATCCGGACTGGAGAGCACGGCCGCCACGACGGCGCCGCCATGGGTCGGCGGGTTGGAGTAGTTGGTGCGCACGACGCGCTTCACCTGCGACATCACGCGCGCCGATTCGTCCTTGCTCGCGGTGACGATGGACAGGGCGCCGACGCGCTCGCCGTAGAGCGAGAAGGACTTCGAGAAGGAACTGGAGACGAAGAACTGCAGGCCGGAGGCGGCGAACAGCTTGAGGGCGAGGGCGTCGGGCTCGATGCCCTCGGCGAAGCCCTGGTAGGCCATGTCGATGAAGGCAACGAGGCCGCGTGCGCGGATCGCCTCGACCACTTCCCTCCATTGCGCCTCGGAGAGGTCGGCGCCGGTCGGGTTGTGGCAGCAGGCGTGCAGGACGACGATCGTGCCGGTCGGCAGTCCGCCCAGGCAGGCCTTCATGCCGGCGAAGTCCACGCCCTTGCTGGCGGCGTCGTAGTAGGGATAGTTCTCGACCGCGAAGCCGGCGGACTCGAACAGGGCGCGATGGTTCTCCCAGCTCGGGTCGCTGATGCAGACCTTCGCGGCAGGCAGCAGGCGCTTCAGGTAGTCGGCACCGACCTTGAGGGCGCCGGTGCCGCCGAGCGCCTCGACGGTGACGACGCGGCCGTCCTTGATCAGGGCGGAATCGGCGCCGAACAGCAGGTTCTGCACCGCCTGGTTGTAGCTGGCCGGGCCCTCGATGGGCTGATAGCCGCGCGCCGGCATGGCTTCGAGCCGCGCCTTCTCGGCGGCGCGCACGGCGGCGAGCAGGGGGATCTTGCCGCTGTCGTCGCAATACACGCCGACGCCAAGGTTCACCCGGGTGGTGCGCGCGTCGGCGTTGAAGGCCTCGTTGAGGCCGAGGATGGGATCGCGGGGAGCCAACTCCACCGCAGCGAAAATCGAGGATGTCATGTCGGGTCGGGAACAGTAAAAAGGCGGCCGTATTGTACCCGCGACGCACAATCGGCCCAAGCATTGTCGTTATCGTCCCGAACGGATGTGGGCGTGGGCAGGGCGGCCTTTCTGCGGCAAGGCCAATCCGATTACAATCGCGCCATGTCACGCTATTTTGCCCTGGTGCCCGCCGCCGGAACGGGCAGCCGCGTGGGCGGCGACCGGCCCAAGCAATACCAGCTGCTCGCGGGGCGGCCGATGATCCGGCATGCCCTCGACGTATTGTGCGCCTCGCCCCGCGTTCACCGGACGTTTGTCGTGCTGGCCGATCAGGATGCGCTCTGGGAGCGTTTCGACTGGAAGGCGCTGGGCGCCAAGCTGTCGGCCCTGCGCTGCGGCGGGCCGACGCGGGCGGACAGCGTGCTGAACGGGCTGAGAGCCATTTCGGCGATCGCGCAGCCGGACGACTGGATCCTGGTGCACGATGCCGCGCGGCCCTGCCTGTCGGCGGCGCAACTCGAAGGGCTGATCGAGCAGGTCGGCAGCGACGCGACCGGCGGCATCCTGGCCGTGCCGGTGGCGGACACGCTGAAGCGGGCAACGCCCGACCGGCGCATCGAGGCGACCGTGCCGCGCGAGCATCTGTGGCAGGCGCAGACGCCGCAGATGTTCCGCTACGGGCTCCTGTGCGAGGCCCTGTCCCAGAACCGCAGCGTCACCGACGAGGCCGCTGCGGTGGAGGCGCTGGGCCAGCGCCCCCTGCTGGTGGCGTCGGATCCGGACAACCTGAAGGTGACCTATCCCGCGGACCTGTTTCTCGCGGAGAAAATCCTTACGGAAAGGCAGGGGGCGTAGTGCGCATCGGCCAAGGCTTCGACGTTCACGCCCTGGTGCCGGGCAGGAAACTGGTCGTCGGCGGCGTGGCCATCCCCTTCGAACGCGGTCTGCTCGGCCATTCCGACGCCGATGTGCTGCTGCATGCGGTGACCGATGCGCTGCTCGGCGCGGCCGGTCTCGGCGACATCGGGCGGCATTTCCCGGACAGCGATTTCCGCTTCAAGGATGCCGACAGCCGCGAGCTGCTGCGCGAAACGGCACGCCTGGTTGCCGCCGCCGGCTTCCGCACGGTCAACATCGATGCCACGGTGATCGCCCGCGCGCCGCGCATGGCGCCGCACGTGGCGGCGATGGCGGCGAACATCGCCGCCGACCTCGGCATCGCGACCGGCGCCATCAACATCAAGGCCAAGACCACCGAAGGCCTCGGCTTCACCGGCCGCGGCGAGGGCATCGCCGCCCAGGCGGTCGCCCTGATCGAGCGTGCCGGATAGCCATCGCGTTTATTTTGCGCTCTGGCCCGGCGACGACGTCGCGCGACAGTTCGATGAGGCGGGGCGCTGGGGCCATGAGGCGCTTGGCGGTCGGCGCATGCGCCGGGAGACCCTGCACCTGACCCTGGCCTTTGTCGGGGACGTTGCGCCCGGGCGGCTTGAGGCGCTTCGGGACATTGCCGCCTCGATCCGCCTGCCGGCCTTCGCGCAGTCGTTCGACCGCCTGCAATGCCTGCCGCGCAAGAAGATCTTCTGGGCCGCAGCCAGCGCCATCTCCCCCGAACTGCGCGATCTCGCGGCGGCCCTCAACGAACGGCTCGAGGCGGCGGACTTCCGTACCGAGGACCGCCCCTTCGCCGCCCACGTCACCCTGCTGCGTCATGCCCGCTGCGAGAGGATGCCGCAGGTGGAAAGCCTGCACATCGAATGGCCGGTGCGGGACTTCGTGCTGGTCGAATCGGAGCTGAGGCCGGAAGGAGCCGGCTACCGCGTCATCGGCCGCTGGCCATTGGCTCAGACCTGAAGCCTTTCCAGCAGCTCCGTCTCCAGGCGCAGCAACGTGGCCGTCTTGGCCAGTTCCGTGCCGCTGATGAGGAAGGTGTCCTCGACGCGCTCGCCGAGGGTGGCGATCTTGGCGGTGTGCACGTTGATGCCGTGCTCGTCCAGCGTGCTCGCCACGGTGAACAGCAGGCCGGGGCGGTCCGCTGCGATGATCGACAGCAGGCACTGGCCGGGCTTTTCCGTCGAACGGATCTGCACTTCCGGTGTGATGGGGAAATTCCGTACCTGGCGCGAGATGCGCCCGCTTGAAGTCTTTTCGGACGCTGGCGCGGTAACCAGCCGGGCGGCCAGATCGTGCTCGATCAGGCTGATCATGTCGCGGTAGGCAAGCGTGCCGTCCGGATCGAGCAGCATGAAGCTGTCCAGCGCATAGCCGTGGCGCGTGGTGTGGATCTTCGCCTCGACGATGCTGTAGCCGAGCCTGCTGAAGAAGCCGCACAGGCGGGCGAAGAGATGCGGCTGGTCCGGCGTATAGACCATGACCTGCAGGCCTTCCTCGCCGATGTGGGGCAGGCGCGCCTTGACCACCGGCTGCTCCGGCGCGGGACGGTGGTAGAGCGTGCGGGTATGCCAGGCGATCTCCTCCGCGTCGTGGCGCAGGAAATAGACCGTGTCGAGTTCCTTCCAGAATGCGTCCTCGACGCCCTGGCGCAGACCGAAATAGCGCAACAGGCGGCGCGCCTCTTCCAGCCGCTCGGCGATGCCGAGGGCCTGCTGCGGCGTGGCGCCGCGCAGCAGGCGCAGGCTGGCGTTGAACAGATCCTCCAGCAGCTTGCCCTTCCAGCCGTTCCACACCTTGGGGCTGGTGCCGCGGATGTCGGCCACGGTCAGCAGGTAGAGCGCCGTCAGCCTTCGCTCGTCGCCGACGAGGCCGGCGAAAGCGCGCACGACCTCCGGATCGGCGAGGTCCTGCTTCTGCGCGACGTTCGACATCGACAGGTGGTGCTCGACCAGCCAGACGACCAGGGCGGTGTCTTCTTCGGGCAGGCCATGCTCGCGGCAGAAGCGGCGCGCGTCGGGCATGCCCAGCTTCGAGTGGTCGCCGCCGCGCCCCTTGGCGATGTCGTGGAAGAGGGCGGCGAGGTAGAGCAGCCAGTGCTTCCCGAAGCCGGAGATGAGCCGACTGCAGAGCGGATACTCATGGGCGAACTCCGGCATGGTGAAGCGGCGCAGGTTGCGCACCACCATGAGGATGTGCTGGTCGACCGTGTAGACGTGGAACAGGTCGTGCTGCATCTGGCAGACGATGCGGCGGAAGGCCGGCAGGTAGCGCCCGAGGATGCCGTACTGGTTCATGCGCCGCAATTCATGCACCAGTCCGCGGCGCTGCTGGAATATCTGCAGGAAGGTCGCCCGGTTGTGCGGATCGCGGCGAAAGTCAGGTCCCACGAGACGGCGCGCCCGCCACAGCGCGCGCAGGGTGCGCGCCGTCATGCCCTTCAGTTCGCCGCGCTGCTGCATGATGAGAAAACTCTCGAGGATGGCCGCGGGGGTCTTCTCGAAAACATCTTCCGAGCGTACGTCCAGCAACTCGTGGTCCATCTGGAAGCGGGCGTTGATGACGATCGGCGCCTTGTTCGTCTCCGGGAAGATTTCCGCGCCGAGGTTCTGCATCAGGATGGTGTTGAGCTGGGTGACGGATTTGGCCGTGCGGAAGTAGCGCTGCATGAGCAGCTCGGCGGCGCGGCGCGTCCTGCCTGCGGCAATGCCGAACTGGCGGGCGACGGCTTCCTGGTGGTCGAAGAGCAACCGGTCCTCGCGGCGCCCCGTGAGGTAATGCAGGCGGATGCGCGCATGGCGGAGGAAGGTTTCCAGCCTTTTCAGTTGCAGGGCTTCGCCGCGGGTGATGTAGCCGAGGCGGGCCAGATCGTTCCAGGAATCGCCCAGCCCTGCCGCGCGGCTGATCCACAGGATGACCTGCAGGTCGCGCAGCCCGCCGGGACTTTCCTTGCAGTTGGGCTCCAGCGCGTACGGCGTTTCCTGGTAACGGACGTAGCGCTCGTCCTGCTCCAGCCGCTTGCCCTTGAAGAAGGCCTTGGGATCGAGCTGGGCGCGCATCTTTCCGGCGAAGTCGGCGAACAGGCTGCGGCTGCCGCAGACCAGGCGGGCTTCCAGCAGGTTGGTCTGCACGGTGATGTCGCGCGAGGCCTCGTCGATGCATTGCCAGACCGTGCGGACGCTGTGGCCGATGTCCAGGCCGATGTCCCACAGGAGCCCTATCAATTCCTCCAGCTGGCGCTCGGTTTCCTGCGCGACGTTGTCCGGCAGGAGGAAGAGGAGATCGACGTCGGAGGCGGGGAAAAGCTCGCGCCGGCCATAGCCGCCGACAGCGACCAGCGAGAGGCCCAGCGGCAGGCGGGCTTCCTGCCAGAGCGTTTTGAGGACGTCGTCGACGAGCTGGCAGCGCCCGCGCAGAAGCCAAAGGGCATCGCCCCTGGCCTGGTAGGCCTCCCGGAGAGCGGCCTGGCCGCTGGCCAGTTCTTTCCTGAGGCGGCCGGCATGCTGCCGCAGGGCGGCGCTTTCCCCGGTCGTCGCAGGCGGCATGCTCAGCCCTGGCGTTCCGGTTTGGGCGGCGAGCCGGCGGAAAGGGTCAGCACTTCGGCGCCGGAGTCGGTCACCAGCACGGTATGTTCCCATTGGGCGGACAGGCTGCGGTCCTTGGTGACGATGGTCCAGCCGTCGGGCAGTTCGGAGATGGCCGCCTTGCCAGCGTTGATCATGGGTTCGATGGTGAAGATCATGCCGGGACGCAGTTCCGGACCGCTGCCGGCCCTGCCGTAATGCAGCACTTGCGGCTCCTCGTGGAACTTGCGGCCGATGCCATGTCCGCAGAACTCGCGCACGACGGAAAAACCATTCGCTTCGGCATGGCGCTGGATGGCCTGGCCGATGTCGCCGAGGTGGCCCCCGGGGCGCACCTGGGCAATGCCCAGCCACAGGCATTCGTAGGTCACCGCGCACAGCCGCCTGGCCAGAATGCTGGCTTCCTTGCCGACAATGAACATGCGCGAGGTGTCGCCGTGCCAGCCATCCTTGATGACGGTGATGTCGAGATTGACGATATCGCCCTTTTTCAGGGCCTTGTCGCCGGGCACGCCGTGGCAGACCTGATGGTTGATCGATGCGCAGATGGACTTCGGATAGGGCTTGTAGCCGGGCGGGGCATAGTTCAGCGGTGCCGGAATGCAGCCCTGCACATTGACCATGTAGTCGTGGCACAGTCGGTCGAGTTCGGCTGTGGTGGTGCCGGGCCTGACGTAGGGTTCGATGTAGTCGAGGACTTCCGCGGCCAGGCGGCCGGCGACCCGCATCCTTTCGATTTCTTCGGGGGTCTTGATAACGATGCTCATCTCTTTCGGGGTGCGGTACATAAAACGCTGCAAAAAAGAGAATTATGCTTGAAAATACAAAGGAAAAATCGCTATAATGCGCGCCTTGCCTGCCTTCGGGCCGGCAAAATTCACACGCCCGGCGCCGAAAGGGTGCCTTGCAACAACGCAGCACGGCCGGGCGGAGGCCAACCCTTATCGGAGAATCTGATGTCTACGACCATGCGTCAAATGCTGGAGGCGGGTGTCCATTTCGGCCACCAGACGCGCTTCTGGAACCCCAAGATGGCCCCCTTCATCTTCGGCCATCGCAACAAGATTCATATCATCAATCTGGAAAAAACCCTGGTCAAGTACCAGGAGGCGATGGCTTTCCTGCGCAAGATGTCGGCCAACAAGGGCACCGTGCTTTTCGTCGGCACCAAGCGCCAGGCACGCGAGATCGTGCGCGAGGAAGCCCTGCGCGCCGGCGCGCCCTTTGTCGACGAGCGCTGGCTGGGCGGCATGCTGACCAACTTCAAGACGGTCAAGCAGTCGATCAAGCGCCTGAAGGAGCTCGAGACGATGTCGCAGGACGGCACCTTCGAGCGCCTCGGCAAGAAGGAGGCCCTGATGCTGCAGCGCGAGCAGGTGAAGCTGGAGAAGAGCATCGGCGGCATCAAGGACATGAACGGCCTGCCGGACGCGATCTTCGTCATCGACGTCGGCTACCACAAGATCGCCATCACCGAAGCCGGCAAGCTGGGCATCCCGGTGGTTGCCGTGGTCGACACCAACCACACCCCCGAGGGTATCGCCTACGTCATTCCGGGCAACGACGATTCCAGCCGGGCCATCCGCCTGTATGCGCGCGGCGCGGCCGATGCGGTGCTGGAAGGCCGCAACCAGACCGTGCAGGAAGTCGTCGCCATGGTGTCCGACGACTTCGTCGAGGTCGACGAGGGCGGCGAGGGCGAAGCGGCCTGAGCCGCGGCAGGACAAAACCCCGCGGGGCGGCCAGGCCGCCCCGCTGTGCATCAACAGCATGAATTCAGGAGCAAGCATGGCGGAAATCACCGCTTCGATGGTCAAGGAACTGCGCGAGAAGACCGACGCGCCGATGATGGAATGCAAGAAGGCCCTCAGCGAGGCCGCGGGCGACATGGCCAAGGCCGAAGAGATTCTGCGCGTCAAGCTCGGCAACAAGGCCAGCAAGGCCGCCTCCCGCGTGGCGGCCGAGGGAATCGTCGGCGTCTTCATTGCCCCGGATGCCAAGCTGGGTGCGATCGTCGAGGTCAACTGCGAAACCGACTTCGTCGCCAAGAACGACGACTTCCAGGCCTTCACCAAGGTCTTGGCGGAACTGGTGGCGAAGCAGAACCCGGCCGACGTCGCCGTCCTGTCCGGACTGACTTTGAACGGCGCCACGGTGGAAGCCACGCGCACGGCACTGGTGGGCAAGATCGGCGAGAACCTGTCGATCCGCCGCTTCACCCGCTTCGAGGCGAAGGGCAAGCTGACGAGCTACATTCACGGCGGCGCCAAGATCGGCGTGCTGGTGGATCTGGTCGGTGGCGACGACATCCTCGCCAAGGATATCGCCATGCACATCGCCGCCTCCAAGCCGAAGGCGCTCGATGCCTCCGGCGTTCCGGCCGATCTGCTCGACACCGAGCGCCGCATCGCCGTCGAAAAGGCGCGCGAGGCCGGCAAGCCGGAAGCCATGCTGGAGAAGATCGCCGAGGGCACGGTGCAGAAGTACCTCAAGGAAGTGACGCTGCTCGGCCAGGTCTTCGTCAAGGCCGAGGACGGCAAGCAGACCATCGAGCAGCTGCTCAAGGCCAAGGGAGCTTCCGTCACCGCCTTCCAGCTCTACGTGGTGGGCGAAGGCCTGGAGAAGCGTTCCAACGACTTCGCCGCCGAAGTGGCCGCCCAGGCCGCCGCGGCTGCCGCGCGCTGATCGCATGGGCGCGCCCGCCTACAGACGCATCCTGCTCAAGCTGTCGGGCGAGGCCCTCATGGGGCCGGACGCCTACGGCATCAATCGGGAAACGCTGGCGGGCATCGTCGCCGAGATCAAGTCGGTCGCCGACCTGGGGGTCGAGATCGGCGTGGTCATCGGCGGCGGCAACATCTTCCGCGGCCTGGCCGGAGCGGCCGGCGGCATGGACCGAGCCACCGCCGATTACATGGGCATGCTGGCCACGGTGATGAACGCCATGGCGCTGGCCGATGCCCTGCGCCAGGCTGGCCTCAACGGGCGGGTCCAATCGGCGCTGAACATCGAACAGGTGGTCGAACCCTACATCCGCGGCAAGGCGATCCGCTACCTGGAAGAGGGCAAGATCGTCGTCTTCGCGGCCGGCACCGGCAACCCTTTCTTCACCACCGACACGGCCGCCGCCCTGCGCGGCGCCGAGATCGGCGCCGAGATCGTTCTGAAGGCGACCAAGGTCGATGGCGTCTACACCGCCGATCCGAAGAAGGACCCGGCCGCGCAGCGCTACCACCGCGTCAGCTTCGACGAGGCGATCGGCAAAAACCTGCAGGTGATGGATGCCACGGCGCTGGCCCTGTGCCGCGACCAGAAACTGCCGATCAACGTGTTCAGCATCTTCAAGACCGGCGCCCTGAAACGCGTGGTGGCCGGCGAGGACGAAGGCACCATGGTGCATTGTTGAGGAGAGAGCCGCATGATTCCCGAGCTCAAGAAGTCGACCGAGCAGAAGATGCAGAAATCGCTTGAAGCGCTGAAAGGCGATCTCGGCAAGGTGCGCACCGGACGGGCCCATGCCGGCATCCTCGACCACGTCCAGGTGGACTACTACGGCTCCATGATGCCGATCAATCAGGTCGCCAACATCAACCTGATCGATGCCCGCACGATCGGCGTGGCGCCATGGGAAAAGAAAATGGCACCGGTCATCGAGAAGGCCATCCGCGATTCCGACCTGGGCCTCAATCCCGCCACGGTGGGCGACATGGTTCGCGTACCCATGCCGGCCCTGACCGAGGAGCGGCGCAAGGACCTCATCAAGGTGGTGCGCAGCGAGGCGGAGAATGCCCGCGTCGCGGTGCGCAACCTGCGGCGCGATGCCAACCATGCCCTCAAGGAGGCGGTGAAGGCGAAAACCATCTCCGAGGACGACGAGCGGCGCGCGCAGGAAGACGTGCAGAAGCTGACCGACCGCCACATCGCAGAAATCGACAAGGCGCTGGCTCAGAAGGAAAGCGACCTGATGGCCGTCTGACGGCTCATCACGCGGCGCGCGGAGAAGCTGCCGTGATCCTCTACCCAAGTTCCACCCAGGAAATCCCGGCGGTCGGCGAGGTGCCGCGCCACATCGCCATCATCATGGATGGCAACGGCCGCTGGGCCAGGAAGCGTTTCATGCCGCGAGTCGCCGGACACAAGCGGGGCGTGGAAACCGTGCGCGAAATCATCAAGGCCTGCATGGAACGAGGGGTTTCCTACCTGACCCTGTTTGCCTTCAGTTCGGAGAACTGGCGCCGGCCCCAGGAGGAAGTATCCTTCCTCATGCAGCTTTTCCTGCGCGCGCTCGAAGACGAAGTGACCAGGCTGCACGAAAACCGCATTCGCTTTCGCGTCATCGGGGATCTCTCCCGATTCGATCCGAAGATCGTCGCGCTCATCCAGCGCGGCGAGGCGCTGACGGCCGGCAACAGCTCGCTGACGCTCACCATCGCGGCCAACTATGGCGGGCGCTGGGACATCCTGCAGGCAATGGAGAAAATGCTGGCCGCCTGTCCCGGCAAGCGCAGCGGCTTCAGCGAGGCCGACCTGGCCGCACGCCTGGCACTCAACTATGGTCCCGAGCCAGATCTGTTCATCCGCACCGGAGGCGAGCAACGGATCAGCAATTTCCTGCTCTGGCAGCTGGCTTACAGCGAATTCTATTTCACGGATACGCTCTGGCCGGAGTTCGATGCGGCGGCGCTCGACCTGGCGATTGCCTCCTACCGGGAGCGGGAGCGTCGCTTCGGCCGCACTTCCGAGCAGTTGGTGTCGGATGGCGTGGCAGGTACGGGGAAGCAGGCCCGTCCTTCCGCGGCGAGCGAGAATGCTTAGGGAACGGGTCGTCACCGCACTGGTTCTCCTGGCGGGTTTCCTCGCCATGCTTTTTCTGCTGCCGTTTTCCGGCTGGCTGATCTTCGCTTCCCTCATTGTCGGCGTTGGCGCCTGGGAGTGGGGCGGACTGATGAAGCTTTCCGCCTCCGGCCGATGGGGTTATGCATTCGCCCTGTCGGCCTTCTGCGCCGGGCTTGGCTGGTTCATCTTCGAGCTCGACATGGGCACCGTGCGCCGGGCGGAAGTGCTGTCGGTCCTCTTCGTCCTGTCCTTAATTTTCTGGCTGGCAGCCGTTCCGCTCTGGCTGAAAGCCAAGTGGCCGACTTCCGCCCGGCTGCCCGGCCTGCTGGCGGGCGGACTCGTGCTGATACCGGCCTGCCTGGCGTTGATGCAGTTGCGCGCCTTCGCGCCGCTTTTCCTGCTGGCCGCCGTGGCGTCGGTGTCGGTGGCCGACATCGCCGCCTATGTCTGCGGGCGCCTGCTTGGCCGGCACAAGCTGGCCCCCGTCATCAGCCCCGGGAAAACCTGGGAAGGTGCTGCCGGAGCGATGGCGGGCGTGCTGATCTATGGCGTGGCCGCGGCTGTCGCATTCGGCCGGATCCCGGGGACTGCAGGGGCCTGGCTCCTGTTCTTGCTCGGGCTGGTCGTGCTGACGGTGGTCAGCATTCTCGGCGATTTGTTCGAGTCGCTTGTCAAGCGTCAGGCCGGACGCAAGAACAGCGGCACCATTTTGCCCGGGCATGGCGGCTTGCTCGACCGGATCGACAGCCTGACGTCCACGCTGCCCCTGATCGGTCTTGCAGTGCTCGCCTGGGAGGCCAGCGCGCCATGACCGTCACCCGCCAGAAGCTGGTCGTGCTCGGCGCAACCGGCTCGATTGGGGTCAGTACCCTGGAGGTCGTCGCAAGGCATCCGGATCGCTTCGAGGTTTTCGCACTGACGGCCCAGAACAGGGTCGATCAACTGGCGGAACAGTGCAGCCGGTTCCGCCCCCGTTTTGCCGTGGTGGGTTCCGATGCTGCGGCAGTCAGGCTCCGGGAACTGTTGCACCCTGCCGGGATCGATACGACAGTGATGTCGGGTGTCGAGACCCTGGAAGGGATTGTCCGGGAACCTGATGTGGATGCCGTCATGGCGGCGATTGTCGGTGCCGCGGGATTGCGTCCGACCTTGGCCGCTGCCAGGGCAGGCAAGAAAATCCTCCTTGCAAACAAGGAAGCGCTGGTCATGGCCGGGCCGGTTTTCATGAATGCCGTCCAGCAGAACCGTGCTCTCCTGCTCCCGATAGATAGTGAACATAATGCTATTTATCAATCACTACCGATAAATTATTCAAGTAATTTATCAAATAATGGGGTGCGCCGTATTCTGCTGACGGCATCCGGTGGCCCGTTCAGGCAGGTTCCGCTGGATGAGCTGGAACGGGTCTCTCCCGCCCAGGCCTGCACTCATCCGAACTGGGTCATGGGGCGGAAAATCTCGGTCGATTCGGCGACCATGATGAACAAGGGACTGGAAGTGATCGAGGCGCATTGGCTGTTCAACGCGCGGCCTGATTGCATCGAGGTCGTCATCCATCCCCAGAGCGTCATCCATTCCATGGTCGAGTATGTCGACGGCTCGGTGATCGCCCAGCTCGGCAATCCGGACATGCGTACCCCCATCGCCCATGCGCTGGCCTACCCGGAGCGCATCGAAGCTGGCGTCGAGCCGCTCGACCTTTGCCGTATCGGGACACTGAATTTCGAACGCCCCGACTTCCAGCGTTTTCCCTGTTTGCGCATGGCTTATGAAGTGCTGGCCCGGGGCGGCAATGCGCCGGCGGTACTCAATGCCGCGAACGAAGTGGCCGTGGAAGCTTTCCTCGCCGGGAATCTGGCCTTCACCCGGATACCCGCCGTGATCGAGCAGGCCCTGACCTGCGTGCCGTGGTCAGAAATTGCCACACTGGAAGACGTCCTGGGGGCGGACGCCGCCGGCCGCGAAGCGGCCCGCCGTCTGGTGCCGGCACTGCATCATTGATGGCCGGCATGTACGATTTCCTGTATTACTTCGGGGCTTTTGCGCTGGCGCTTGGCCTGCTGATCGTCGTGCATGAAGCCGGGCATTTTCTGGCTGCCCGCTGGTGTGGCGTCAAGGTGCTGAGATTTTCCATCGGCTTCGGGAAACCCGTTCTTTCCAGGCGTATCGGTCGGGATCAAACGGAACTGGCCCTGGCGGCCTTCCCGCTGGGCGGCTACGTGAAGATGCTGGATGAGCGCGAGGGCGAGGTGGTGCTACATGAATTGCCCCGCGCCTTCAATCGCCAGTCCGTCTGGAAGCGGTTCGCCATCGTGCTGGCGGGGCCGACCGCCAACTTCCTTCTTGCGATCTGCCTGTACTGGTTTCTGTTTGTCCATGGCGTGGAGGAACCGAAGCCGATACTGGGCAAACCGGTCGAGCACTCGCTGGCGCAGCAGTCGGGATTCATGGAAGGCGAACTGGTGCGCAGCATCAACGGTAAAGCCATCCTGTCCTGGCCGGAAATGCGCTGGGAATTGCTGCAAGTGGCGATGGCGAAAGGCAATGCCAGGCTGGAGATGATCAACAAGCGGCAGGAAATTTCATTCCGGCAGCTTGATCTGACGTCCCTGGACACCTCCGATCTGGAGGGCGACATCCTGCAGAGAATCGGGTTTTCCTTTTACAGACCGGAGCTTCCTCCGGTCATAGGCAAGCTGACGCAGGGCAGCGTGGCCGAAGCGGCCGGACTGCGCGAAGGGGACAGGATCGTCGGCATCGATGGCGTATCCATCGGCAGCTGGGCACAGGTCGTAACCATCATCCGCGAAGCTGCCGGACGCCCATTGCGGATCGAGGCGGGGCGGGCGGGCGTTGTACTGGTCTTCCATGTCACGCCGGTCGAAACCGATGACCATGGGAAGCGGATCGGCCGTATCGGCATCGGCGTTCGGGAAGCCGGGGTCGATCGCGCTTCGCTGCTCACCGTGGTCCGGTACGGCCCGCTGACCTCTCTGGAAAAGGCGGCCGGACAGACCTGGGAGACCTCGCTCTTCAGCCTGAAAATGCTGGGGCGGATGATGACGGGAGACGTGTCCTGGAAAAACCTCAGCGGGCCGGTGACGATTGCCGATTATGCCGGGCAGTCGGCCAAGCTGGGGCTATCGCACTACTTGAAATTCCTGGCCCTGATCAGCATCAGCCTCGGCGTGCTCAACCTTCTGCCCATTCCCTTATTGGATGGGGGACACTTGTTGTATTATACGGTCGAGATAATCAAAGGCGGTCCCGTTTCCGAACGCGTCATGGAAATCGGCCAGCAGATCGGTCTGGCGCTGCTGGTCATGCTGATGGCTTTTGCCTTTTACAACGACATCAATCGCCTTGTGTCCGGCTGAATCAATGAATAAGAAAATCCTTCCGGCCCTGCTCGTCGCCTTGTTCCCCGCCTCGGGTTTTGCCTTCGAGTCCTTCGTGGTGAAGGACATCCGGGTCGAAGGCATCCAGCGTACCGAGGCCGGCACGGTATTCAGCTATCTTCCGGTGAAGGTCGGCGAAACGATGACGGACGAGAAGGCCGCGCAGGCCATCAAGTCGCTCTTCGCAACCGGTTTCTTCAAGGACGTCCGCATCGAGGTCGAGAACGATGTGCTCGTCCTGGTGCTGGAGGAGCGGCCGGCCATCGCGTCCGTCGATTTCGTCGGCATCAAGGAGTTCGACAAGGAAGCCCTGAAGAAAGGGCTGAAGGAAATCGGACTGGCGGAATCGCGCATTTTCGATCGGTCGATGCTGGAAAGGGCCGAGCAGGAACTGAAGCGCCAATACCTCAGCCGCGGCCTGTATGCGGTCAACATCACGACGACCGTCACGCCGCTCGAGCGCAACCGGGTCGGCATCAATTTCGCGGTCGATGAAGGCGACGTGGCCAAGATCCGCCAGATCAACATCGTCGGTGCGCAAGCCTTCAGGGAAAAGGACCTGCTCGACGTATTTGCCTTGCGCACGCCGAACTGGATCAGCTGGTACACGAAGAACGACCAGTACTCCAAGCAGAAGCTGTCCGCCGACCTGGAGGCGCTGAAGTCTTACTACCATGACCGTGGCTACATCGAGTTCGAGGTCGAATCGACCCAGGTTTCCATCAGCCCGGACAAGAAGGACATCTACATCACCATCAACGTCAAGGAAGGCGAGAAATTCACGGTATCCTCGGTCAAGCTGGCCGGCGAACTGACCCTGCCCGAGGACGAGCTGCGCAAGCTGGTCAAGATCAGGCCGGGCGAGGTGTTCTCCCGGGAAAAGCTGACCGAAACCACGAAACTGATCAACGAAAGGCTGGGCAACGAGGGATTTGCCTTCGCCAACGCGAACGCCGCGCCGGAAATCGACAGGGAGAAGAAGCAGGTCGCCTTCACCATCTTCATCGATCCTGGCCGGCGCGTCTATGTGCGGCGAATCAACGTGACCGGCAACACGCGGACGCGCGACGAAGTGATCCGCCGCGAAGCGCGCCAGATGGAAGGCGCCTGGTATGACGGCGAGAAAATCAACAAGACCCGCTCCCGGGTGGACAAGCTCGGCTACTTCGACGAGGTGAACGTCGAAACGCCGGCCGTGCCCGGCACCACCGACCAGGTCGACGTCAATCTGAACGTCAAGGAAAAGCCGACGGGCAACGTGATGCTCGGCGCCGGCTTTTCCAGTGCCGAAAAATTCGTGCTGTCCGGCTCGGTGTCGCAGAACAACATTTTCGGCAGCGGCAAGCACCTGTCCGTCAATGTCAACTCCGGCAAGATCAACAAGACGTATTCCATGTCCTATACGGATCCCTACCATACCGTGGATGGCATCAGCAGGGGATTCGACGTTTATCGCCGCGACATGAATCCGTCTTCGACCTCGATCGCGAACTACAAGACCTCCTCGCTGGGCCTCGGGGTGCGTTATGGCATCCCGATCGGCGAGGACAATGCGGTCGGCGTCGGCCTGTCTTTCGATTCGACCGATGTCAAAACCTATACCGACAGCCCGAAGCGTTACAAGGATTTCGTGAATCAGTTCGGCTCAAGGAACACCACCCTGCTGCTGAATTCCAGCTGGACCAACGACCAGCGCGACAGCCTGATCTACACCACGAGGGGCACGGTGCAGCGTGCCTACGGCGAGGTCGGCCTGCCCGGCGCAGACCTGAAATTCTACAAACTGAACTACCAGCATCAGAAATTCTTCCCGATCACGAAGGACATCACCCTGATGCTGAACGGCGAGTATGGCTTCGGCGACGGCTATGGCGGGGAGCCGCTGCCGTTCTTCCGCAATTTCTATGCGGGGGGCATCGGTTCGGTGCGCGGCTTCAAGACGGGCACGCTGGGGCCGCACGACGTCTTTCCCAACCACAAGGATGCCCTGGGGGGGAACAAGCGTCTCACGGCCACGGCCGAGTTCCTCATGCCCATCCCGGGAATCGGCCTGGACAAGTCCTTCCGCTTTGGCGGGTTCGTCGATACCGGCTATGTCTGGGCCACCGGCCAGAAAATGCGCCTGTCCGATTTGCGGTACAGTATCGGGGTTTCCGTTGCCTGGTCGTCCCCTTTCGGGCCGCTCAAGTTCAGCATCGCCCAGCCGATCAAGAAGGATTCGGGGGATCAGATCGAGCGTTTCCAGTTCCAGATGGGCACGTCGTTCTGAAGATCATTTCGTAGGAGAATCGTGTTGAAAAAGATCGCCATTCTTAGCTTTGCCGGCTTGATTGCACTGCCCGTGTTGCCTGCTGCCGCCAACGATACCAGGATCGGTTTCGTGAATACGGAAAAAATCTTCCGCGACGCCGCTCCGGCCGTGCGGGCGCAGAAGAAAATCGAAAAGGAATTCGAAAAACGCGACCAGGAGATGCAGCGTCTTGCCAAGCAGTTGCAGACCATGCAGGAAAACCTGGAAAAGAACTCGGTCACCATGTCCGAGAGCGACAAGCGCAACAAGGAACGCGAGTTCAACGACCTGAACCGGGATTTCCAGCGCAGGCAGCGCGAGTTCCGCGAGGACCTCAACCAGCGCCGCAACGAGGAGCTGGCTGCCGTGCTCGAGCGCGCCAACAAGGCCATCAAGGCCATTGCCGAAGCCGAGAAGTTCGATGTGATCCTTCAGGAAGCGGTATATGCCGCGCCGCGCATCGACATCACCGACAAGGTCATCAAGGCCCTCGCCGACGGCAAGGACGGCAAGTAAAGCGCATGCATGGCCGGGCGCGCTGACGGATTGACCCTCGATGAGATCGTCTCGCGTTTCGGCGGTGCGCTGATCGGCGACGGCGGGCGCCGCGTGGTGCAAGTTGCCACACTGGAGAATGCCGGCCCCGCCGATCTCGCCTTTCTGGCCAATCCGAAATACCGCAAGCACCTGAAAACCAGCCGGGCGGGCGCGGTCGTGCTCTCTCGTGCCGAGGCATCGGATTGCCCCTTGCCATGCATCGTCAGCGACAACCCCTACGCCTACTACGCGCGGGTCGCCCAGGCACTGAATCCCCCCCCGCAGATTCCTGCCGGCATTCACCCGGCTGCCGTTGTCGAATCGGCGCTTGACCCCAGCATCAGCGTGGCTGCCGGTGCCTATGTCGGGAAAAACGTGCGGGTCGGCAGGAACAGCGTCGTCGGCCCCGGCTGCATTCTCGGCGACGGCTGCTCGCTCGGGGCGCACAGCCGGCTCCACGCGAATGTCACGATCTACCCCGGCTGCGCAATCGGCATGCGCGCCATCATTCATTCCGGCGCGGTGATTGGATCGGATGGCTTCGGCATCGCGCGCGAAGCCGGAGGCAACTGGACCAAGATTCCGCAGATTGGCCGGGCCGTCATCGGCGATGACGTCGAAATCGGCGCCAATACCACCATCGACCGCGGCGCCCTCGACGACACGGTGATCGAGGACGGCGTCAAGCTGGACAACCAGATCCAGATCGGCCACAACGTGCGCATCGGCGCCCATACGGTCATGGCCGGCTGCGTCGGCGTCGCCGGCAGCGCCCGGATCGGACGACGCTGCAGCTTCGGCGGCAGCGCCATGATCCTGGGCCACCTGACGATCGCCGATGACGTGACCGTGTCCGCCGCCACGCTTGTCACGAAATCGATCGACCGGCCCGGCACCTACACCGGCGCCATGCCCTTCGAGCCGCATCGCGACTGGCTGAAGAACGCGGCGCAGCTGCGCCACCTCGATGCGATGCTCGATAGAATACGCAGTCTGGAAGCGCGGATCGCAAAACTGGAGAACAAATCTTGAGCTCGATGGACATTCACGAAATTCTCGATCACCTGCCGCATCGCTATCCGATCCTGCTGGTCGACCGCGTGCTCGAAGTGGTGCCGGGCGAGCGCATCGTCGCGCTGAAGAACGTCAGCGTAAACGAGCCGTTCTTTCCCGGACACTACCCGCACCATCCGGTCATGCCCGGCGTGCTCATCGTCGAGGCGCTGGCGCAGACGGCGGCCCTGCTCTCGTTCAAGACGATGGACCGCAGGACGGACGACAACCTGATCTATTACTTCGTCGGCATCGACAACGCGCGCTTCAAGCGCCCGGTGATTCCGGGCGACCAGCTCATCATGGAAGTGAGGATTCTCGCCACGAAACGCGGCATCTGGAAGTTTTCCGGCGTGGCGCGTGTCGACGGCCAGGTGGCGGCGGAAGCCGAGGTCATGTGTACGGAGCGGGCGCGGTGATTCATCCCGCCGCTGTCGTTCATCCTGCCGCACGCCTGGGCGATGGCGTCGAAGTCGGCCCTTATTCGATCATCGGCGAGCACGTCGAGATCGGCGCCGGGACCCGGATCGGCCCTCATGTCGTCATCGGCGGTCGTACGCGCATAGGGCGGGACAACCGCATCTTCCAGTTTTCCTCGATCGGTGAAATTCCCCAGGACAAGAAGTATGCCGGCGAGCCGACACGGCTCGAGATCGGCGATCGCAACACCATCCGCGAGTTTTGCACGTTCAATCTCGGCACCGAGCAGGATGCAGGCGTCACTCGCCTGGGATCGGACAACTGGATCATGGCCTATGTGCACGTCGCCCACGACTGCCAGGTCGGCAACGGCACGATTTTCGCCAACAATGCCCAATTGGCGGGCCATGTCCATGTCGGTGACTTCGCCATTCTGGGCGGCTTCACCGGCGTGCACCAGTTCGTGCGCGTCGGCGCCCACAGCATGACCGGCGTCGGCACGGTGCTGCTGCAGGACTTGCCGCCCTACGTCACCGTGTCTGGCAACCCATCCCGGCCCTACGGCATCAACGCCGAAGGGCTCAAGCGTCGCGGCTACGATGCAGGGGCGATTGCCGCGCTGAAGCGGGCCTACAAGCTGATCTACCGCTCCGGCGCTTCGCTCGAAGAAGCCCGGAGGCAAATCGCCCAAGACGCCGAGGCCCAGCCGGCACTGTCCCTCCTTGCCGATTTTCTCGCTTCGCCCGGGC
Organism: Rhodocyclaceae bacterium; assembly: GCA_039807535.1. Lineage (GTDB taxonomy): Bacteria > Pseudomonadota > Gammaproteobacteria > Burkholderiales > Rhodocyclaceae > Desulfobacillus. The sequence goes on from JBDHRL010000007.1 coordinate 27,596, forward strand.
GCGGCATTGTCAGGTAGGCCGCATTCGTGCCTGGGAAGATCCGGATCGCCATGGTCGCCGGGGAAACCTCCGGCGACCTGCTGGCCAGCCATCTCATCCAGGCGCTCAGGCGCCGTCTGCCGGAGACTGACTTTTACGGCATCGGCGGGCCGAAAATGCAGGCGGCCGGCTTCCAGGCGCAGTTTCCCGCCGAGAAGCTCGCCGTGCGGGGCTATGCCGAGGTGTTGCGGCATTACCGCGAACTGTCCGGTATCCGGCGCAGGCTGCTGGCCGGACTGCTGGCCGATCCGCCCCATGCCTTCATCGGCGTCGACGCGCCGGACTTCAATCTCCATCTCGAAAAGCGGCTGAAGGCGCGCGGCATTCCGGCCATCCACTACGTCAGTCCCGCCGTCTGGGCCTGGCGCGGCGGCCGCATCCGCGACATCGCCCAGTCCGTCTCGCACATGCTGGCCCTGTTTCCCTTCGAGGAGGAGATCTACCGGAACAGGCAGATCCCGGTGAGCTACGTCGGTCATCCTCTGGCGGACGTCATTCCGCTCGAAATCAATCGCCCGGCGCTGCGCGAGAAACTCGGTCTGCCGCTGGACCAGCTCGTGTTCGCCCTGCTGCCCGGCAGCCGCCAGTCGGAACTGCAGTACATGGCCGACACCTTCATCGAGACCGCCCGGCGCCTGAGCCAGCGTTTCCCGCAGGCGCGTTTCCTCGTTCCGCTGGCCACTCGCGAAACGCGGGACTTGTTCGAACAGGCACTCTATCGCTTGTCGGCCCGGGAGCTGCCGATCACGCGTCTGTTCGGCCATGCGCAGGATGCGATGGGCGCGGCGGATGGCGTCCTGGTGGCCAGCGGCACGGCCACCCTGGAAGCGGCCCTGCTGAAAAAGCCGATGGTCATCGCCTACCGCATGTCGTCCTGGTCCTGGCGGCTGATGCGCCATATGAATTACCAGCCCTGGGTGGGACTGCCGAACATCCTGTGCGGCCGCTTCGTCGTGCCGGAATTCCTGCAGGGCGACGCCACGCCGGGGAATCTGGCCCAGGCCATGGGCAATCTCGTCGAGGACCAGGAAACCTGCCGTCGCATTGGCAAGGCCTTCAGCCGGCTGCATGAGCGGTTGCGACTGAATTCCGCTGAACGGGCGGCCGATGCGATCCTGCCTTACTTGAGCAAGTCGGAAGCATGGGTTCCGGCGCCCCAGGCGGTCTGATCTGCGGCGTCGACGAGGCGGGCAGGGGGCCGCTGGCAGGGCCGGTGTTTGCCGCGGCCGTCATTCTCGATCCGGACGATCCGCTCGAAGGGCTGGCCGATTCCAAGAAGCTCACGGAGAAGGCCCGCGACAGGCTGGCGCCGCAGATTCGTGCGCGCGCCCTGTCCTGGGCCGTCGCCAGCGCCTCGGTCGAGGAGATCGACGCCTTCAACATCCTGCAGGCGACATTGCTGGCCATGCGCCGCGCCGTCGAGGCCTTGTCACTGCCGCCGGAGGAAGTCCTGGTCGACGGTACCCACTGCCCGCGCATCGTGCCGCCCGTCCGGGCGGTGGTGAAGGGCGACAGCACCGTTGCCGCGATTTCGGCCGCCTCGATCCTGGCGAAGACCGCGCGCGATGCCGAGATGCTGCGCCTGCATGCGCTTCATCCTCAATACGGCCTCGATCGGCACAAGGGCTATCCGACGGCCGCCCATCTGGCGGCGCTGCGGCGGCATGGCGTCATCGGCATTTACCGCCGCAGCTTCGGCCCGGTACGCGATCTGCTCAACGGAGCCTGAAGCCGGATTCCGCCATCAGTTTGCGCCAGGCGCGGCGTTCCCGTTCCGGATCGACCAGATGGCGGCGGCGCCTGACTGTAATCGCCAGGCGCCGCAGGAATCGCCGGTCGTCGAAGGCCTGCTGAAGCAATTCGGCCAATCTGGCGTGATCGCCGACCGGGAAGCAGGCCGGATAGTCTTGGCCGAGGAGACCCCGGTTGCCGGGGATATCCGAGGCGATGATCGGCACGCCGAGGGCGATCGCCTCCGAAACCACGTGGGCGCCGCCCTCCAGCCGGGAACTGATCACCATGAGGTGGCTGCGCGAGAGCAGGCGCAGCGATGCCCAATGCGGCAGTTCGCCGATCCAGCGGTAGCGCGCGTCCTCCCGCATGCGTCGCTTCGCCTCCCGCGTCATTTCTGTTGCGAGCGACTTGCCGGCCTGCACGACCTCTATCCGCCCCCCGGGAAGCGAACGCAATGCCCGTGCCGTGCAGAAGGGGTCCTTCTCCTCGCGCAGATGGCCCAGCACGCAGATGCGGAACTTGCGGGCGGGCGGGGAAGGCGTGAGCCTGGTCGCAACAGACTGGTGAATGACGCGAGCCTTGCTTCGCTGCCGCGGCATCAGTTCCTCAAGAGCCTCTTCCTGCAGTACGATCAGGGCGGTTGCGAGATCAAGGGACATCGCCGCTTCCGTGTCCTGGCGGATGTCCCGATAGATATCCGTGCCGGTCAGGGCGAGCAGGGCCGGGCGGTCCGGGTGGCAGGCGCGGAAATCGCGCAAGGCTGCGTGGCTCCTCCTTGCGTGAAGGGCGACGAGCAGGTCGCAGTCCTCGCCGTCCCATCGCGTCACGACGCGGACGCGGCAGCCCAGGCCGCGCAGGATGCGTGCCCAGCGCGTCGCCGTGCGGCGGTTGCCGGCGCGCGAGCCGGGCGGGGCGGGAGTGACGATGACGACTTTGGCCGCGGGCATGGGGGTTTGTCGGTCGGGTTCTTGTCACTATACTTTCGAACGACGATGAAGAAAATCACTTCCCGCGACAACGCCACCTTCAGGCAGCTCAAGCTGCTGACGCAATCCTCGCGCGAGCGCCGCAAGCAGGGCAGGACGGTGCTGGACGGCATGCACCTCGTATCGGCCTGGTTCGAGCGTTGCGGCCAGCCCGAGCTGCTGGCCGTCAGCGAAAGCGGCGCGCAGCGGGCGGAGATCCGCGACTGGCTGGCGGCGCATCCGCAGGCCGCCCCCCACGTGCTGGGCGATCCGCTGTTCAGGGAAGTCAGTCCCGTCGACACGCCGGCGGGCATTCTCGCGCTGGTCGCCATACCACGGCCGCCCGACAAGGTCGCGATTCGGGGTTCCTGCGTCCTGCTCGAGGCCATCCAGGACAACGGCAACCTGGGCGCGATCCTGCGTACGTCTGCGGCCGCCGGCGTGAGCGAGGTCTTTCTCGGCCCCGGCTGCGTGCAAGCCTGGTCGCCGCGCGTCCTGCGCGCTGCCATGGGGGCGCATTTCATGCTGCGCATTCACGAGCATGCCGCGCTCGAGCGGGTGCTCGGCGATTTTGGCGGCATCAGCGTAGCCACGCAGCCCGCCGCCGAGAAAACGATCTTCGACCTCGACCTCACCGGGTCGGTGGCGTGGGTGTTCGGCAACGAGGGGGGCGGGCTGACTTCCGCGACGGGGGCCGCCGCCGGTCAGTCCGTCCGCATTCCGATGCCCGGCAAGGTCGAGTCCCTCAACGTCGCGGCGGCGGCTGCGATCTGCCTGTTCGAGGAAGTGCGGCAGAAAATCGTGAAAGGCGTTCAGAAGACGTGACGGTCGAGCTTGACTTCCTGCATGATCGTGGCGGCGATCTCCTCGATCGACTTGGTGGTTGAATCCATCCAGCGCACGCCTTCCCGCTGCATCAGCTTCTGCGCCTCCCCGATTTCGAAACGGCAGTTGGCCAGCGAAGCGTACTTGCTGTCGGGCCGCCGCTCCGAGCGGATCTGGTGCAGCCGCTCCGGCGCGATGGTCAGGCCGAACAGCTTGCCGTGATGCCGGTAGAGCACCTCGGGCAGCCGCTTGCGCTCGAAATCCTCCGGGATCAACGGATAGTTGGCGGCCCGGATGCCGAACTGCATGGCCAGATACAGGCTGGTGGGCGTCTTGCCGCTGCGCGAGACGCCCACCAGAATCACCTCGGCCTTGTCCAGGTTGCGATCGGATGCGCCGTCATCGTGCGCCAGCGTGAAATTCACCGCCTCGATGCGATTGATGTAATCCTGGCTGCTGGCCTGGCCATGCGAACGTCCGATGGTGTGGCTGGATTTCGAGCCCAGCTCGTCTTCCAGCGGGACGATGAAGGCTTCGAAGAAATCGAGGAAAAGCGCGTCGGCCTCGCGCAGCAGCCTGACGATGTTGGGATCGACCAGCGTCGTGACGACGATCGGGCGGATGCCGTCCCGGCCGGCGGCATCCCGGATCTGCGCCAGGCAGTTGCGGGCCTGGGCCAGCGTCGTGACGAAAGGAATCCGCACCTGGCGAAAACGGATGCCCTCGAACTGCGTCAGCAGGCTGTGGCCCAGCGTTTCCGCGGTAATGCCGGTGCCGTCGGAGATGAAAAAGACCGTTCGGGCATATCCTTCCGGCATGGGCGAATCCTCGGGCGGGAAAGCGGATAGAATTTGCATTCTATCGTCACCGAGCATTCCGGAAAGCCTGAAATGAACCAGTATGCAATCGCATTCGATGCCCTGCGCATGACCGATGTCGACAAGGTGGGCGGCAAGAACGCCTCCCTTGGCGAAATGATCAGCCAGCTCGCCCACCTGGGCGTGCGGGTCCCCGGCGGCTTCGCCACGACGGCACAGGCCTACCGGGACTTCCTGAAACACCAGGATCTGGACCGGCGCATCAGCGCCTTGCTCGACCGCCTCGACGTCGATGACGTCGAGGCCCTCGCCGCGGCCGGCGCGCAGATTCGCGGCTGGATTGCCGGGCAGCCGTTTCCGGAAAGGCTGGAAAGGGAAATCGCGGCGCATTATCAGTCACTGGCCGGCAGCGAGCCGGCCGATGCCACCTTTGCCGTTCGCTCCAGCGCCACGGCCGAGGACCTGCCGGATGCCTCCTTCGCCGGCCAGCAGGAGACTTTTCTCAACATCCACGGACTGGACAATGTTCTGCATGCCGTCAGGCACGTCTTTGCCTCGCTATACAACGACCGCGCCATCTCCTATCGCGTGCACAAGAATTTCCGCCATGCCGATGTCGCCCTCTCCGCCGGCATCCAGCGCATGGTGCGCAGCGACATCGGCGCCGCCGGCGTGATGTTTACCCTCGACACCGAGTCCGGCTTTCGCGATGTCGTCTTCGTCACGGCCTCCTATGGCCTGGGCGAGACCGTGGTCCAGGGCGCGGTCAACCCAGACGAGTTCTATGTGCACAAGCCCAAGCTGGCGGAAGGGCGTCCCGCCATCATTCGTCGCAACCTGGGTTCGAAGCTGCTCAGGATGGAGTTCGCCGACACCAGGCAGGTCGGCCGCTCGACCCGCACCGTGGATGTGGCCGAGGCCGACCGCAACCGCTTTGCCCTTCCGGACCAGGACGTGCTGGAACTGGCCCGCTATGCGGTCGCCATCGAGCAGCACTACGGCCGGCCGATGGACATCGAATGGGGCAGGGACGGCAACGACGGCAAGCTCTACATCCTGCAGGCACGGCCGGAAACCGTGAAGGCAGGCGAAAGCCGGCACGTCCTGCAGCGCTACCGCCTGAAGCAGCACGCCAAGGTGGTCGCCTCCGGGCGCGCCATCGGACAGAAGATCGCCGCCGGCCCGGTGCGCATCATTCCGGATGCCTCGCAGATGTCCAAGGTGCAGCCGGGCGACATCCTCGTCACCGACATGACCGACCCGAACTGGGAGCCCGTCATGAAGCGCGCCGCGGCGATCGTCACCAACCGCGGCGGCCGCACCTGCCACGCGGCGATCATCGCGCGCGAGCTGGGCATCCCGGCCGTGGTCGGCTGCGGCAATGCGACCACATCCATGATCGAGGGCGAATCGGTCACCGTCTCCTGCGCCGAGGGCGACACCGGCTACATTTACCGCGGCATCCTCGATTACGAGGTGACGACGCAGGAGCTGGGCAACCTGCCCGAACTGCCCGTGAAGATCGCCATGAACGTCGGCAATCCCGAACTGGCCTTCGAGTTCCAGGGCATCCCCAACGCCGGGGTGGGCCTGGCGCGCATCGAGTTCATCATCAACAACGTCATCGGCATCCATCCCAAGGCGATACTGGAACTGGACCGCGTGCCGGCCAGCCTGCGCGACGAGATCAACCGTCGCTCGCGCGGCTATGCCAGCCCGACGGACTTTTTCGTCGAGAAGCTCGCCGAGGGCGTATCGACCATCGCCGCCGCCTTCTGGCCGAAGCCGGTCATCGTCCGCCTGTCCGACTTCAAGTCGAACGAATACCGCAAGCTGCTGGGTGGGGAAATCTACGAGCCGGAGGAGGAAAACCCGATGCTCGGTTTCCGCGGCGCCTCGCGTTATGTCGCGCCATCGTTTCGCGACTGCTTCGAGCTGGAATGCCGCGCCCTGAAGAAAGTGCGCGACGACATGGGCCTGACCAACGTCGAGATCATGGTGCCGTTCACCCGCACCGTGGAAGAAGCGAAGGGAGTGGCGGACCTGCTGGCGACGAACGGACTGAAGCGGGGAGAGAACGGCCTGCGCCTGATCATGATGTGCGAGATCCCTTCGAATGCCCTGCTGGCCGAGCAGTTCCTCCAGCACTTCGACGGCTTTTCCATCGGTTCGAACGACCTGACCCAGCTTACGCTCGGCCTGGATCGCGACTCCGGCCTGGTTGCCGGCCTGTTCGACGAGCGCGATGCGGCCGTGAAAGTCCTGCTCGGCATGGCCATCCAGGCCTGTCGCCGGCTCGACAAATATATCGGCATCTGCGGCCAGGGACCTTCCGATCACGTCGATTTTGCCGAATGGCTGATGGACGAGGGCATCGTGACGATTTCGCTCAATCCTGATACCGTGGTGGATACCTGGATGCGCCTGGGGGCGCATCTGGCGCAGCAAGGCAAATAGATTCCCCGGAGGCAGCGGCATGCAACCCGAATGGTGGCACTGGGCGGTTCTTGGCATCGGCCTGATCATTGCCGAACTCGTCGTGCCGTCGTTTTTCATCATCTGGTTCGGTCTCGGTGCCCTGCTGGTATCGATTGTGCTGCTGGTCGTGCCGGTGCTCGACCTCACGAACCAGATGCTGACCTGGACGATGGCCTCGGTGGCGATGGTCGTGCTCTGGTTCCGCGTGTTCAAGTCCGGCGCACACAAGACCCGGATCGGCATGTCGGACTCGAATGTCGTCGGCGAGGTGGGCCTGCTGATCCGCGACGTCGAACCGTACATGAAGGGTCAGGTGCGCTTCCAGAAGCCGTTCGTCGGCTCCGAGGTGTGGGAATGCATCTCCGATGAGGCGATCAAGTCGGGCGAGCGTGTCAAGGTGCTCGGCATCGAGGGCAGTTTTCTGAAGGTCGGCAAGGCCTGAGGGGACAATCATGAGCGCAGGTTTCGTCGTCGTCGTCGCATTGCTGGTCTTCGCCCTGGTCACGGTCTGGAAGGGCGTGCGCATCGTGCCGCAGGGCGAGGAATGGATTGTCGAGTGGCTGGGCAAGTACGACCGCACCCTGCTGCCGGGCCTGCGCCTGCTCGTGCCCTACGTGCAGAATGTGCGCTACAAGATCATTACCAAGGACATCATCCTCGACGTGCAGGAACAGGAGGTCATCACCAAGGACAATGCGGTGATCCTCACCAACGCCATCGCCTTCATCAAGGTGACCGACCCGGTCAAGGCGGTCTATGGCGTGGTGGATTTCTCGGAAGCGATCCGCAATCTGATCATGACCACGCTGCGTTCCATCGTCGGCGAGATGGAACTCGACCAGGCCCTGTCTTCCCGCGACAAGATCAAGGCCCGCCTGCGCGAGAGCATTGCCGACGAGGCCGTAGACTGGGGCCTGACGGTGAAGTCGGTGGAAATCCAGGACATCAAGCCGTCGTCCTCGATGCAGAAGGCCATGGAACTGCAGGCGGCGGCCGAGCGCGAGCGCAAGGCCATGGTGACCAAGGCGGAAGGCGAGAAGCAGGCCACCATCCTGCAGGCCGAGGCGCGGCTGGAGGCGGCGCGGCGCGAGGCCGACGCACAGGTGACGCTGGCCGAGGCCTCGTCGGAAGCCATCAAGCGCGTGACCCTGGCCATCGGCGAATCGCAGACGCCTGCCTTTTACCTGCTGGGGGAGAAATACATCAATTCGATCGGCAATCTTGCCCGCTCCGACAACGCCAAGGTCGTGGTGCTGCCGGCCGACCTGCAGGAATCCCTGCGCGGGCTGTTCGCAAAAAAGGACTGATCAGGCTTTTACCCGCAGCAGGCGCTGCTTCTCGCGCTCCCAGTCGCGCTTCTTCTCGGTTTCGCGTTTGTCGTGCTGCTTCTTGCCGCGGGCGAGGCCGACGGCGAGCTTCACCCTGCCCTTGGCGTAATGCAGGTCGAGCGGCACCAGGGCGTAGCCGGCCCGTTCGACCTTGCCGATCAGCTTGTTGATCTCGGTGGCGTGCAACAGCAGCTTGCGCGTGCGCACCGGGTCGGGATGGATGTGTGTGGAGGCCGTCGGCAGGGGGCTGATGTGGCAGCCGATGAGAAAAATCTCTCCATTGCGCAAAATCACGTAGGCTTCCTTCAGCTGTACGCGACCGGCGCGAATCGCCTTGACCTCCCAGCCCTCCAGGACGAGGCCTGCTTCAAATCGCTCCTCGATGAAATAATCGTGGAAGGCCTTCTTGTTGTCGACAATGCTCATGGCGGGTTTGCGCTAGAATTCACGAGATTCTATAGCATGTGGCAATCATGGCCGAAGTCAGGAAGACCGTCCTGATCGAATACAGCGCTGGGCAGATGTTTCATCTCGTTGACCGGGTCGAGGAGTACCCCCGGTTCCTGCCCTGGTGCGGCGGCACGGAACTGATTCACCGCGACGAGACCAGGACCGTGGCAGCCCTGCACATCAACTATCACGGCATCAAGGCGGATTTTTCGACGGAAAACGACAAGCAGGCGCCGCATTTCATGAAGATCAACCTGCGTCACGGCCCCTTCGCGCACCTCGACGGCTGCTGGCATTTCAAGCCGCTCGGCGATACGGCCTGCAAGGTGGAATTCCAGCTTCACTACGAATTCTCCAGCAAGCTGCTGGAAAAGGCGCTGGGGCCGGTTTTCCACCATATCGCGAATACCTTCGTGGATTCGTTCGTCAGGCGGGCAGGGCAGATCTACCCACAAAATGGCTGAAACCCTCTCGATCGAAGTCGCCTATGCCCTGCCTCAGCGGCAGGAGCGGGTCCCCCTGCAATTGCCGAACGGCAGCACCGTGCTGCAGGCTATCGAGGCATCCGGCCTGCTGCAGAAGCATGCCGACATCGACCTGAAGAAGAACAAGGTGGGCGTCTTCGGCAAACTGGTCCGGCTCGATGCGCCGCTGCGCGATCGCGATCGCGTCGAGATCTACCGGCCTTTGCTGGCCGACCCGAAGGAAGTGCGCAGGAAGCGCGCGGAAGAAGGCAGGGCGATGAAGAAGGGCGGGGGCGACCTGGAATAGTCCGTTGCGGGCTATTTGCACCAGGTCCGCACGCTCTTGCGGGTTTGCTCGATTTCCCCGGCGCGCGTCTCGTCATCCAGAGGGATGTTCTCGCCGGCCTCGTTGATGCGGCTCATGCGCTGGCCGGACTCCAGGGCCTGCAACTGCTTTTTCGCCTGCTCGCAGTTGCGGCTGGCTTCATCCGATTCGCCCTTTTCCTTGTCGGCCTTGGCGCGCGCCTTTTCGGCGTCCTGTTGGCGCTTGCGAAACTCCAGGTCCTGTTCCGCCAGGCTTTTCGATGGCGCGGACGAGGACGCGCTGGCGGCTGACGCACCGCCGCGCATCTTCTTGGCGTCGGCTCCGGGCGGCGGGGTGTCGGAGTAATGGACCTTGCCGCCGGCATCCTTCCAGGTATAAATTTCTCCGCACCAGGCAAGGGTTGCAACAAGAGCCAGAAGCAGTCCGGCAATCGCGCGCATTTCCGTCTCCCATACGTTTGCCGCACCCGCGGCACCTGCGTATAATACGTTTTTGGAACAGAGGTTGAAAGCCATGCGAGTCATAACGAAGGCACTCACCTTCGACGACGTCCTGCTCGTCCCCGCCCACTCCACCATCCTGCCGCGGGATGTCAGCCTGGCCACCCGGCTGTCGCGCAACATCCGGCTGAACATCCCGCTGGTGTCCGCCGCAATGGACACCGTGACCGAGTCGCGCCTCGCCATTGCCCTGGCCCAGGAAGGCGGCATCGGCATCGTGCACAAGAACCTGCCGCCGCGCACCCAGGCCGCCGAAGTGGCCAAGGTCAAGCGCTTCGAGTCGGGCGTACTCAAGGATCCGATCACCATTCCGCCCGACATGCCGGTACGCGATGTCCTCGCTCTGACCCGGCAACACAGAATCTCCGGCCTGCCGGTGGTCGAAGGCATGACCGTCGTCGGCATAGTCACCAACCGGGATCTGCGTTTCGAGACGCGCCTCGATCAGCCGGTGCGCAATATCATGACGCCGCGCGAGCGTCTGGTCACGGTCAGGGAAGGCACCAATCCGGACGAAGCCAAAGCCCTCATGCACAAGCACCGGCTCGAGCGCGTGCTCGTCGTCAATGGCGATTTCGAACTGCGCGGCCTCATTACGGTAAAGGACATTCTCAAGTCCACCGAGCATCCGTTTGCCTGCAAGGACAACCTCGGCCGCCTGCGCGTCGGTGCTGCCATCGGCGTCGGCGCCGGCACCGAGGAGCGTGCCGAGCTGCTGGTCGAGGCCGGTGTCGACCTGCTGGTGGTGGATACCGCCCACGGGCATGCGCAGGGCGTGCTCGACCGCATCCAGTGGGTCAAGAAAAATTTCCCGCAGGTCGATGTCGTCGGCGGCAACATCGCCACGGGCAATGCGGCGCGCGCCCTGGTCGACCACGGTGCCGATGGCGTCAAGGTCGGCATCGGCCCCGGCTCCATTTGCACGACACGCATCGTCGCCGGCGTCGGCGTGCCGCAGGTCACTGCCATCGACAACGTCGCAGACGCGTTGCGCAGCACTGGCGTGCCGCTCATTGCCGACGGCGGTATCCGCTATTCGGGGGACATTTCCAAGGCCATCGCCGCCGGTGCCCACGCCGTGATGCTGGGCGGCCTGTTTGCCGGCACCGAGGAAGCTCCCGGCGAGATCGAGCTGTTCCAGGGGCGCTCCTACAAGTCCTACCGCGGCATGGGTTCGCTCGGTGCCATGCAGCAGGGCGCCGCCGACCGCTATTTCCAGGATGCCGATGCCAGCGCCGAGAAAATGGTGCCGGAGGGGATCGAGGGGCGCGTACCTTACAAGGGGCCGGTCAGCGCCGTGATCCATCAGTTGATGGGCGGCCTGCGCGCCAGCATGGGCTACGTCGGCTCGAACGGCATCGACGAGATGCGCGATCGTGCCGAGTTCGTCGAGATCACTTCCGCTGGCGTGCGCGAATCGCACGTCCATAACGTGCAGATCGTCAAGGAAGCGCCCAACTATCGCGTCGAATAGGCGCCGCAGGCGCTCCCGGCATGCACAAGAAGATCCTCATCCTCGACTTCGGGTCACAGTACACACAGCTGATCGCCCGCCGCGTGCGCGAACAGCAGACATATTGCGAGTTGCATCCCTACGATGTCGACGCGGCCTTCATCCGCGAATTCGCGCCGGTCGGCATCATCCTTTCCGGCGGGCCGAACTCGGTTTATGAAGAAGAAGCCTTCCGCGCGCCCCAGATCGTGTTCGAACTGGGAGTCCCCGTGCTGGGCATCTGCTATGGCATGCAGACCATGGCCGCCCAGCTGGGCGGCAAGGTCGAGGCGGCGAAGAAACGCGAGTTCGGCTACGCCGAAGTGCGCGCCCGCGGCCATTCGAATCTGCTCGAAGGCATCCAGGACAGCGTGAATGCCGAAGGGCACGGCCTGCTCGACGTGTGGATGAGCCACGGTGACAAGGTGAGCGGGCTGCCGCCCGGCTTCAAGCTGATTGCCGGCAACGAAGCGACCCCCATTGCCGGCATGGCGGACGAGGTGCGCCGCTTCTACGGCGTCCAGTTCCATCCCGAGGTGACCCACACCCTCCAGGGCAAGGCCATCCTCGCCCGCTTCGTTCTGGACATCTGCGGCTGCGCCGGCGACTGGAACATGCCCGACTACATCGGCGAAGCCGTCGAGAAGATCCGCGCCCAGGTCGGCCAGGAAGAGGTGATCCTCGGTCTGTCGGGCGGCGTCGATTCCTCGGTCGCGGCCGCGCTCATCCACCGCGCCATCGGCGACCAGCTCACCTGCGTCTTCGTTGACAACGGCCTGCTGCGCCTGAACGAGGCGGAGCAGGTGATGAAGACCTTTGCGCGCAGCCTCGGCGTCAAGGTCGTCCATGTCGACGCCAGCGAACAGTTCCTCGGCAAGCTCGCCGGGGTGGCCGATCCGGAGCAGAAGCGCCGTGTCATCGGGACTGACTTTGTCGAAGTGTTCCAGGCCGAGGCGAAGAAGCTGCCCAACGCAAAATGGCTGGCCCAGGGCACCATCTATCCTGACGTGATCGAATCGGCCGGCGCCAAGACCAGGAAGGCCCATACCATCAAGTCGCACCACAACGTCGGCGGACTGCCGGAAACCCTGCATCTCAAGCTGCTGGAGCCCCTGCGCGAGCTGTTCAAGGACGAGGTGCGCGAACTCGGCGTCGCCCTCGGCCTGCCGCACGACATGGTGTATCGCCATCCTTTCCCCGGTCCTGGCCTGGGGGTGCGCATCCTCGGTGAAGTCAGGCGCGAATACGCCGACCTGCTGCGCCGCGCCGATGCCATCTTCATCGACGAGCTGCGCGCGGCGGACTGGTACGACAAGACCTCGCAGGCCTTCGCCGTCTTCCTTCCGGTGCGCTCGGTCGGCGTCATGGGCGACGGCCGCACCTACGAGCACGTGGTGGCCCTGCGCGCCGTGCAGACGCAGGACTTCATGACGGCGCGATGGGCGGAGCTGCCCTACAGCCTTCTGGCCAGGGTCTCCAACCGCATCATCAACGAAGTGCGCGGCATCAACCGCGTGGTCTACGACATCTCCGGCAAGCCGCCGGCGACCATCGA
>JBDHRL010000115.1:0-7689 GCA_039807535.1 Rhodocyclaceae bacterium
AGGGCATCGTCGAAGCCCTTTGCGCCGTTGGCTTTGATCTTCTTCGCCTCCAGTACAAAAGCACCGCGCCGATAGCAGTCGATGAAGCCGTGGGATTCGCTGCCGTCGCCGTGGCGGAAGCGCACGCGGCGCTCGAAGACGTAGGCGTTGTCGCGCGTGTCGTCGCGGGCCGGATCGGGCCGCGGCAGGCCGAGCAGCTCGGTGAGTTCGCCGACGAAAAGCTGGTAGTTGGCGCGTTCCGACCCGCCGGCGGCGGCCCAGCGGGAAATGAAGCGCTCGACGGCGTCGCTCATCGGCGCGCAGGGCTGTGGTTCGGCATGGGATGGAGTTTAGCCGATTCGCCCGCCTGCCGGCCCGGCGGCTACAATGGCGGCCGGCACGCCAACCCCGGTTTCCCGAAACTTTTCGCCGACATGAACAAACCCGGACGCAACGACCCCTGCCCCTGCGGCAGCGGCAAGAAGTACAAGCAGTGCTGCCTGATCGCGCAGGAAGCCGTTTCACCCGCCGATCTGCAATGGCGCCGCATGCGGCGGGCCATCGAGGACATGGCGGCGATCCTGCTGCGCTATGGGCAGGAACGCTACGGCCCGATGATGCTGATCGAGGCCTGGGAGGATTTCAACCTCGACGACGAAATTGGCGATTTTCCGCATGACACGCCGCACATGCCGGTGTTCATGCCCTGGCTGTTCTTCGACTGGCTGCCGTATGAGAAGGCGACCGATGTGCGACCCGAAGCGCTCGACGGCCTGACGCTGGCGCAGGCCTTCCTGCGCGAGCGCGCCGGTCGCATCGACCCGGTCATGGCCGATTATCTGCGCGCCTGCTGCGCGGCGCCCTTCAGCTTCTACGACATCGTTTCGGTGCGGCCGGGCAGCAGTCTGGTCGCGCGCGACATTTTCGACGGCACCGAAATCGAGGTCAGCGAGCGCTCGGGCACCGCGCAGATGCGCGCGGGCGACATCCTCTTCGCCAAGATCGCGCGCATGCCGGGCCTGGCCATGCTGGAGGGCATGTCGCCGGTGGCGATTTCGCCCGACCGGCGCGAGCCGATCCTGCGCGTGCGCCGGCGCATGATCCGGAGCAAGAAGCCGATCACGCAGGACAGCCTGCACGAATGGAATCTGGACCTCATCGCCACCTACCACGAGATCGTCGAGCCGATCCTGAATCCGCAGCTGCCGGTATTGCAGAACACCGACGGCGACCCACTCGTGCCGCACACGCTGGTCTACGACATCGATTCGCCCCAGGCGGCCTTCGACGCGCTGGCGGATCTGTGCATCACGGCCGACCGCGAGGAAATGCTGGAGGAGGCGCGGCGCGACGACGAAGGACGCCTCGCCGCCATCGCCATCGACTGGCAGAAGGCCGGCAACGAGAAGCACAGAAGCTGGAGCAACACCATCCTGGGCAAGATCGCCATCGACGGCGGACGCCTGACGGCGGAGGTGAATTCGGAAAACCGCGCCCTGCTGTTTCGCAAACTGATGGAAGAACGCCTGCCCGGCGCACGCTACCGGACGACATCGATCCAGTCGGTCGAATCCATGCTGGCGCGGCGGGAGCAGCGCGAGCCGACCGCCGCCGAGCGCCGGGCGGAGGCGGAGCGGGCCGAGCTCAACGCCCAGCCCGAAGTCCAGGCAATGCTGGCGGAGGAACTCCGCCGTCACTACCGCGACTGGCCGGACATGAAGCTCCCCGGGCTCGGCAACAAGACACCGCGCCAGGCGGTGAAAAGCCGCGACGGCCGCGAGCTGGTCGAGGGCATTCTGTTGCAGATGGAGCGCAATGCCGGAAACCTGCCGGCCTTCGACCCGGCCATCGTGCAGGAACTGCGCACGACGCTCGGGCTCGGGCAGAAGACCCTGTTTTAGCGACCGCGGAAAAGTCAGTCTCCGCAGCACGGCGGATTGTCGGCCCTGCGCCGGGCCGTCCCAAGGAGGGCTGAACCATTGTCACCCCTTTCCGCTGGGAAAGGGACCGGGGGATGGGCGCGCTCTCAGTCGTGCGCCAGTTCCTCGCGGATCACGCGCCGGATGTCGGCTTCAATGTGCCCGGCCTCGATCACCCGCCGCAGCGTGTCGTTGATGATGGTCTGGTAGCCGCGTTCACCTGCGAGCGCCTTGAAGTGTTCGACGATGGGCGCGTCGAGCATGATGTTGATGCGCAGCTTGCCGACGCGCGCCCGCGTCGCCGCCTGCCATTCGGCGCGGCTGGCTTCCTTGCCGCCGACGCGCAAGTGCGCCTTGTCGAAATCCTTTTGCGCCAGTTTCGGTGCGTCGTCAGAAGTAGCCGGCGTTTTGGAAGAAGAGGTCCGTTTCATCGCTGTCCGCCTTGCGCATGGAAATGATGCGGATTGTCTCGTCGGATTCGACATGCACGATCAGCACCACGAGACAATCCAGCAGCCCGATGCCGATCATGCGCTTTTCACCATAGTCCGCACGGTTGTCCTCGATCAGCACCATCGGGCCGGGACGCAGCGTATAATGCGCGGCTTCCGAGGAGCGCTGCGAGGGTGCCCGCCCCCAGGCTCGGAAATCTGCAAACGGCGCTCACCTTAACCCGTGCCGGGCACGGGATGGCAGGTGAGTGCGAAGCCCCTCCCCCATCCCCCCGGCTGCTTTGACAAGGAGCCACACATGAACGCCGTCGTCCAACCCGCCGCTTTCACCGACTACCAGGTCGCCGACATCGGCCTCGCCGAGTGGGGCCGCAAAGAGATCGCCATCGCCGAGACCGAGATGCCCGGCCTGATGGCCGTGCGCGAGGAGTTCGCCGCCACGCAGCCGCTGCGCGGCGCACGCATCACCGGCAGCCTGCACATGACCATCCAGACGGCGGTGCTGATCGAAACACTCAAGGCCCTTGGCGCGGAAGTACGCTGGGCCTCCTGCAACATCTTCTCGACGCAGGACCACGCCGCGGCGGCCATCGCCGCCGGCGGCACGCCGGTGTTCGCCTGGAAGGGCGAGACGCTGGAGGAGTACTGGGACTACACCCATCGCATCTTCGAGTGGCCCGGCCACGAGACGGCGGGCAAGGGCGCCAACATGATCCTCGACGACGGCGGCGACGCGACGCTGCTCTTGATCCTCGGCGCCAAGGCCGAGGAGAACCCCTCGGTGATCGCCCATCCGACCAACGAGGAGGAGACGGTGCTGTTCGCCGCCATCAAAAAGCGCATCGCCGCGCAGCCGGGCTGGTACGCGAAGCAGCTCGCCGGCATCCGCGGCGTGACGGAAGAGACCACCACCGGCGTCAAGCGCCTCTACCAGATGGCCGCCGAGGGCCGCCTGCCCTTCCCGGCGATCAACGTGAATGATTCGGTGACGAAGTCGAAGTTCGACAATCTCTACGGCTGCCGCGAGTCGCTGGTGGACGGCATCAAGCGCGCCACCGACGTGATGATCGCCGGCAAGATCGCGCTGGTGGCCGGCTACGGCGACGTCGGCAAGGGCTGCGCGCAGTCGCTGCGCGGGCTGGGCGCGACGGTGTGGGTGACCGAGATCGATCCGATCTGCGCCCTGCAGGCGGCGATGGAGGGCTATCGCGTCGTCACGATGGAAGAGGCGGCGGCGCAGGCCGACATCTTCGTCACCGCCACCGGCAACCTGCGCGTCATCGCGCACGCGCACATGAAGGCGATGAAGAACAATTCCATCGTCTGCAACATCGGCCACTTCGATTCCGAGATCGACATCGCCAGCCTGCGCCAGTACCGCTGGGAGAACATCAAGCCGCAGGTCGACCACGTGATCTTCCCCGACGGGAAAAGGATCATCGTGCTGGCCGAGGGGCGGCTGGTGAATCTGGGCTGCGCCACCGGGCATCCCTCCTTCGTCATGAGCAACTCCTTCACCAACCAGACGCTGGCGCAGATCGAGCTGTTCACGCGCGGCGGCCAGTACGAGAAGAAGGTCTACGTGCTGCCCAAGCACCTCGACGAGAAGGTGGCGCGCCTGCACCTGAAGAAGATCGGCGCGCACCTCACCGAACTCTCCGACGAGCAGGCCACCTACCTCGGCCTGGCCAAGGACGGCCCCTACAAGCCGGAGCACTACCGGTATTGACGAGGCGCCAAGCAAGAACCATAATGGAACCATGCAGTTCCATTATGGAGCCAATCATGCCCAGTCTGTCCATCAAGGACGTGCCCGAATCCCTGCTCGTCGCCATCCGCCAGCGGGCGGCGCGCAATCACCGCTCGCTGCAAGGCGAGCTGATGGCGTTGCTGGAGGCGGCAGCCGGCGCCCCCGAAACAACCTCGGCGCGTCCTTCCGGCAACGCCGCTGCGGAAGCGACCCGCAGCTTCGCACAAGCGGCGGCCGAGTTTCACCGCCGCTTTCCAACGCCTGCGAAAGGCGAGGCCGAATCGTCGGCAAACATCATCCGTGAGATGCGTGATACGCATTATGGCGAGGCTTGGGTCATGGCCGGCATCAAGGATGGACACTGGCCGCCGCAGCCGGGCGACTCGGAGCCCATCCCCGGCTTCGGGCTCATCCATGGATGGAAACCGGACGCTGGAAACGACAAGAAATGACGCTCTACGTTGCGGAACCGCCCATGCCCTATTCGGTCCGCCCGCCCGCCGTCGTCGACGCCAACGTCCTTGCCGCCTTCGTCTTCGGAGAGCCGGCAGGCGAAGAAGCCCTGGCACGCCTGCATCCCTACGCACTGCACGCGCCGACCTTGCTGCCCTACGAGATCGCCAACGTCGCCATGAACAAGCTGCGCCGAGGACAGGCTTCCCCCGAGGATCTGTCCGCGCGGCTGGAGGGCTTCGACTTCAGCCCGATCCGCCTCGCCGAGACGCCCCCGGCCGGCGTCTTCGGCCTGGCGCAGCGCTACCGCCTGTCCGCCTATGACGCATCCTACCTTTGGCTGACTGCCGAATTGAGAGCACCCCTACTGACCTTCGACGGCAAACTCGCCGCGGCGGCCGCCGACTGCCTGGCCAACCTGCCGCCGGAAGGCGCCGATCCGACACCATGAAACCGGAAATTTCCTTCGAATTCTTCCCGCCGCAGACGGCCGAGGGCGCCGAGAAGCTGCGTGCCACGCGCCGCCAGCTGGCGCAGCTCAAGCCGGCCTTCTTCTCCTGCACCTTCGGCGCCGGCGGCTCGACGCGCGAGCGCACGCTGGAGACGGTGCTGGAAATCCAGGCCGAGGGGCTGCCGGCGGCGCCGCACCTGTCCTGCATCGGCTCGACGCGCGAGAACATCCGCGCCGTGCTGGCGCGCTACCGTCAGGCCGGCATCCGCCGCATCGTGGCGCTCAGGGGCGATCTGCCCTCGGGCATGGCCGATCCGGGCGCGTTCCGCTACGCCAACGAGCTGGTGGCATTCATCCGGGCCGAGACCGGCGACTGGTTCCACATTGAGGTGGCGGCCTATCCGGAGTATCACCCGCAAGCCAAGAGTCCGCGCGACGACCTGGAGAACTTCAAGCGCAAGGTGGATGCGGGCGCGAACTCGGCCATCACGCAATACTTCTACAACGCCGACGCCTACGAGCAGTTCGTCGACCAGGCGCAGGCGCTGGGCGTCACGGTGCCGATCGTGCCGGGCATCATGCCGATCGCCAACTTCAGCAAGATCGCCCGCTTCTCGGATGCCTGCGGCACGGAGATCCCGCGCTGGATGCGGAAGAAGTTCGAGAGCTTCGGCGACGATTCCGCCTCGGTGCGCGCCTTCGGTCTGGACGTCGTCACCGCGCTGTGCGAGCGGCTGCTCGCCGACGGCGCACCCGGCCTGCACTTCTACACTCTCAACCAGGCCGGCCTGACCTCGACGATCTGCCAGCGACTCGGGCTGTAAGCGTAACGGCCTCTCCCCCGTCCCCTTTCCCGTGGAAAGGGGTGACGGGGGTTCAGCCGTTGCACAGCTTCCCTGTTGCGGAAAAAGTCAGTCCTGACGGGACGGCGTTACTGTCGCTTGAGGCTCACCAGCAAGACACCGGCGATCACCAGCGCCGCGCCGGCAAGCTGGCTCGCCGACATCGCCTCACCGAGAATCCACCAGCCAAGGAAGATGGTGATGACCGGACCGAGCGTGCCGACCAGGGCGGCGGTGGGCGCGCCGATGCGGCGCAGCGCCTCGGCCTGCAGCCAGATCGGCAGCACGGTGGACACCAGCGCCAGCCCGAGCGCATCGAGGTGGGCGCGTGGCGGCACGGCCAGCGCCGCCAGCGGGTGGGTCGCGGCAAAGTGGCCGAGCACAAACAGGCAGGCGAAGATCGAGGCGAAGGCCGACAGGCGCATCGCGCCGATGCGCGTCACGACGTGGCCGCTGCCCATCCAGAACAGCGCATAGCTCACCGCGCTGGCGAACACCCACAGGCTGCCGACCACCAGGTCACGCGAGGCGCCGGCAAAAGTCAGGTCGTGCGACACGGCGAGGCCGATGCCGGCGTAGCACAGCGCCAGCGCGCCCCAGGCCGCCGGCCGGATCTTGTGGCCGAGGAACAGCGCCGAGAACAGCAGCACCAGGGTCGGGTAGGTGAACAGGATCAGCCGCTCGAGGCCGGCGCTGATGGTTTGCAGGCCGAGGAAGTCGAACAGGCTGGAGAGGTAGTAGCCGACGAGGCCCAGCGCCGCCAGCCACAGCCAGTCGCGCCGCGTCAGACCCGCCGCCCCGGCGCGCCAGGCCATGGCGAGGAACACCGGCAGGGCGAAGCCCATGCGCAGCGCGAGCAGCGTGACGGCGTCGGCGCCGTGGGCGAGGCCGAGCTTGACGAAGATCGCCTTGAAGGAAAAGGCGGCGGCGGACAGCACCGCCAGCGACAGGCCGGCGGTGCGCGGGTCGGTCATCAGCGCCGCTTGCCGCCGAAGATCGAGCCGAGCACGCCGCGCACGATCTGACGACCCAGATCCGAGCCGATGGCGCGGGCTGCGCTCTTCACCGCCGCCTCGGCCGCCGACTGGCGCGTGCCGCGCGGACCGCCGCCGAACAGATCGCCCAGCCCGTCGAGGATGCCGCCGTGTTGCGCAGACTGACTTTTCTCCGCTGCGGCCGGTTGCGCCGCGGCCGCCCCGGCGGCGCGCGCCTTGAGCTTCTCGTAGGCGGACTCGCGGTCGACCGCCTTCTCATAGTGGCCGAACAGCAGCGAGCCCTTGATCGCCGCCATGCGCTCCTCGGCCGTGAGCGGCCCGATGCGCGAGGCGGGCGGCAGGATGAAGGCGCGCTCGACGACACTGGGCCGCCCCTTCTCGTCGAGGAAGGACACCAGCGCCTCGCCGACGCCCATCTCGGTGATGGCCGTCTCGGTGTCGATCTTCGGGTTCTGCCGCAGCGTCTGCGCCGCCGTCTTCACCGCCTTCTGGTCGCGCGGCGTGAAGGCGCGCAGGGCGTGCTGCACGCGGTTGCCGAGCTGGCCGAGCACCGTGTCCGGCACGTCGAGCGGGTTCTGCGTGATGAAGTAGACGCCGACGCCCTTCGAGCGGATCAGGCGCACCACCTGCTCGATCTTCTCCAGCAGGGCCGGCGGCGCCTCGTTGAAGAGCAGGTGCGCCTCGTCGAAGAAGAACACCAGCTTCGGCTTGTCGAGGTCGCCCGCCTCGGGCAGCTGCTCGAAGAGCTCGGCAAGCAGCCAGAGCAGGAAGGTCGCATACAGGCGCGGCGCGTTGAGCAGCTTCTCGGCGGCCAATATGTTGATCACGCCGCGGCCCGCATTTTTCCC
>JBDHRL010000116.1:0-7595 GCA_039807535.1 Rhodocyclaceae bacterium
TCGGCATCCTCGCCGCCATCGCCGTCTCGGTGTCGCTGGCCCTGGTGCAGCTCGTCGTGCTGAAGATGCTGCCCTTCGACAACAAGAGCGAGTTCCAGGTCGTGCTCGACATGCCGGCCGGCACCCCGCTCGAGGACACCGCCCGCGTGCTGCGCGGGATCGGCGCCGAGATCGTGCAGGTCGAGGAAGTCACCGACTACCAGGCCTACGTCGGTGCGGCCAGTCCGATCAACTTCAACGGCCTGGTGCGCCAGTACTACCTGCGCGCCTCGTCGGAACTCGGCGACATCCAGGTGAACCTCGTCGACAAGAAGCACCGCCACCGTCAGAGCCACGAGATCGCAACTGCCGTGCGCGAGCGCGTCGCCGAGATCGCGAAAAGGCACGGCGGCAACGCCAAGGTGGTCGAAGTGCCGCCGGGGCCGCCGGTGCTCTCGCCCATCGTCGCCGAGGTGTACGGCCCCGACTACGCCGGCCAGATCGCCGTGGCGAAGGAAGTGCGCAAGGCCTTCGAGGGCACCGCCGACATCGTCGGCGTCGACGACTCCGTGCAGGCCGATGCGCAGAAATACGTGCTGCGCGTTTCCCAAAGCAAGGCGGCGCTGCTCGGCGTGGCGCAGAAGGACATCGTCGAGGTGGTGCGCATGGGCCTCGCCGGCGAGGACGTCACGCCGGCCCACTCGCAGGACGCCAAGTACGAGATCCCGGTGCGCGTCACCCTCGCGCCGGAAAAGCAGAGTTCGCTCGACGCGCTGTTGAAGCTCACCGTGCGCGCCACAGCGGGAGAAAATCGCGGCCGCATGGTGCCGGTGTCGGAACTGGTCGAGGTGCGCCAGGCGCAGCGCGAGAAGGCCATCTACCACAAGGACCTGCTGCCGGTGGTGTACGTCACCGGCGACATGGGCGGCAAGCTGGATTCGCCGCTCTACGGCATGTTCGACATCCGTTCCAAGGTGAACGGCATGGAGCTGGATGCTTTTGCCAAAGCCGGCGGGCGGCTCGGCGAATATTTCATCAAGCAGCCGAAGGACCCCTACGCGGGCTACGCCCTCAAGTGGGACGGCGAGTGGCAGGTGACGTATGAAACCTTCCGCGACATGGGCCTCGCCTACGCCGTCGGCCTGATCCTCATCTACCTGCTGGTGGTGGCGCAGTTCAAGAGCTACCTGGTGCCGCTGATCATCATGGCGCCGATCCCGCTCACCCTCATCGGCGTCATGCCCGGCCACGCGCTGCTCGGCAGCCAGTTCACCGCCACCTCGATGATCGGCATGATCGCGCTGGCCGGCATCATCGTGCGCAATTCCATCCTGCTGGTCGACTTCATCAACGAGCAGGTGGCCGGCGGCATGGACTTCGCCGAGGCGGTGATCCAGGCCGGCATCATCCGCGCCAAGCCCATCGCCCTGACCGGACTGGCCGCCATGATCGGCGCCCTCTTCATCCTCGACGACCCGATCTTCAACGGGCTGGCCATCAGCCTCATCTTCGGCATCTTCGTCTCGACCCTGCTGACCCTGGTGGTGATCCCGGTCCTCTACTACGCCGCGATGAAGAACCGCCTGGCGGCGCCGTCCCGCACCGGCTGACTTTCAGTTTTCCTCCCCTCTCCCGCTCGCGGGAGAGGGGCCGGGGGAGAGGGCGCTCCCTCTGTAACCGATGTCACACAAGCCCAACCCACCCTTGACGCCGGAAAGTGCCACCAGTACATTAGCAATCATTAATATTCCAACCGGGAGCAAAGCAATGACCGTCAACCAACTCATCCGCATCTTCGCCGGCGCCTTCATCCTGATCTCGCTGGCGCTGACCCATTTCAGCGCCCAGGCCGACCTGTCGCAGCCGACCTGGCTGTGGTTCACCGCCTTCGTCGGCGCCAACCTGTTCCAGAGCGGCTTCTCCAGGTTCTGCCCGCTGGAGGCCATCCTGGTCAAGCTGGGCGTTGCCAAGCCTTCCATCGGCGGCAGCTGCGCCTGAGCGCCAGCACCTTCCTCCTTCCTGCCGCGCAACGCGACAGGTTTCGACGGGGGCCTCGAAAGGGGTCCCCATTTTTTTGGGGGAGGGAGGCGTTTGCCGGCGCAGGCGGGCAGTGCTATATTCGTAAGTAATCTATTACTTACTTTCCGGCTACCATGCAGCCCGCCCGCGCCCGCCTTTCCACCGAAGCACGCCAGGCCGAGATCGTCGACACGGTGCTCGACCTTTCCGCCAGCGCCAGTCCCGGCGACATCACGACGGTGGACATCGCCCGTTCCCTGGGGCTGACCCAGGGCGCGCTCTTCAAGCATTTTCCGAGCAAGGACGCGATCTGGCTGGCGGTGATGGGCTGGGTCGAGTCGCACCTGCTGTCCGCGCTCGATGCCGCGGCGGCGGCGGCGCCGACGCCGCTGGCGGGGTTGCAGGCGGTCTTCATGAAGCACGCGAACTTCGTCGCCAGGCATCCGGGCGTGCCGCGCCTGATCCTCAACGAGCTGCAGAAGCCGCGCGACACACCGGTCAAGCGGCGCGCCCGCTCGATGCAGGAGAGCTATCGCAAGCTGGTCGTGCGCCTGCTGACCGAGGCGGAGAAGCGTGGCGAAATCGCCGCCGGCCTGGACCGGGACGGCGCCGCCACACTGTTCATCGGCGCCTTGCAAGGCCTGATGCTGCAGGCCATGCTGGCCGGCAGCACGACAAAGCTGGCAGCGGAAGCCAGGCGCGTGTTTGCCCTCTACGTCAACGCGCTCCGGGAGCCGTCATGAAGCTCGCTGCCCTGTTGTCCCGCCGCGCGGCGCTGGCCGCGCTCGGTCTCGTCCTGCTCGGTGCCTTCGTTTTCGTCGTCGCGCGCACCGGCCCCTTTGCGCCGGTCCGCGTCACGGTGGTGCAGGTGGCGGAAGCCGCCGTCGTGCCGACGCTGTTCGGCATCGGCACGGTGGAGGCGCGGCGTTCCTACCTGATCGGCCCGACCGCCGCCGGCCGCGTGCTGCGCGTGGCGGTCGATGTCGGCGATGCCGTGAAGGCCGGCCAGTTGCTCGCAGAGATGGATCCGGTCGACCTCGATCAGCGTGTGGCCTCCCTCGAGGCCTCGATCGCCCGCGCCGCCAGCGCAGTCGCCGCCGCCGAGGCGCAGCGGCGCGATGCCCTGGCGCGCCGCGAAGTGGCGGTACTCAACGCCCGCCGCTATGCCGAGCTTGGCGAAAAAAAATTCGTCAGTCCCAGCATCGTCGAGGCGCGCGAGCAGGAGCGGACTTCGGCGGAAGCCGCGACGGCGGCGGCCGAGGCGAACCTTGCCGCGGCGCGCCAGGATGCGGCGCGCCTGCGCGCCGAGCGCGATGGTGTGCGCCAGCAGCGGCAGAATATCCGCCTCGTGACGCCCGCCGACGGCGTGGTGACGGCGCGCGATGCCGAGCCGGGCTCGACCGTGGTTGCCGGCCAAGCGGTCGTCAGGCTGGTGGATCCGGCCAGCCTGTGGCTGCGGGTGCGCTTCGACCAGGGCCGCTCGGCCGGACTCGCTGTTGGCCTGCCCGCCGAGATCGTATTGCGCTCGCGTCCCGGGCGGCCGCTGGCCGGCAAGGTGCAGCGGCTGGAGTTGCTGAGTGACAGCGTGACCGAAGAGCGCATCGCCCAGGTGGCCTTCGATGCGCTGCCGGAAGGCGCCTCGCTCGGCGAGCTGGCCGAGGTCACCCTGAAACTGCCGGCGGCGCAGGCCGCCCCGATGCTGCCCAATGCCAGCATCCGGCAGCGCGGCGAAGAGACGGGCGCCTGGGTGCTGCGCGGCGACACGCTGCGCTTCGTGCCGCTGCGCCTGGGCGCCGCCGATCTGGACGGCCGTGTGCAGGTGCGCGAGGGATTGCAGCCGGGCGACCGGATCATCGTGCATAGCGACGCCGAGCTTGCGCCGGACAGCCGCGTCTTCGTCGTGGACGCCCTCGCGGGGAAAGGCCCGTGATCAGCCTCGCCGGCCGCGACATCCTGCACTCCTGGGGCAAGTTCGTCTTCACCGGCGTCGGCCTCGGCCTGCTCATCGGCGCCACCCTGACCATGGCCGGCGTCTACCGCGGCATGGTCGACGATGCCCGCGTGCTGCTCGACAACAGCGGCGCCGACATCTGGGTCGTGCAGAAGGACACCCTCGGCCCGTATGCCGAGCCCTCCAGCATCCGCGATGACGCCTATCGCGCCATCCTCGGCCTGCCGGGCGTGGCGCGCGCGGCCAGCGTCACCTACCTCAACATGCAGGTGCAGCAGGGCAGTGCCGACGTGCGCGTGATGGTCGTCGGCTTCGAGCCCGGCCAGCCGGGCGAACCGGGCTATCTCGTCGCCGGGCGGAGGATCACGCGCAGCCACTACGAGGCCGTCGCCGATGTGCGCACGGGCTTCCGGCTCGGCGAGCGCATCCGCATCCGCCGCCACGAGTACGCGGTGGTCGGGCTGACCCGGCGCATGGTCTCCTCGGGCGGCGACCCGATGGTCTTCATCCCGCTGCGCGACGCCCAGGAGGCGCAGTTCCTCAAGGACAACGATGCCATCGTGAACGAACGCGCCCGCACCGCCGCCAATCCGTCCCTCAACCGGCCCGGCGTGCCGGGCCTGCTCGATGCCGTCCAGGCCTCGCAGACGGTCAGCCGCAGCGTCAATGCCGTGCTGGTGCAGGTGAAGGCCGGCCACGAGGCTGAAGCCGTGGCGGCGCCGATCCGCCGCTGGAAGCACCTCGAGGCCTACACCCGCGCGCAGATGGAGGAGATCCTGGTGGCCAAGCTGATCGCCACCTCGGCGAGGCAGATCTCGATGTTCCTCGTCATTCTCGCGGTGGTGAGCGCCGCCATCGTCGCCTTCATCATTTACACCATGACGCTCGGCAAGATCCGCGAGATTGCCGTGCTCAAGCTGATCGGCACGCGCAGCCGCACCATCGCCGGCATGATCCTGCAGCAGGCGCTGGGGCTGGGGCTGATCGGTTTCGTCGTCGGCAAGATTTCCTCGGCGATGTGGGCGCCGTTCTTTCCGAAGTATGTCCTGCTCCTGCCGGGCGATGCCGTGCGCGGTTTGACCGCCGTCATGATCATCTGTGCCCTGGCGAGCCTGCTGGCCATCCGCGCCGCGCTGCGCGTCGATCCGGCCACTGCGATCGGAGGCTAAATGAAGACGACCATCCCCCTGGCCCCCTTCCCGCGGAAGGGGGTAACGATGGTTCAGCCGCTACGCGGCTTCCGTGTCGTTGACTCCAGGCCCCCTTGGGGGCCGCGCGGGAGCGTCGCGCCTCGAAACGTGCGCAGCGGAGCGCGGCAACAATTCGGCTTCACTGTGCAGCTACGCAGGCACGGGCGTTACGCCGAATTCCCGGCGGAGGCCTGATGGACGGCTTCGGCATCCGCATCGAGCGGCTGCGCAAGCGCTATGGCGCCGGGGATACCGCCGTCGACGCGCTGAAGGAGGTCAACATGACCGTTGCCCCCGGCGAAGTGGTCGGCCTGATCGGTCCTTCCGGCTCGGGCAAGAGCACGTTGCTGAAATGCCTCGGCGCGGTGATCGAGCCGACGGCCGGCCGCATGACGCTCGGCGACCAGGCCATCTACGACGACGGCTGGAAGATCGGCGACCTGAGGGCGCTGCGGCGCGACCGCATCGGCTTCGTCTTCCAGGCGCCCTACCTGATCCCCTTCCTCGACGTCACCGACAACATCGCGCTGCTGCCGATGCTGGCCGGCCGGCCCAACAAGGAAGCGCGCCAACGCGCGCAGGAACTGCTCGAGGCCCTCGACGTCGGCCACCGCGCCCGGGCGCTGCCGTCGCAGCTCTCCGGCGGCGAGCAGCAGCGCGTCGCCATCGCCCGCGCGCTGGCCAACCAGCCGCCGGTGATCCTCGCCGACGAGCCGACCGCGCCGCTCGATTCCGAGCGCGCGCTGGCCGTCATCCGCATCCTCAACCGCATGGCGCGCCAGTACGACACCGCCGTCATCGTCGTCACCCACGACGAGAAGATCATCCCCACCTTCAAGCGCATCTACCACATCCGCGACGGCACGACGAGCGAGGAAGCCGGCGAGGGCCGGGAAGTGTGACAATGGGCGCCATGAACCGCGAACTCCTGATTTTCCTGCATCTCGCCGGCGTCGTCGTCTGGGTCGGCGGCATGTTCTTCGCGCACTTCTGCCTGCGGCCGGCCGCGCTCAAGCTGCTCGAGCCGCCGCAGCGCCTGCCGCTGTGGGCGGCCGTGCTGGGCATCTTCCTGCGCTACACGGCGGTGGCGGTCGCGCTGATCCTGCTGAGCGGCTTCGCGATCCTCTTCGAAATCGGCTTCCGCCAGGCGCCGGCGGGCTGGCACGTCATGATGACGCTGGGTCTCGTCATGGCCGGCATTTTCGCCCGGGTCTTCGGTGTGCTCCATCCGCGGCTGCGGCGGCATGCCGAAGCCGGCGCCTGGCCGGAGGCCGCCGCTGCGCTCGACGCCATCCGCCGCCTGGTGACGACGAACCTCGTGCTGGCGCTCCTCACCATCGCCGCCGCGCTATTCCTGAAATAACGGGCGTTCACGGCCCCGCATTCTGCGCCGCCGTGCCGGCGGGACTGACTTTTCCGGGCCGCACCGCTTGCCACATGGCTGCGCGGCTGTGCGAAACTGTCTCCCATGGAAACCCTGCCTCTCTGCCGCAAGGAGGCCTTCAGGGCGCGCGCCGTGCTGCTCGGCAGGCGGCCCGACCTGCGAGCGGCCGGAAACGGAAGAGGTCATGACTGCCGTCGAGCCGCAGGCGAAGGACCGCGCCAGGCCCGGCAGCATCGTCTTCGAAACCCTGCTGACGCTCTGCCAGCTTTTCTTCAAACGCCAAACCCGACAGAGGAGCCTATATCATGAACATCGGATTCATCGGCCTCGGCCTCATGGGCCGGCCCATGGCCATCAACGTCGCCCGCGGCGGCCACACCCTGCACATCTGGGCGCGCCGCGCGGCCTCGCTCGAGCCCTTCGCCCAGTTCGGCGCGCACGCCCACGTCAGCCCGGCCGAGGTGGCGAAGCAGGCCGACATCGTCGTCACCATGGTGGCCGACGCGCCGGACGTCGAGGAGGTGACGCTGGGCGAGAACGGCGTCGCGGCAGGCGGCAGGAAGGGCCAGCTCGTCGTCGACATGAGCACCATCGCGCCGGCGGCGGCGCAGAAGATCGGCATGCGGCTCGCCGACCACGGCCTCGAATTCCTCGACGCGCCGGTCTCCGGCGGCGAGGTCGGCGCCATCAACGCCACGCTGTCGATCATGGTCGGCGGCAAGGCGGCGGCCTTCGCGAAGATGAAGCCGGTCTTCGAACTGATGGGCAAGTCAATCGTTCACGTCGGCGACTCCGGCGCCGGGCAGGTCGCCAAGGCCTGCAACCAGATCGTCACCGGCATGGGCGTGGCGGCGGTGGCCGAGGCCTTCAACTTCGCGAGGAAGAGCGGCGCCGACGTCGCCAAGGTGCGCGAGGCGCTGATGGGCGGCTTCGCCTACAGCAAGATCCTCGAGAACCACGGCCAGCGCATGATCGACCGCAACTTCAAGCCCGGCTTCAAGGCCTGGATGCACCAGAAGGACCTGCGCATCGTCATGCAGGAGGCGCACCGCCTCGGCCTGATGCTGCCGGG
>JBDHRL010000117.1:0-7512 GCA_039807535.1 Rhodocyclaceae bacterium
GGCTAGATCAGGAAGATCCGGGAACAGCCTCGTGTCAGCCAGGCGGTATTCGCGGCACTGCTGAATACCAGTGTTTCGACGGTCCAGAAATGGGAAACTGGACAGAAGCGCCCCACGGGAACTGCGCTGAAATTGCTTCACCTCGTGCAAAAACGCGGCCTTGAGGTCGTCGCATAGAGTGGTGTCGCGACACGCGAAGCAGGTAGCCTTGATTGTCGTGGCATCCCCTCCCGTGCGGGTGGACGGCGGTGACATTTTCCGGCAGGGAGTATATGCTTCGAAACCACAGGGCGACGAGGTCCGGCCTTGCTGTTTCAGCCGTGGATTCGCCGTGCAAGGCGGCCAACCCCGCCGGTCGCGTGCAAATCGGTTTCGCCTGCCTGCGACACTGCCAGTCCGGTCGTCATATCAATTACAAATAAGGAAGAGGAGACGAACATGAGCGTGAAGTTGTCACTCAAGGTCAACGGCAGGGCGGTGGAGGCGGAAATCGATCCGCGCACGCTGCTCGTGCAGTTCCTGCGCGATCATCTGCATCTGACGGGCACCCACGTCGGTTGCGACACCGGCCAGTGCGGCGCCTGCACCGTCCATCTCGACGGCCGTGCCGTCAAATCCTGCAATCTCCTCGCGCTGCAGGCGCAAGGCGCCGAGGTGACCACCATCGAGGGGCTCGCCGCGCAGAACGGCGACATGCATCCGATGCAGGCGGCCTTCAAGGAGTGCCACGGCCTGCAATGCGGCTTTTGCACGCCGGGCATGGTGATGAGCGCGACGGCGCTGCTCAAGGAAAATCCCCACCCCAGCGAGGAACAGATCCGTGCCGGGCTCGACGGCAACTTCTGCCGCTGCACCGGATACCATAACATCGTCAAGGCGGTGCAGACCTGCGCCGGGGGGAGGTAGGTCATGGGGGCGAACATTCCGAACGGCATCGGCGCCTCATCGCGACGCAAGGAGGACCAGCGCTTTCTCACCGGCGCCGGCAACTACACCGACGACATCAGCGTCCAGGGCCAGACCTACGCCTGTTTCCTGCGCTCGCCGCATGCGCACGCGGCCATCCGCAAGATCGACACCCGGGCCGCGGCCGCCGCGCCGGGCGTGGTCGGCATTTTCACCGGCGCCGATCTGGCCGAGGCTAAGGTGGGCGGCCTGCCCTGCGGCTGGCTGATCACCGACGTCAACGGCCAGCCGATGAAGGAGCCGCCGCATCCGCTCATGGCGCAGGGCAAGGTGCGCCATGTCGGCGACCAGGTCGCCGTGGTCATCGCCGAGACCTATCTGCAGGCGAAGGATGCCGCGGAGCTGATCGAGGTCGATTACGACATGCTCGACGCCGCGGTCGACGTCGCCACGGCGACGCAGCCGGGCAGGCCGGCGGTGCACGATATCGCGCCGGACAACGTCTGCTATGTTTGGGGCCATGGCGACAAGGCCGCCGTGGACAAGGCCTTCGCTGGCGCCGCACACGTCACCACCCTGGAGTTCCGCAACAACCGGCTGATCCCGAATGCCATCGAGCCGCGCGCCGCACTGGCGCAGTATTCGCGCAGCGAGGACGCCTACACGCTGCACGTGTCGAACCAGAACCCGCACGTCGAGCGCCTGCTGATGACGGCCTTCGTGCTCGGCCTGCCCGAGCACAAGGTGCGCATCATCGCGCCGGATGTGGGCGGCGGCTTCGGCTCGAAGATCTTCCTCTATGCCGAGGAGACCGTCATCACCTGGGCGTCCAAGCGCATCAACCGGCCGATCAAGTGGACCGCCGAGCGTTCGGAGTCCTTCATGTCCGACGCCCATGGCCGCGACCACGCGACCAAGGCGCAGCTGGCGCTGGACAAGGACGGCAAGTTCCTCGCCATGCGCGTGACCACCAAGGCCAACCTCGGCGCCTACCTGTCCACCTTCGCCTCCTCGGTGCCAACCATCCTCTATGCCACGCTGCTCGCCGGGCAATACGCCACGCCGGCGATCTATGCCGAAGTGACGGGCGTGTTCACCCACACCGTGCCGGTGGATGCCTATCGCGGCGCCGGCCGCCCCGAGGCGACCTTCGTCGTCGAGCGGCTGGTGTCCGCCGCCGCCGCGGAAATGGGCATCGACCAGGCCGAGATCCGCCGCCGCAACTTCATCAGGACCTTCCCCTATGCCACGCCGGTCGGTCTGACCTACGACACCGGCAACTACGAGGCGACGCTGGCGGCGGCCATGAAGATCGCCGACGTCGCCGGCTTCCCGGCGCGCCGCGAGGAGGCGAAGAAGCGCGGCAGGCTGCGCGGCATCGGCTACTCCTGCTACATCGAGGCCTGCGGCCTGGCGCCGTCGAACATCGCCGGCGCGCTCGGCGCGCGCGCGGGCCTGTTCGAGGCGGGGGAGGTCCGCGTGCACCCGACCGGCTCGGTGACGGTATTCACCGGCTCGCACAGCCACGGCCAGGGCCACGAGACGACCTTCGCCCAGGTGGTGTCGGAACGCCTCGGCATTCCCTTCGAGAGTGTCGACGTGGTGCACGGCGACACCGGTCGCATCCCCTTCGGCATGGGCACCTACGGCTCGCGCTCGCTTGCCGTCGGCGGCACGGCGATCATGAAGGCCATCGACAAGGTCATCGACAAGGGACGCAAGATCGCCGCCCACCTGCTGGAGGCCTCCGACAGCGACATCGTCTTCGAGAACGGCAATTTCAAGGTGGCCGGTACCGACAAGCAAGTGGCCTTCGGCCAGGTGGCCTTCGCCGCCTACGTGCCGCACAACTACCCGCTCGACAAGCTGGAGCCCGGACTCAACGAAACGGCTTTCTACGATCCGACCAACTTCACCTATCCGGCCGGCAGCCACATCTGCGAGGTCGAGGTGGATCCCGAGACCGGCGTCACCAAGGTGGTGAACTACGTCGCCTCGGACGACTTCGGCAACATCATCAACCCGATGATCGTCGAGGGCCAGGTGCACGGCGGGCTTGCCCAGGGCATCGGTCAGGCGCTGCTGGAGCAGGCGGTGTACGACCCGGAGAGCGGCCAACTGCTCACCGGCAGCTACACCGACTACGCCATGCCGCGCGCCGACGATTTGCCGAGCTTCAAGGTGGATACGCAGGTCACGCCCTGCACGCATAACCCGCTCGGCGTAAAGGGTTGCGGCGAGGCGGGCGCCATCGGCTCGCCCCCCGCGGTGATCAGCGCGATCATCGACGCCCTGAGGGAGCTGGGCGTGCGCGACGTGGCCATGCCGGCCACGCCGTATCGCGTCTGGCAAGCCATCCAATCCGCCCGCGCCTGAGAGGAGGAGAACGACATGTACGCATTCCAATACCACCGTCCGGGCAGCGTCGGCGAGGCGGCCGCCCTGCTCGGCAAGCTCGGCGAAGGCAAGGCCCTCGCCGGCGGCCAGACCCTGATCGCCGCCATGAAGCTGCGCCTGGCCCAGCCGTCGGATCTCGTCGACCTCGGCGGCATCGCCGAGCTGTCGGGCGTGGCGGCCGATGGCGACGCGCTCGTCATCGGCGCCCTGACGCGCCACGCCGACGTCGCCGCCTCGGCCGACGTCAGGAAGCGCATTCCGGCCCTGGCGCATCTGGCCGGCGGCATCGGCGACCGCCAGGTGCGCGCCTCCGGCACGCTCGGCGGTTCGATCGCCAACAACGATCCGGCGGCCGATTACCCGGCCGGCGTGCTCGGGCTCGGCGCCAGCATCGTCACGAGCCAGCGCAGCATCGCGGCCGATGACTTTTTCACCGGCATGTACGAGACGGCGCTCAAGCCGGGCGAGCTGATCAAGTCGGTCAGCTTTCCGGTGCCGCAGCGGGCGGGCTATGCCAAGTTTGCCAACCCCGCCTCGCGTTTCGCCCTGATCGGCGTCTTCGTCAGCCAGGGCGGCAACGGCGCCGTGCGCGTGGCCGTCACCGGCGGCGGCAGCGGCGTGTTTCGCGCCGTCGAGCTGGAAAAGGCCCTGACGGCGAATTTCACACCCGATGCGGCGGCGGCCGTGAAGCCCGGCGCCGAGCGTTTCAGCGGCGACCTGCACGCCAGTCCGGAATACCGGGCGCATCTGGTGTCGGTGATGGCCAGGCGCGCCGTGGCGGCCGCCCTCGGCTGATCCGGCTTCGCGCAACAGGGAAGGGCGCCGCCGGCGTCCTTCCTCGCTTTTTCCCGGAACGCCCCGTGCCGCAGACCATCGACGAACTGCAACAACGCCTCGCCGCGGCGGATTACATCGCCTCGCGCGGCCTTGCCACGGCCGCCTTCCTGGCCCTGCGCATGGGCCGCCCGCTGCTGCTGGAGGGAGAGGCCGGTACCGGCAAGACCGAAATCGCCAAGGTGCTGGCCGCCACCCTGGGCCGTCCGCTCATCCGCCTGCAGTGCTACGAGGGTCTGGATCTCGCCTCGGCGGCCTACGAATGGAACTACCCGCGGCAGATGATCGAGATCCGCCTGGCCGAGGCGGCGGGGCAGGCGAGCCGCGAGCGGCTGGCCGCCGACATTTTCGCCGAGCGCTTCCTTATCCGCCGTCCGCTGCTGCAGGCGCTGGAAGGCGACCCCCAGGCGCCGCCGGTGCTGCTCATCGACGAGCTGGACCGCACCGACGAGCCCTTCGAGGCCTACCTGCTCGAGGTACTGTCGGATTTCCAGATTTCGATCCCGGAGCTGGGCACCATCCAGGCCGCCGCGCCGCCCATCGTCGTCCTCACGTCCAACCGCACGCGCGAAATCCACGACGCCGTGAAGCGCCGCTGCCTGTATCACTGGGTGGACTACCCGGATGCCATGCGCGAACTGGAGATCGTCCGCCGCAAGGCGCCCGGCGCCGCCGAGCGCCTGTCGCGCGAGGTGGTCGGCTTCGTGCAGAAGCTGCGTGGCCAGGACCTCTTCAAGCTGCCGGGCGTGGCCGAGACCATCGACTGGACGCGTTCGCTGATGGAGCTCGACCGCATCTGCCTCGACCCCGAGACCATCAACGACACGCTCGGCGTGCTGCTGAAATACCAGGACGACATCGCCCGCATCAGGGGCAGCGAGGCGGCCTCGATCCTGGCCCAGGTGCAGGCCGAGCTCTCTGCAGCGCCATGAGTCTTTTGCGGATGCCGGCGGCCGAGGGCGGCCGCCTCGCCGAGAACGTGCTGCACTTCGCCCGCGTGCTGCGCAGCGCCGGCATGCCGGTGGGCACGCACAAGGTACTCGCCGCCCTCCAGGCACTGACTTTCGCCGGCATCGGCCGCCGCGAGGATTTCTACTGGACGCTGGCCAGCGTCTTCGTCGACCGGCGCGAGCAGCGCGAGCTGTTCGACCAGGCCTTCCACATGTTCTGGCGTGACCCCGACCTGCTCGGCCGCATCATGCACATGATGCTGCCCAAGGTGGAGGGCCTGCCGGCGGAGCGCGACAAGACGCATCACCGCCTGCAGGAGGCCTTCGGCCGCGGCGCGCCCGAGGCGCCGAAGCTCGAGCAGCAGCCCGAGCGGGAAATCGAGATCGACGCCTTCCTCAGCTTCTCCTCGCGCGAACTCCTGCGGCAGATGGATTTCGAGAGCATGACCGCGGCCGAACTGGCCGCGGCGCGGCAATTGATCGCGCACCTGCTGCTGCCGCTGCGCGAGGTGGGCACGCGTCGCCTGGCGCCGGACCCGCGCGGCAAGCGCATCGACCGGCGCGCCTCGCTGAAGGCGGCGATCGCCGCCTATGGTGACGCGATTCCGCTGCGCCGCGCCGCGCCGCGCACCGTGCCGCCGCCCCTGGTGGTGCTGGTGGACATCTCCGGCTCGATGAGCCGCTACGCGCGCATGTTCCTGCATTTCGTACATGCCCTCACCAATGCCCGCCGGCGCGTCTCGGTGCTGCTGTTCGGCACGCGGCTCACCTCCATCACGCGCGAGCTGCACCAGCGCGACGTGGACGTGGCGCTGGAGCGCGTCGCGGCCCGCGTCAAGGACTGGGCCGGCGGCACGCGCATCGGCGCCTGCCTGCACGGATTCAACCGTCTCTGGTCGCGCCGCCTGCTCGGGCAGAACGCCTGCGTGCTGCTGCTCTCCGACGGGCTCGACCGCGAGGGCGGGGAAGGGCTCGGCGCCGAGATGGAACGCCTGCACAAGTCCTGCCGCCAGCTCATCTGGCTCAACCCGCTGCTGCGTTACGAGGGATTCGAAGCGCGCGCCGCCGGCATCGTCGCCATGCGCCCGCACGTCGATCTGTTCCTGCCGGCGCACAACCTGGAGAGCCTGGCCGATCTCGGCCGCATTCTTGCCGCCCCGGCCGCCACGCGCAGCCCGGAACGGCGCGCCGCCTGAAATTACGGGGACGACTTTCATGGAAATGACCGGAGAACAGCACATCCCCACCGGACAGCAGGCCGTCTGGGAGGGGTTGAACGACCTGGAAGTGCTGAAGGCCTGCATACCGGGCTGCGATTCCATCGAGAAGATTTCGGAAACCGAGCACCATGTGACGCTCACTGCCGCCGTCGGCCCGGTGAAGGCGAAGTTCAAGGGCAGGATGCGTCTCGACGACCTTGCTCCGCCGCATTCCTACCGCATCGTCTTCGAGGGGCAGGGCGGCGTCGCCGGCTTCGCCAAGGGGGAAGCGCAGGTCAGCCTGGCGCCGGAGGGCGCGAACACGCTGATGCGCTACAAGGTGCATGCCCAGGTTGGCGGCAAGCTCGCCCAGATCGGCTCGCGGCTGATCGATGCCGCGGCAAAAAAGCTCGCCAACGATTTCTTCGAAGCCTTCAACGCGCGCGTCGCGCCACAGGCGGGCGCCGAGGCCGCCGTGCCGGAGCTGGCTGCCGGCGTGCCGGCCTGGGTCTGGATAGCCGCCGCCGTTGCCGCCATGGTCGTCCTTGTCTTCGCCTTGCGCCGATGAAAGCCGAACTCTTTGAACTCCTGCTGGCCGAACGCGCCGCCAAGCATCCGGTGGCGCTCGTCACCCGGCTCGCCGACGGCGCGCAGGCGCTGATGCGCGACGGCGTTGCCAGCGGCGACCTGGCGCTTGCACCGGAACAGATCGAAGAGGTTGGCCGCCGCCTGCGCGCCGACAAGAGCGGCACCCTCGAGTCCTCCGGCGGCGAGTTGTTCGCCCGCTGCTACGCTTCCGCGCCGCGCCTGGTCATCGTCGGCGCCGTGCACATCACCCAGGCCCTGGCGCCGATGGCGGCGATGGCCGGCTTCGAGGTCATCGTCATCGACCCGCGCCGCGCCTTCGCCACCGCGGAGCGCCTGCCCGGCGTGTCGGTGACGACGGAATGGCCGGACGAGGCGCTGGTGCGCATCGGCCTCGACGCGCAGACCGCCGTGGTGACGCTCTCGCACGATCCGAAGCTCGACGACCCGGCGCTGATCGCCGCGCTGCAAAGCCGGTGTTTCTACGTCGGCGCGCTGGGCAGCTCGCGCACTCACGCCAAGCGCGTGGCGCGCCTGACCGAGGCGGGGCTGGCCGCTGCCGTTCCGCGCATCCACGCGCCGGTGGGGCTCGACCTCGGCGGCCGTTCGCCGGCCGAGATCGCCGTGTCGGTCATCGCGCA
>JBDHRL010000008.1:0-39058 GCA_039807535.1 Rhodocyclaceae bacterium
TAATTTGACATAATACAGATTATACGTACTTAATATCCGAACAGATAGCATAAAGCATTATCATCGCTCTTCCTTTTCCGCCAGCCTGAGCATTTGGACTATCTGACCCCATCCCGCCTCTTTTGCCCATTCCAATGCGGTTGCGCCATCTGGCGCCTCAATACCCGTATCGGCATCGGCATCCAGCAAAAGCCTGACAGTGCCTATATGCCCGTTTTTAGCAGCCATCATTAATGCAGTAGCCTGATTGGGAGCCCGCGCATCCACATCAGCACCTTTATCGATCAGATACTTAACGACTTCCTCATGGCCCTCGTAAGCCGCATAGGCCAAAGCTGTCCAGCCTGCTTGGTTGATTTCCGCACCGGCCGTCACCAGCAAACGGACTGTTTCAGCTTGCCCCTTCAAAGAGGCTAACATCAGCGGCGTGTCACCATACTGGTTTCTGATGCCTGGGCGTGCCCGATGGGACAATAAATAGCGAACCAACTCGATATTATCTTTTTGAACAGCCAGCATCAGGAGGGAATTTCCTGATTTATCAACGGTATTCACATCCATACCGCGTTGCAAGATGGCGGTGACTTCTCCTGTATCATTGTTCTCGATTGCCTTCAAAAGGTCATCATAGACTCCAGACAATGCGATTCCGACTTGACCCAGCAAGATCGCTCCAACTGCACAAGGCAGAAGTAATTTCTTGTTTATAAATGAGAAAAACATCATGCTAATTGAGTGTGATTTTGAATAATTTGCAGAAATTCTCGGTTGTGGCCCGCTCGATCTCGGTAAAAGCCACTCCCTTCAAGGCAGCAATTTCTTCAGCGACATAACGTACGTATGCCGGCTCATTCACCTTTCCCCGAAACGGCACCGGTGCCAAGTAGGGCGCATCCGTTTCCACCAGGATGCGATCAAGAGGAACCATTTTCGTAACCTCCTTGATTTGATTTGCGTTTTTGAAGGTTACAATTCCAGAAAAAGAAATATGGAATCCAAGATCCAAAGCCCCTTTTGCGACCTCTTGAGTTCCAGTGAAGCAGTGCATCACACCGCCAACTTCATGCGCACCCTCTTCCCGCAGGATGCGCAGGGTATCCTCCTCTGCTTCTCTCGTATGAATAATCAGAGGCTTGCGAGCGATCTTGGCTGCGCGGATGTGTGTACGGAAACGTTTGCGTTGCCACTCAGGTTTGTCCTTCTGCCAGTAATAATCCAGTCCGGTCTCTCCTATCCCCAGGACACGCTTGTGTTCAGCCAAGCGCACCAAGCTCGAGATTTCGGGTTCTGAACAATCCCGCTCTTCAGGATGAACCCCAACGGAGGCATACAGATTTTCGTGGGCTTCGGCCAAGGCTATGACCCGGGGCAACCCTTCCAGGCTAACGGCAACGCACAAGGCCGCTCCAACCATGGATTTTTCCATTGATTCAAGTACTTGATCTAGGCGATTCGCCAATCCCGGAAAGTCGAGATGGCAATGGGAGTCAACCAGCATCTACAAAATGCGCTAGTTTCAAATGGTGTGCGTCTGCCGGCCGGCCGGATAGCCGGCAAGAATGGTGTCGATCTTGCGGCGTGCAGCCTGGCCGGACTCGTCTTCGCTGAATTGAACACCGATGCCTTGCGTCTTGTTGTTCTGGGCGCCTGCGGGAGTAACCCACACCACTAGACCAGCGATGGGCAATTTGCCTGGTTCATCCATCAGCGACAGCAACATGAAAACTTCATCTCCGATCGCATAGGACTTGGCAGTTGGAACAAAGATTCCGCCACGCTTTAGATAAGGCATATAGGCTGCATAAAGAGCTGATCTTGAATTGATATTCAAAGAAAGAACACTGGGTCGTGCTCCTATGGGCTGGGGTTTGGCGGGCTCAGACATGAATATTGTTATCCCCCACTTGAAGCTGCCCGGGCATAGCGAGACAGCATATCTTCCAGGAACAGGCGCG
Organism: Rhodocyclaceae bacterium; assembly: GCA_039807535.1. Taxonomy (GTDB): domain Bacteria; phylum Pseudomonadota; class Gammaproteobacteria; order Burkholderiales; family Rhodocyclaceae; genus Desulfobacillus. The sequence goes on from JBDHRL010000008.1 coordinate 1,956, forward strand.
GATTCAAAGGATGTTGTGCTACAGCCCGGATCCGTAACAACTCATTGTAGCAGTCAATCAAAGCCACGACTGAGGCACGGTTTGCCGCCTGGCGTGCTTCCTGCAATTTGTGCGAATGGAAAACCGGCAAACCACATAATTTCATCATAACCAGATCAAACACCCATTTTTGCAGCCAGATCACCAAGGTTCGTCGATCGATTGCAGAATTGCCCTCCTTGTTTTCCTTCAGCCATGCTACCCAGCGTTCCGCAATGGCTACCGGACCAGCAAGTTCGAGTTGCGCCAGGTCACGGTAGAAAGCGTCGAGAAGCGCCAAGTTTGATGCTTCATCCCTGGCCGCCAAGGGCATGCCGCCGGCGTGGAACAGCAATTCCTCGGCCTTGGCCACACCGGATTCACGCAGCCAGGCAATGGACTGGGCCGCGGCCGGTTTTGGAAAACTCAGCGTTTGACAACGACTGAGAATTGTTGGCAAAAGCCTTTTTTTATTATTCGTTATTAATATAAATAAAGTATTTGCAGGAGGTTCTTCAAGTATTTTAAGAAGAGCGTTTGCCGTTGCTTGATTCATGGCTTCGGCCGGCAGGATGGTAATGACGCGAAGTCCCTGTCGATGGGTGCCTACGCCCAGAAAGCTATCCAAAGCGCGAATTTGGTTTATACGGATCTGTTCAGATTTTTTCTTTTGTGCAGCCGCCTCCAATTCTGCATCCGGCTCCTCGGCTTCGTCACCACCCGGCTCGATCAGTCTGAAGTCAGGATGATTGCCTGCAAAAAACCAGGCGCAAGCCGGACAGTCACCACAAGCCTCGTCCCTACCATCGGCTTTTTCGCATAACAGCCTGGCAGCCAAGGCTCGGGCGAAATCCTTTTTTCCGCCGCCTGGCGGTCCGGATAGCAGCAACGCGTGGGGCAGTCTTCCCGCTTGCCCCAATAGCCTATTCCAGAATTTTACATTCCAAGAATAAATCATTTTTACAATATAGTTACAATTGTTTCTTCAAGTATTTTCTGTATATCTGAAATGCTTTCGGTTGCGTCGACCACCTTGATTCGACCGGGCTCCGCCTTTGCCCTTTTCAAATAGGCCTGTTTGGTGCGCTCGAAAAAGGCTTGAGCTTCCTTTTCGAACCGATCGGGTGCATTGCCGGCATTTGCAAGTCGCAGACAAGCGATTTCAGTAGGAAGATCGAAAACAAACGTCAAATCTGGCCGGAAGCCGGACTGAACCCAGTTCTCCAATACCAGAATTTTTTCATTCGTGAGTCCCCTACCCCCACCTTGGTAGGCATAGGACGCATCCGCAAATCGATCGGAAACGACCCATTTTCCTGCCGCCAAGGCCGGAAGAATCAGCTTGTCGAGATGTTCCCGCCGTGCTGCAAACATCAGGAGCGCTTCGGTTTCCAGATGCATCGGCTCGGACAGTAAAAGAGAACGCAGCTTTTCACCCAATGGCGTTCCGCCCGGCTCGCGGGTTGCAACAACATCCTTTCCCTGATGCTTCAGAAAATCGACCAGCCAGGCATGGTGGGTGCTTTTTCCCGCTCCATCAATGCCTTCCAGCGTAATGAACTTGCCCCGCATTCAATTTCCTTTTTTCAGCTGATATTTCGCTACGGCCCGGTTGTGTTCGTCGAGCGTACGGGAGAATTGACTCGAGCCGTCACCGCGTGCGACGAAATACATCATGTCCGTCTTTGCCGGGTGCAGCACCGCCTGAAGCGAAGCCAGGCCAGGCATGGCGATGGGCGTCGGCGGCAATCCGGGGCGTGTGTAAGTATTGTAGGGTCCATCGGCCAGCAGGTCGCGTTTGCGCAGGTTGCCGTCGAATTTTTCACCCAGGCCGTAAATCACCGATGGATCGGTCTGCAGCAACATGCCTTTTCTCAACCGGTTGATAAAAACTGCTGCGATGTGCGCGCGGTCTTGTGCTTGTCCGGTTTCTTTCTCGACGATCGAGGCCAGCACGAGAGCCTGGTAGGCGGACGCATAAGGCAGGCCCATTTCGCGGCTTTCCCATTCGGTCTGCATGACCTTGAGCATCTGCCGATACGATCTTCTGAGTATGTCGAGGTCGGACGTCCCCCTGGCGAACAAATAGGTATCCGGGAAAAAGCGGCCCTCGGCCTGGCCGTCGATGCCCAGTCGAACCATGATTTGCCGCTCCGTCCAGCCGCCTGTCTCATGACGGATATCCGCATGCGCGTCGAGCGCAGCACGCACCTGCCGGAATGTCCACCCTTCGAGCAGTACAACCTCCGCCTGGGTAACATCACCCCGCGTCAATTTTTCCAGAAGCCGCATTGGCGTGATGCCCTGCGCCACTTCATAGCTGCCCGCCTTGATCTCCGTCGACTTGCCGAGGATCCGCCCGAGCAGGGTGAGTTGCCAGGCCGGCACGGAAATCCCCGCTTCTTCGATCTGGCGTGAGGCGGCACGCAGGGGGCTGCCCGTCTTGATCGTGAAATCGAGCGGGCTGTTCTTCAACTGTACCGGCGTGAAGGCAAAGTATCCCATCCAGCCGACGAAGAGGAGCGCTGCGGCAAACAGCAAGCCGACCAGGCGTAGCATCCAGCGCATCTCGGGCGGGGATTAAAAGGGACAGGCAGTAAAAAGATATAATAACCTACCCCCGATCCGAAGAAGACAAGAAGACAACATGCACCCGAACTGGCAGAACTTCCTCGCAAGTCACGACGCCCGCTTTGAAACCGATCAGGTTTGCGATTTCGGCGATGCACAAACCGAGCTCAAGACGGCCATTTCCGGCACCGTACTGGCTCCCCTGACCCAGTTCGGCCTGATTCGGGTTTCGGGCGAGGATGCGGCGGCCTTCCTGCACAACCTGCTGTCTAACGATGTCCAGCATCTCGCCCGCGATCGCGCCGAGCGGTGCGGCTTCTGCAGTCCTAAGGGTCGCTTGTTGGCCGATTTTTTGTTGTGGCGCGAGGGGCACGATTACCTGCTGCAACTTTCTGCGGGCATCCAGCCGGCACTCCTCAAAAAACTGGGCATGTACGTGCTGCGCTCGAAAGTGAAGCTGTCGAACGCCAGCGACGACACCGTGCTGTTCGGCCTTGCCGGCCAAGCGGCGGCCTCCGCCCTGAAAGCTGCGGGCCTGGACGTCCCTCCGGCGGCCATGGACACTTCGCATTTCGCCGACGGCACGGTCATCCGCCTCGACGAACAGCGCTTCCAGATCGCGTTGCGCGCGGATGCGGCCGAGCGCTTGTGGGGTCAATTGTCAGTCCACGCAGCCCCGGTCGGCACGCCGGTTTGGCGCTGGCTGGAAATCGTCGCGGGGATTCCCCATATCACCGCGCAGACGCAAGAGGAATTCGTGCCGCAGATGGCCAATCTTGAACTGATCGGCGGCGTCAGCTTCACCAAGGGTTGCTATCCCGGCCAGGAAGTGGTGGCGCGCACGAAGTATCTGGGCAAGGTCAAACGCCGCACTTACCTTGCCTTCGTTCCAGGTGAGTGTCCGCAACCCGGCACCGATCTCTTCAGCGTCGACCTGCCGAATCAGTCCTGCGGCAAGGTTGTCGAGGCCGCACCCAGCCCCGGAGGCGGCTGCGCAATGCTGGCCTCGATGTTGATGTCGAGCGCCGAATCGGGCGATGTGCGTCTGGGCAGTGCCGACGGCCCCCGGCTCGAGTTCCGCGCCCTGCCCTACGCTCTTGAATAGCGAATTCAGGCCATGTGCCTGATACTGCTCGCCTGGCAGGCCCACCCGAACTATCCTCTGGTAGTGGCTGCCAACCGGGACGAGTTTTATTCCCGCCGTACCGCTGCGGCTGACTTTTGGCGCGATGCCCCGGGCGTGCTGGCCGGACGCGATCTCGAGGCTGGCGGAACCTGGTTCGGGGTGTCGCGCAACGGCCGCTTCGCCGCCCTGACCAACTACCGCGACCCGCCGAACAACATTGCCGGCGCGCCCTCACGGGGGGAACTGGTCAGCCGTTTCCTGACGGGCAAGCAGGCGCCGCCGGACTATCTTGCCGAACTCGAAGCCGGCGCGCACCGATACAATGGTTTCAATCTGATCTTCGGCGATTCGGCTGGCCTGTGGTGCTTTTCGAATTGCGGAGAAGGCGAGCAGGCGCTTGCGCCCGGAATATACGGCCTGTCGAACCATTTGCTCGACACGCCCTGGCCCAAGGTGGCACGCGGCAAGTCGGCCCTGAATACCGCCCTTCAGGCCCTGCCGGATGAAGCGCCGCTTTTCGCCCTGTTGCGCGATGATCACATTGCTCCCGACGAGGCGTTGCCGCGCACCGGCGTCAGCCTGGAGTGGGAGCGGCTCCTGTCATCGGCTTTTATCCGCTCGCCCGAATACGGGACACGGTCGTCCACGGTGCTGTTGAGGGACCTGAATGGCGGGGTGCGCTTCACCGAACAGGGGTTCGGGCAGAACGCCGCGCAGGGCGAAAGGCGGGAATTCACCTTCGCCGTGTCCGGTCCGCTTACTCGGTAATCTCCACGGGCGTCCGCAACGGAACGAGGTCGAAAAGCTCGAGAACGTCGCGATTGCGCATGCGCACGCAACCGATCGAGCCGGGGCGCCCCAGCTCCGTCCCGTCCGGCGTGCCGTGAATGTAGACAAAGCGGCGCATTGTATCGACATCTCCCAAACGGTTTCGCCCCGGCTCGCAGCCGGACAGCCAGAGGATCCGCGTCAAAATCCAGTCGCGCCCCGGGTGCTTGTCAGCCAGTTCCCGCGAATAGATTTCGCCCGTTGGCCGCCTGCGGACGAACACCGAATTCTCGGATTCTCCCGCACCGATTTTCGCGCGCACGATGTGCCGGCCGCGGGGCGTACAGTTACTGCCGCGTTGTTCCCCCGGCCCCATCTTGGATGTCGAGACCGTGTAGGTGCGCAGGCATTTACCCAAATCGTCGAAAAGCTCCAGCGTCTGGCGCGAAAGGGTGATGCGTATTTTCATCTTCAAGCCATTTCCGTCCGGCCGCGCCTTGCGGCGAAAAAATGGGTCAGCAGCGCGCCGCATTCCGCCGCCAGCACGCCTTCAGTCACCTGCGCATGATAATTTAAGCGTGCATCGTCAAAAAGATTCACCACGCTGCCGCAGGCGCCCGTCTTGGGGTCATGGGCCCCGAAAATCACTCTGGCTATGCGTGCATGAATGATCGCGCCGGCGCACATCACGCAGGGCTCCAGGGTGACGTACAGCTCGCAACCTGGCAATCGGTAATTCCCCAGATGCTGCGCAGCATCGCGAAGCGCCAGGATTTCAGCATGCGCCGTCGGGTCCTGACGGGTAATCGGCGCATTGAAGCCGCGGCCGATGATCTCGCCGCCCTTCACCACCACGGCCCCGACCGGCACTTCGTCCATGGCTGCCCCCTCCCGAGCCAGGCGCAGCGCCTCGGCCATGAACCGCTCAGCGATTGCCTCTGTTTCCGCCATGATTACCTTTCCATTGCGTTCGAAGGGGAAAAACGCCTGAAACGAGCATAAAAAAAGGCCGGTGGGGGCACCAGCCTTTTTATTTTGCAGGGCATTCGTCCAGCTTAATGCTCGCCCAGCACCGAAACGGTGATGTTCGCCAACACATCGCTGTGCAAGACAATCTGCACCTGGGCGTCGCCGACCGACTTGAGCGGGCCCTGCGGCATGCGGATTTCGGATTTTTCCACCTCAAAGCCCTGTGCTTTGAGCGCATCGGCTATATCGAAATTAGTGACGGACCCGAACAAACGGCCATCGACGCCGGCCTTGCGGGTGATTTGCACCATCAGGCCTTCCAGTTTGGCGGCCTTCTCCTGCGCACCGGAGAGTTTCTCGGCCTGCTGGCGCTCCAGTTCGGCACGGCGCTTCTCGAACTCGGCGAGATTTTCCGGCGTGACCCGCTTGGCCTTGCCCTGCGGGATGAGGAAATTGCGCGCGAAGCCGTCGCGCACCTTGACGACATCGCCCAGATTGCCGAGGTTGACCACCTTTTCCATCAGAATCACTTGCATGGTTATGCCTCCTGCCTGGCCGCCCCAAGGGAGGCATACGCCCCCTTGGGGGGCAGCGAACGAATGTGAGCGTGGGGGTTCATCATTACCTCTCTCAGTGCAGGTCGGTGTAGGGCATCAGCGCCAGAAAGCGCGCACGCTTGATGGCGGTGGATAGCTGGCGCTGGTAGCCGGTCTTGGTTCCGGTGATGCGCGCCGGCATGATCTTGCCGTTCTCGGTGATGAAATCCTTCAGGATCTCGACGTCCTTGTAGTCGATTTCCTCGATCTTCTCAGCGGTGAAGCGGCAGAACTTGCGCCGCTTGAACATGCCGCGCGAGCCCTTGTCGTCCTTGCGCTTCTTCGCGTCTTTCGCGCTTCTCGGTTTAAATGCCATGTTTCGTTCCTTCCAAAAATTCGATTCGTTCCACGTGCAGCACCGGCTGCTTCGACTTGGAGCCTTTTGCCGCGAGAAAACCGGTCAGCTTCGCGCCGTCTCCCGGTTTGGCTCCCTGCAGCAAAAGCGCCGTCTGTCCCAGCGCCACGGCCTGCAATTCGCATTCGACCTTGCGCGGCAGCCCAGCTTCGATCTGTTCGGAGGCGTGTGCCAGCCTGAAACTCAGTACCGGCACGCCCGACGGGGTGTGGCGCAGTTGCGCCAGTTCGATGATGCTTCCGGTGATCGACAGCTGGTTCTGCGGCGCCGCCACATCAGGCCGCGGGTTGCTCGGCCGGTTTTGCCTCCTCGGCCTTGGCGCCCTCGACGGCAGGCGTCAGCGACTTGGCCTTCTCTTCCTTCATCATCGGGGAAGGCGTGGTCACGGCATGGCGCATCTTGACCGTCAGGTGGCGCAGCACGGCGTCGTTGAACTTGAACGCGTGCTCGAGTTCGGCCAGGGTCTCGCCGTCGCACTCGATGTTCATGAGCACGTAGTGCGCCTTGTGCACCTTCTCGATCGGGTAGGCCAACTGGCGGCGGCCCCAGTCCTCGAGCCGGTGGATCTGGCCGGCGCGGCCGGTGACGAGCCCCTTGTAGCGCTCGATCATCGCGGGCACCTGCTCGCTCTGGTCCGGATGGACGATGAAAACGATTTCGTAATGTCGCATGCACAATCTCCTTCTGGGTTATACCCCCCGCCATGCGTGCGGTGGGGCAAGGTCGTGAAAGCCGGCTATTTTAACTGCACAAACACGGCAAATCAAGTGCTTGTAACGCCCTCGCCCCTCTGGCGCCGCGCCTCGAACAGGCAGATGCCGCTGGCGACGGACACGTTGAGGCTTTCCACGCTGCCATGCATGGGGATTTGCACCAGCGCATCGCAGGTTTCCCGCGTCAGCCGGCGCAACCCGCCGCCCTCGGCACCCAGCACCAGGGCCAGCGGCACCTTGAGATCGACGCCGTAGATGTCCTTGCCGGCCCCGGCATCGGCGCCGACCGTCCGGATGCCACGCTCCTGCATCTCGCGCAGGGCGCGGGCCAGGTTGGTGACGGTGACATAGGGCACGGTATCGGCTGCGCCGCAGGCCACCTTGACGGCCGTGGCGTTGAGCCCCACCGCCCGGTCCTTCGGCGCGACCACGGCATGCGCTCCGGCCGCATCGGCGACGCGCAGGCAGGCGCCGAGATTGTGCGGGTCCTGCACACCGTCGAGCACCAGCAGCAGGGCCGGCTCGGCGAGGGTGTCGAGCACGTCGTCCAGCGTGACGTGGCGCTGGGTGGCATTCACGCGGGCCACCACGCCCTGATGGCGCGCCGCCTTGCCATGGCCACCGGCCATGCCGTCGAGTCGCGTCGGGTCGGTCGAGATGACGCGCACGCCCTGTGCTTCGGCCAGCTTGACGAGGTCACGCGTGCGGCCATCCTGCCGCCCTGCGGCGATGTAGATTTCCTCCACGCTGCCGGCACTCTGCCGCAGGCGGGCGTTGATGGCGTGAAAGCCGTGAATGAAGCGGGTGTCAGCCACGTCGCCCACCCTTGCCGCCCGCTTTTCTCTCCGCTTCCTCGGCGAGGCGGAAATCGATCTTGCTGCTTTCCATATCCACCCGCACGAGTTGCACGCGCACACGGTCGGCCAGGCGAAAGCGGCGCCCGGTACGCTCGCCGACCAGTTGGTGCTTGGCGTCGTCGTAGTGGAAATAATCGCTGCCGAGGTCGGAGATGTGCACCAGTCCCTCGACGAAGACGTCGTCGAGGGCGACAAAGATGCCGAAGGAGGTGACGGCCGAGACGCTGCCGGCGAATGCCTCGCCGATGCGATCTTGCATGTAGTAGCACTTGAGCCACGATTCGACGTCGCGCGTCGCCTCGTCGGCGCGCCGCTCGGTCTGCGAGCAGTGGATGCCGATCTCGGTCCAGTTGCCCGGCCGGTACTTCTCCCCCCTCAGCACGGCCTTGATGGCGCGGTGGATGAGCAGATCGGGATAGCGCCGGATGGGCGAAGTGAAATGGGTATACGACTCATAGGCGAGGCCGAAGTGGCCGACGTTGTCCGGGCTGTAGACGGCCTGCTGCAGCGAGCGCAGCATCACGGTCTGCAGGAGTTGCAGGTCCGGCCGTCCTTTTATCTTTTCCAGCAGCTTGGCGTAGTCTTTGGCATGGGGTTCATCGCCGCCCGTCAGTTGCAGGCCGAACTCCTTGAGGAACTCGCGCAGCTTTTCCAGCTTTTCCGGCGCCGGTCCCTCGTGGATGCGATAGAGGGCTGCATGTTCGTTCTCGTGCAGGAAGTCCGAGGCGCAGACGTTGGCGGCCAGCATGCATTCCTCGATGATGCGATGGGCATCGTTGCGGCTCGACGGCTCGATGCGCGCGATCTTGCCCTGCTCGTCGAAGATCATCCGCGTCTCGACCGTCTCGAAATCGATGGCGCCGCGCGCCCGGCGCGCCTTCGCCAGAACGCGATAGAGCGCATCGAGCATCCTCAGATGCGGCAGCAATTCCGCGCGCCGTTCCGCGGCGACTGACTTTTCCTCGTAGAGCGCCTCGGCCACCTCGTTGTAGGTCAGGCGGGCATGCGAGTACATCACCGCCGGGTAAAAGCGGTAGCGCCTGATGGCGCCGTTGGCGGCGATGGCCATGTCGCACACCATGCACAGGCGCTCCACCTGCGGGTTGAGCGAACACAAGCCGTTGGAGAGCTTCTCCGGCAGCATCGGAAGCACGCGGCGCGGGAAGTACACGGAGTTGCCGCGGTCGAGGGCGTCGCGGTCGAGAGCCCGCCCGGCGGCGACGTAATGGCTGACATCGGCAATGGCAACGACCAGACGAAAGCCGCCCTTGCCACTTTTCCCCTGCCGTTCGCAGTAGACGGCATCGTCGAAATCCTTCGCCGTCTCGTCGTCGATGGTCACCAGCGGCAGGTGGCGGATGTCCTCGCGCTCCCCGCCATCCCATTTCCAGTCGACCTTGCGCACCGCTTCCGGCAATTTCTTCGCCTCGGCCAATCCTTCCAGCGAGAACTCGAAGGGAAGTTCGTGCTTTCTCAGGGCGATTTCGATTTCCATGCCGGGGTCGGCGTAGTTGCCGAGCACTTCGACCACCTTGCCGATCGGCTGAGCGTGCCTGGAGGGCTGCTCGATGATCTCGACCACCACCACCTGTCCGGCCTTCGGCTTCTTGCCGCCGGGAGCGACGAGAATATCCTGGCTAATGCGCCGGTTTTCCGCCACCACGAACAGGACGTCGTGCTCGTTATGCACACGGCCGACGACGCGGTGATTGGCGCGCTCCAGCACCTCGACGATCTTGCCCTCGGGCCGACCGCGACGATCCATTCCGACGACGCGCGCCATGACGCGATCGCCGTGCAGGACCTTGTCCATTTCCTTGGGGCCAAGGAACAGGTCGGGACCCTCTTCGTCGCGCACCAGAAAGCCATAACCGTCCGGGTGCCCTTCGACGCGCCCGCGAATGAGATCGGCCTTGTCGGGAATGAGGAAATCGCCGCGCCGGTTCTGCATGATCTGCCCGTCGCGCTGCATGGCACCCAGCCGGCGCTGGAAGGCATCGAATTCGTGCGTCCTGACATCGAGCGAGCCGGACAGCGCCTCGAACGACAAAGGCACCCCCCGCTCGGCCATCAGGGCCAGCACATATTCACGGCTCGGCAGCGGATTTTCGTATTTACCCGCCTCGCGCGCATAGTGCGGATCACGCTTGCGGATCCTGCCCGGCTTGTTTGACAAAATCGATCTTTCCTTTAAAATTGCGCCCTCTTTGCCCAGATGGCGGAATTGGTAGACGCACTAGGTTCAGGTCCTAGCGGTGGCAACACTGTGGAGGTTCGAGTCCTCTTCTGGGCACCAAAAAAAGCCGGTTACTGACCGGCTTTTTTACGCCCGTCACTTGAACGGGTGCCTGAGCACGATGGTTTCCTCGCGATCCGGGCCGGTCGAGATCATGTCCACCGGTACGCCGCAAAGCGCTTCCATGCGCTTCAGATAGTCCTGCGCAGCCTTCGGCAGTGCCGCGAAACCCTTCACGCCGACCGTGCTTTCCTTCCAGCCCGGCAGAGACTCGTACACCGGCTCGCAACGCTCCAGGTCGTCGGCGCCGACCGGCAGGATGTCGGAGAGGCGCCCGTCGATGCGGTAGCCTGTACAGATCTTCATCTCCTCCAGGCCGTCGAGCACGTCGAGCTTGGTCACGCACAGGCCGGAGACGCCGTTGATCTGGATAGAGCGCTTCAGCGCCGCAGCATCGAACCAGCCGCAGCGGCGCGCCCGCCCCGTCGTGGCGCCGAACTCGTGGCCGCGGGTAGCCATATGCTTGCCGGCCGGATCGAGCTTGCCGACCGCGTCGTAGAGCTCGGTCGGGAACGGCCCGCCGCCGACGCGGGTGGTGTAGGCCTTGGTTATGCCGAGCACGTAATGCAGCATGCCCGGGCCGACGCCGGCGCCCGCCGCCGCCGCACCGGCAATGCAGTTCGAGGAGGTAACGTAGGGAAAGGTGCCGTGATCAATGTCGAGCAGCGTGCCCTGGGCGCCCTCGAAGAGCAGGTTGGCGCCGGCATTGTGCGCATCGTAGAGCGCGCGCGGCACGTCGGCGATCATGCGCGTCAGGCGTGGCGCCACCGCCATGGCCCCTTCCAGCACGCGCTGGAAGTCGACACCCTCTGCACCAAGATAGTTCTTCAGGACGAAGTTGTGGTAATCGAGGATCTCCGCCAGCTTTTCGGCGAAGCGCTTCGGCCGCAGCAGGTCCTGCAGCCTCAGGCCGCGCCGCGCCACCTTGTCCTCGTATGCCGGGCCGATGCCCCGGCCGGTAGTGCCGATCTTCTTTTCGCCCTTGGCCGTCTCGCGCGCCACATCGAGCGCCTGGTGATAGGGCAGGATCAGCGGGCAGGCTTCGGAGATCTTCAGGCGCGCCTCGGCGTCGACGCCAGCCGCCTTGAGCTCGTCCAGTTCATGGATGAGGGCGTCCGGCGACAACACCACGCCGTTGCCGATGTAGCAGGTCACTCCCTCGCGCAGGATGCCGGAGGGCACCAGGTGCAGCACGGTCTTCTTGCCGCCGATGACCAGCGTGTGGCCGGCGTTGTGGCCGCCCTGGAAACGCACCACGCCCTGGGCGTGATCGGTGAGCCAGTCGACAACCTTGCCTTTGCCCTCGTCACCCCATTGGGTGCCGATGACGACGACATTCTTTGCCATTTTCTATGCTTCTCCCTGAATTTTTTCGATAACCCATTCGTTACCCCGCCGCACGAGCTGCCGGTCGCAACCGGTCTCGCCCCAGGTGCCCTCATGCCCGGGCAAGGCGTCGATAACAACCTCCCCTTTGGAGCGCAGGCTGGCCACTGTTTCGCGCAGGCTTCTGTCTGCTCCGGTCGGCGCAAGGATGGTCTGCGGCATGAGCGGCACCGCAACGAGTTGGGAAATTTCTCGCAGATCCATGCTGAATCCGGTTGCCGGGCGGCCGCGACCAAAGGCCTTGCCCACCTTGTCATAGCGGCCGCCGAGGGCGATTGCGCCTGGGTGGCTCACGCAGTAGGCGGCGAATACCACCCCACTGTGGTAGTGATAGCCGCGCAGGTCGGCCAGATCGAAACTCACCGGCAGGTCGGCCAGGTCGTCGGCCAACTTCCGCAGATCGGCGACGGCCTGGGCTATCTCGCCATCGCCCGGCGCAAGTGCGAGAACGCGATCCAGCACCTCCCGCCCACCGTAGCATTCGGGCAGCGCCTGCAAGGCCGAACGCACCGGTTCGACGACGTCCTTCACCAGCTCGCGCAGATCGGGCAGGTCCTTCGCTTGCAGGACGGCGAACAGTTCCTGTTCGAGTTCGGGCTCCAGGCCACCGCGCGAAGACAGGGCGCGGAAGACGCCGACATGGCCCAGATCGATGCGCGATGCCTCCAGCCCCGCGATATCGAGCGACTGCGCCAGCAGGCGGATCACCTCGATGTCGGCCTCGATGCCGGCATGGCCGTATAGCTCCGCGCCGATCTGCAGCGGCTCCCGCGTGGCGGTCAGCCCCGACGCCAAGGTATGCAGCACGCTGCCGCAATAGCACAGGCGCGCCACGCTCTTGCGATTGAGCAGGTGCGCGTCGATGCGGGCCACCTGCGGCGTGATGTCGGCGCGAATGCCCATGGTGCGTCCGGACAACTGGTCGACCAGCTTGAAGGTGCGCAGGTCCATGTCGTGCCCGCTGCCGGTAAGCAGCGAGTCGACATATTCCAGCAGGGGCGGCATGACCAGTTCGTAGCCGTGCAGGCCATACTCGTCGAGCAGCGCGCGGCGCAGGCGCTCGATACGCCGTGCCTCGGCCGGCAGGACGTCTTCGATGGATTCGGGCAGCAGCCAGCGGCGCATGGTCATTTCAGGATGAACAGCAGAACAATGCCGACGAGGATCGACGACAGTCCGAGAAAGCGGATCTGGCCGTCGGCCAATTCGGTAATGCGGCGGAAGGTGTCGCGCCAGGCCTTGGGTGCAATGAACGGCAGCAGCCCCTCGATCACCAGCATGAGCGCAAACGCCGTCAGCAGCGTGGTAACCACGGCTTCACTTGCCGCCCTTGCCGGTGCTCTTCAGATACTTGAAGAACTCGGAATTCGGCTCGACCACCAGGACGTCGCCCTTGCTGCGGAAGCTGGCGCGATAGGCCTCGAGGCTGCGATAAAAGGCGTAGAACTCCGGGTTCTGGCCGAAGGCGCCGGCATAGATCGCAGCCGCCTTGGCATCGCCCTCACCCTTCAGGCGCTGCGCATCGCGGTAGGCTTCTGCAATGATGATCTCGCGCTGCTTGTCCGCATCGGCCTTGATCTTTTCCGCCTCGGCGGCGCCTTTCGAGCGCAGCTCGTTGGCCACGCGCTTGCGCTCGGTTTCCATGCGTCGGTAGACGGATTCGGAGACCTCCTGCACGAGATCGACGCGCTTCAGGCGTACATCGACGATTTTCACACCAATGGCGCGCGCATCGGCGTCGGCCTTGGTGCGCACTTCATCCATGATTTTCTCGCGCTCGCCGGACACGACATCGTGCACGCTGCGCTTCGAAAATTCGTCGCGCAGGCCGGCATTCACAGTCTGCGACAGGCGGACATGGGCACGCGTCTCGTCGCCCTGCACGGAAATGTAGTACTGCTTGACGTCCACGATCCGCCACTTGACGAATGCATCGACCAGCACCGGCTTCTTTTCCGAAGTGATGAAACGTTCCGGCTCCGGCGCCTCGTAGGTCAGGATGCGCTTGTCGAAGTAGCGCACGTTCTGGATCAGCGGCCATTTGAAATACAGGCCCGGTTCGGCAATCACGTCCTTGATTTCGCCTAGCTGGAAAACAATCGCGAAACGGCGCTGATCGACCGTGAACATCGACATGGCGATCGCCACCAGAAGGGCGAGCACGAACGCGGCAATGAAGGGCAGATTGCGGCTCATCAGCGTTCTCCCCTCTCACGCGAGCGCAGCGAGTCGCGTGAGCGCAAGGCCGCATCCGGCCTTTCGACCTGCGGCGGCACCTCGGCACCGAGATTTGGCAATGGTCTGGATAATGGTGCCGAGATCTCCGGCGACGTGGCGGGCGCAGCCTGGACGCCCGCCGCCTGCATCAGCTTGTCGAGCGGCAGGTAGAGCAGATTGCCCGATCCCTTGGCATCCACCATGATCTTGCTGGTGCTGGTGAGCACCTGCTGCACTGTTTCCAGGTACATGCGCTGCCGCGTCACATCGGGCGCCTTGTTGTACTCGACCAGTATCTGCCGGAAACGGCTCGCCTCGCCCTCGGCATTGGCGACCACGCGGCTCTTGTAGCCGCTGGCTTCCTCGATCAGCCGGGAAGCCGTACCGCGCGCCCGGGGAATGACGTCGTTGGCATAGGCCTGACCTTCGTTGATCTGCCGATCACGATCCTGGCCGGCCTTCACCGCATCGTCGAATGCGGCCTGCACCTGTTCCGGCGGCTGGACGTTCTGCAAGGACAGTTTCGAGACGACAATGCCTGTCTGGTAACGGTCAAGGATATCCTGCATGATCTTCGAGGCCTGGGCCGCCACCTGCTCGCGCCCCTCGTAAAGGGCGTAATCCATCTTGCTCTTGCCGACCACCTCGCGCATGGCCGTTTCGGCGGCATGCAGCACCGTATCGTCCGGATTGCGGTTGTTGAAGAGATATTCCTGCGGATCCTTGAGGAACCACTGCACCGCGAACTGGATGTTGATGATGTTCTCGTCGTCCGTCAGCATCAGCGCTTCCTTCAGCACCTTGTTCTTGTCCGAACCACGGTAGCCGACCTCGACGACGCGGACGTCGGTCAGCCTGACGATCTCGTGCGTCTGGATGGGATAGGGCAAACGCCAGCGCAGTCCTGGCTCGGTAGCCTGCGAAAACTTGCCGAAAGTGAGCACAACGCCGCGCTGGCTGGCATCGACGATGTAGAAACCGCTCGCCAGCCAGACCAGCAGAACCAGAACGATCAGAGCGCCGATCCCGCCACCGAAGACCTTGGCGTTCAGGGGGGGACGCGAACCGCCGTCACTGCCGCCGCCTTTTCTGCCAAACAGTCCGGACAGGCGGCGATTGAAATCGCGCCAAAGATCTTCCAGGTCGGGCGGGCCCTGATTCGAGCCTTTGTTGTTGCCCCACTGCGGGTCGTTCAGCGACATCAGAATGCCAGTAATCATCGGGGTCGTAGTGTTGCGAAGATTTGTTAGGCGGCGTCTGCGGCGGGCGATGACGGCTCCGCATGGTCTCGTGCCGTTTCCGCCAATGCCAGCCGCAAAAGGTCGAGGCCGGCGCCGGTTCTTGCACTGACACGAACGCGCGTAATTTTACCATAGGCATCCCGCTCGACCGCCGGTTCAACGCCCGTGGCGTCGATCTTGTTCCAGACAAGCATTTGCGGCACTTCGGCCGCACCGATTTCCTCAAGCACCCCATTTACCGCCTCAATTTGCGCATCACGGTCGGCGCTGGCTGAATCCACCACGTGGAGGAGCAGGTCGGCCGAGGCGGTTTCTTCCAGGGTGGCCTGGAAGGCCGCCACCAGGGAATGGGGCAGGTCGCGGATGAAGCCCACCGTGTCGGACAAGATCACCTGGCCGGAACCTTCCAGGTAAAGCCGGCGGGAGGTGGTGTCCAGGGTGGCGAACAACTGGTCGGCGGCATAGGCCCCCGCCTTGGTCAGGACATTGAAGAGAGTCGATTTGCCGGCATTTGTGTAGCCGACCAGCGAAACGGCAAGCATGTCGCGCCGAGTGCGCGCACGGCGTCGCACGACGCGCTGGCGCCCCAGTTGCTTGAGGCGGTCTTTCAGCAACTTGACCCGCTTTCCGAGTAGGCGCCGGTCGGTTTCCAGCTGGGTTTCACCCGGGCCGCGCAGGCCGATGCCGCCCTTCTGCCGCTCCAAATGGGTCCAGCCGCGCACCAGTCGGGTCGCCATGTGCTGCAGTTGCGCCAACTCGACCTGCAGCTTGCCTTCGTGGCTCTTGGCGCGCTGGGCAAATATGTCGAGGATCAGGCTGGCGCGGTCAACGACGCGACAACGCAGTTCCTTTTCCAGGTTGCGCTGCTGGGCGGCAGACAATTCGTGATTGAAGATGGCAATGTCAGCGCCAGTGTCGCGAATGACGTCGGCCACCTCGGCCACCTTGCCCTTGCCGGCAAACAAGGCCGGATCGGGGCGTTCACGACGGCCTTGCACGACAGCTACGGTCGAGGCGCCGGCCGAGGCAGCCAAAAGCTTCAGTTCGTCGAGGCGTTCGATGGCATCGCCCTGGCCGAAATCCAATTGGACAAGCACGGCCGTTTCGCCGCCACCCGGGCGCTCAAACATGGGTTACGACAATCGGCGGGCGAAAGCCCGGCCGGAACGGCCGAGCATCAACTCTCGCCGTGCTCGTGCGGAATATTCACTGGGCGCGCCGGGACGACGGTGGAGATGGCGTGCTTGTACACCATCTGCGTCACGGTGTTCTTGAGCAGGACGACATACTGGTCGAAGGATTCGACCTGCCCCTGCAGCTTGATGCCGTTCACCAGATAAATGGATACCGGGATGTGCTCCCGGCGCAGCGTGTTGAGGAACGGGTCTTGTAACAGTTGCCCTTTATTGCTCATGGTGTGGCCCCGCAAAAAATTATTTTTTGAAGCGGTACTTTACCGGATTTTTCCGCCCTTCGCCACAGGGCTGGAATTGAAGGCATTTCAGCGCTCCTTATTCGCATAGGGGTTTCGCGTCGTACGGAATTCGACTCTCAGCGGCGTACCTTTCAACTTGAAGGCTTCCATGAAGGTCCGCTCGAGATAGCGCCGATAGGCGTCCGAAACATGGTCCAGCGCATTGCCGTGGATGACGATGACGGGCGGATTGTTGCCGCCCTGGTGGGCATAGCGCAGCTTGGGACGGAAAATGCCGTGGCGGGGCGGCGCCTGCTTCTCGATGGCAGCCTGCAGCAGGCGCGTCAGTTTCGGCGTCGGCATCCTCACCATCGAGGCGGCATAGGCCGCATCCACCGATGCCAAGAGCGGATTGATGCCCTCCCCCTTCAGCGCGCTGATGTAATGCACCTTGGCGAAACCGAGGAAGTTGAGCTTGCGCGCCATGTCCATCTTGGCCCGCTCGCGCCGGTAATCGTCGACGCTGTCCCACTTGTTCACCGCAATCACCATGGCTCGGCCGGCTTCCACGCAGAAGCCGGCAATGTGCGCATCCTGGTCGGAGATGTCCTGGCTGGCGTCGAGCACGAAAATGACCACGTTGGCCGCTTCAATCGACTGCAGGGTCTTGATGACGGAGAATTTCTCGATGGCCTCGAAGACCTTGCCCCGGCGGCGCAGGCCGGCCGTGTCGATCAGGGTATAGTCCCTGCCCTTGCGCTGGAAAGGCACGGCAATGGCATCGCGCGTCGTGCCGGGCTGGTCGAAGGCGATGACACGCTCCTCCCCGAGCAAGGCATTGATGAGGGTCGATTTGCCGACGTTGGGTCGTCCGACCACGGCGATCCGTGGAGACTGACTTTCCTCCGCCGTCTCTTGCGCTTCGGGAAAAGGCGCCAGCGCCTCCTCCACCAGTTCCTTCACACCATCCCCGTGGGCGGCGGAGATCACCAGTGGTACGCCGCAGGCCAACTCGTGAAACTCGGCGCCGGCCAGCGCGCGCTCCATGCCCTCCGCCTTGTTCACTACCAGCAGCAGGAGCCTCCCTGTGCGGCGCAGGCGCTCGGCGATGGCCTTGTCCTGGGCAGTCATCCCGGTCCGCCCATCGACGACGAACAACAGCATGTCGGCTTCGGCAATCGCCGCTTCGGCCTGCTGCGCCATCTCGGCGAGGATGCCCTCCTTGGCATTCGGCACGAAACCGCCGGTATCCACCACCAGATAGGGGCGCGAACCGAGGCGTCCGTGTCCGTAGTGGCGATCGCGTGTCAGGCCGGGCATGTCCGCCACCAGCGCATCGCGTGACTTGGTCAGGCGATTGAAAAGGGTGGACTTGCCGACGTTAGGCCGGCCGACAATGACGAGCGTGGGCTTCATTGCAACCTGTTTACCGGCTTGCGCGCGATCACGGTGGAAAAAACCTTGCGCGTGTCGCCCGGCGCGGCGTACTCATCATGGCGAGAAAGAAAAATTTCCCAATCGGCGAAGTGCCGCTCCAGTTCCTCGCGGCCGAACAGAGTATGTCCGCCTTTACCGAACATGCCCAGAAATGTCGTGCCTTCGATCAACACGTTCACGATTGCGTACCCTCCCGCTGCGACGTGAGTCTGGATGTCATGCAGGAGGAACAGGGCCTTGTCTCGCGGAAAAAACATCAGAAGTCCGATGGCCAGCACCGTATCGTAGCTTGCCGAGATTTTGTAATGGCCGATATCGCAGGAGATGGCGCGCACCTTGAGATGCCCGGCCGCGGCATCCTGGTTGATGCGTTCGATCGCGGACTGGCTGGCATCCACCGCCAGCACCTCGCAGCCGAGCCTTCCCGCCTCGAGCGCGAGATTGCCCAGCCCGCAGCCCAGGTCGAGCACTCGCCCCCTCAAATAAGGCAGCGCCGCCTGCTCGAAGGAATTGAGGACGAATTCGTGCGAAGCGATCTGGCGCCTGAATTGGCTCTCGAAGAACTCGACCGGGTCGGTCATATGCCCGATCAATTCACCGCCAGCGCATACAGGCCGCCGTTGCGCGTCTGCAAGAGGAATCCGCGCACGAGCCGTTGCGGTTCGGCCGCTATCCCGCTGCTGTCCGTGCTGTAGCGGACGGCAAAGGCGCCGGTATCGTTCCGCAGAATGTGTACGACGCCCTGGTAATCGCCCACGGCGACGTGGTTCCCCAGGGCGATCGGGCGGCTCAGCTGGCGCATGAACAGCTTGTCCTGCTTCCACATCGTCGCGCCATTGGCGCGATCGAGTGCATGCACGGCGCCCTTGTCGTCCGACACGTAAACATTGCGGGCATCCATGTCGAGGCCCGCCGCCGATGACATGTCGCGTGACCACAGGTGGTTGCCGGAAGCCAGGTCGAAGCAGGCGACCCGCCCTTGGTAGGCCACCGCACAAACTCCCTGCGTCGATACGACGGGAGCGCTCGTCACGTCGGCGACGCGCTCCAGCTCGGTAGCGCCCTTGGGAAGTGCCACCGTGGCCTCCCAGACGGCGGCACCATTATTGAGCGCAATGGCCACCAGCTTGCCGCCCGGAAAACCGGCCAGCGCCATTTTTCCGGCAATCGTCACGCCGACATTGCTGCGCAGGGAAAGCGCAGGCGTGCTGCGCTGGTAGACCCACTTGCGCTTGCCGTCCGCCGCATCGAGGCCGAAAATGCGATTGTCGCCGCTGCGAACCAGCACCACGCCTTCTTCCGAGATCTGCGGGGCGGCGAGCACTTCGGACGTTACGCGCGCCGTCCACAGGGCCTTGCCGGAATTGTCGAAGGCCAGCACTTCCCCCTTTGCCGTAGCAACCACCACCAGTCTGCCATCCGCGCCTACCCCGCCGGATATCGCTTGTCCCGCATTGATGCGCCAGACCTGACTGCCGTTGTCGAAGCGTGCCACCGTGCCGTCATGGGCGGCGGCATAGACGCTCGGTCCGGCCACTGCGGGGGTCAGCACATAGCCCGCGGCAGTACCTACGCCGGCCTGCCAAAGAACCGCCAGCGCCGCAGTCGGGCTGATCGGTTCCAGTTCGGCGGGCTTCACTTTCGGCGTGCTGGAGAACCAGTTCACCGGATTCAGTTTTTCCATGGTCGAACAGCCGACCAGCACGACGACCGCCATCAAGGCAAGCAGGACACGCATTACTCGCCTCCAAGAGAATCGAGCTTGATCTGCAGCAGTTCCCGATACTGGCCTTCCCGCCCGCCCTGACTGCCCACGGCCTTCTCGGTGGCGTCCTGCTTGGCGAGCGCGGTCTGATAGGCGGCCTTGGCTTCGGCCCTTTTGCCCTGTGCGGCCAGTATGTCTCCCCGCAACTCGGCAAAGCGCGCAGCGAAGGCGGGCGCTGTATCCTCGCCAAGCAACTTGAGGGCTTCGTCCGGCGCCTGGTCGTCGAACAAGACATGCGCCAGCCGCAAGCGCGCCAAGTCGCGCAGATCCTTGTCGCGTGACTTTTCGACGACCCATTGCAGTTGGGCCTTGGCGGTTTTCAGGTCTCCTGCCTCGAATTGCATGCGGGCCGACGTCAAGGCCGCCATCGCCGCATAGGCCGTGCCGGGATATTTCTCGGTAAGCTCGCCGGCGGCTTCGCGCACGCGCTTGGCATCCCGCTCCAGCGCGCCCTTCTGCACGGCGGCATAAAACACCGAGGCTTCCGACGTCTGTTTGCGCTGGTACCAGTTCCAGCCCTGCCAGCCGACCACTGCCACAGAAACCGCCAGCAACACGCTCGTCACCCGGTTGCCGTACATCTTCCACCAGGTTTTCAGTTCCGATATCTGCTCCTGTTCTTCCAGGTCATAAGCTGCCATCGTTGTCGTCCCCAAAAAGGTAATTGCCGATTTCGTCGGCGAGCTGATCCAGCAGGATGCGTTTCTGCGGAACATCCTCGCGCAAGGGTTTCAGGCTGGCGCTGCCCTCGCGCGCTTCGTCGTCGCCGACGATCACAGCCAGTTGCGCGCCGGAGGCATCGGCCCGCCTCATCTGCGACTTGAAGCTGCCGCCGCCGCAATGGAACAGCACGTCGAAGCCGGCGCCGCGCAAGGCCTCGGCGGCGCGAAAGGCCGGCCGTTGCGCCATCTCGCCCTGATGCACGACATAGACATCAGGCGTGGCGCGGGCGGCCTGCCCCGCCTCGGTGCCATGCTCTTCCTTCAGCAAGGCGATGAGACGCTCGACGCCCATGGCGTAACCACAGGCCGGCGCCGGCTTGCCGCCGAGTTGTTCGATCAGGCCGTCGTAACGGCCACCGGCGCAGACGGTGCCCTGAGCGCCCAGCTTGTCGGTGATCCACTCGAAGACCGTCAGGTTGTAGTAGTCCAGTCCGCGCACCAGGCGCGGATTGATGCGATAGGGGATCCCCGCTTCCTTGAGCAGCGCCTGAACGCCGCCAAAATGCTCGAGCGATGCCTCGCCGAGGAAACCCATCAGCTGCGGTGCGCCCTCGATGAGTTCCTGCATGTGCGGATTCTTGCTGTCGAGAATGCGCAGCGGGTTGGTATGCAGCCGGCGTTGGGCATCGGCATCCAGGACATCGCGGTTGCGCTCCAGATAGGCGATCAGATCGGCGCGGTGGCGTTGCCGCTCTTCCGTGCTGCCGAGGGAATTGATTTCCAGACGGATGCCGGTCAGTGCCAGTTCATCCCACAGCCGCGCGCACATGACGATCTGCTCGGCATCGATGTCCGGCCCGGCGTATCCGAAGGCCTCGATGCCGAACTGGTGAAACTGGCGGTAGCGCCCCTTCTGCGGACGTTCGTGGCGGAACATGGGGCCGGCATACCACAGGCGCTGCGGGCCGGCGCGGAGCAGGCTGTGCTGCAGCACGGCGCGCACACAGGAAGCAGTGCCCTCCGGGCGCAGCGTCAGGGCCTCGCCGTTGAGCGCGTCCACGAAGGAATACATCTCCTTTTCGACGATGTCCGTCACTTCGCCGATGGCGCGGGAAAAAAGCGGCGTCGGCTCGACCACCGGCATGCGGATAGGCCGGTAGCCATAGGCGCGCAGCCAGTCGCGCACAGCCTCGTCGAAGCGCTCCCACAGCTCCGCCTCGTCTGGCAGGATGTCGTTCATCCCGCGAATCGCTTGAATCGTCTGGCTCATCGGAAAGTCAGTGTGACGACCGGCGCGGATATTTCCGCGCAACATAATCATCAACAATCGCCTTGAACTCGCGGGCGATGTCGCCCCCTTTCAGCGTGACGGTCTTCTCGCCGTCGATGTACACCGGCGCCACCGGCGTCTCGCCGGTGCCGGGCAGGCTGATGCCGACATTGGCATGCTTGCTCTCGCCGGGGCCGTTCACAACGCAGCCCATCACGGCCAAGGTCATGTTCTCCACCCCCTCGTGCCGCAGGCGCCATTCAGGCAAGCGCGCCCGTACATGGGCCTGGATTTCCTGGGCCAGTTCCTGGAACATCGTGCTGGTGGTACGGCCGCAGCCCGGACAGGCGGCCACCAGTGGCGTGAAGGCGCGCAACCCCATGGTCTGCAGGATTTCCTGGGCGACCACCACCTCCTGCGTACGGTCGCCGTTGGGCTCCGGCGTCAGCGACACACGAATGGTGTCGCCGATGCCTTCCTGCAGCAGCACGGCCAAGGCTGCCGTCGAGGCGACGATGCCCTTCGAACCCATGCCCGCCTCGGTGAGTCCCAGATGCAGCGGATAGTCGCAGCGGGCAGCCAGGTCCCGGTATACCGCTATCAGGTCCTGTACCCCGCTCACCTTGCAGGAGAGCACGATCGCGTTTCCTGGCAGTCCGAGCTCCTCCGCCTTGGCCGCGCTTTCCAGGGCCGAGGCAACCATTGCCTCGCGCATGATCTGCGTTGCGTCCTTCGGCCGTGGCCGTCGGGCGTTCTCGTCCATGATGCGTGCCAGCAGCGCCTGGTCGAGACTTCCCCAATTCACGCCAATGCGCACAGGCTTGCCATGGCGGCAGGCCAGCCCGATCAGTTGCGCAAACCGGTCATCCCGCTTCGCGCCGCGCCCGACATTGCCTGGGTTGATGCGCAGCTTGTCGAGCGCCTCCGCGCATGCAGGATTGTCGGCGAGCAGCTTGTGTCCGTTGAAATGGAAATCCCCGATCAACGGCACATCCAGATTCATGGCGAGCAGACGCTCGCGAATCTTCGGTACTGCACGCGCAGCCTCCTGCGTATTCACTGTGATGCGCACGATTTCCGAACCGGCACGTACCAGTTGCCCGACTTGAATGGCGGTAGTGACCTCGTCAGCCGTATCGGTATTGGTCATCGACTGCACGGCAATCGGATGTGCCCCGCCAATCGAGACGCCGCCTACCTTGACAGCGCGCGCGTGGCGGCGGGCAAGCGGCCCGTCTATCGGTTCCACGGCCATTTCCATGTATTTATTCGAGAGTCAGCCGCGCCACTTCAACTCGCGTATGCGGCTTGAGGTCGATCATCTGATTGTTATACTGCAACCGCACATTCGAGGCATTGCCCACCACCAGCTGGAAAGGGGGCAGGCCGTCCACCACCTGGGTCGTCCCCTTCGGATTCATTTGTGAAAAGATGGTTCGGCCCGCAGCATCCCTCACCTCCACCCAGGAGCTGCCGTCGAAGCTGAATATCAGTTGCTGCAGGCCCGGAGTCGCCGGTCTTTCTGACTGATCGGCGGGTTTCGCTTCTGCCACAGCTCCTGCAACTGTTGCGGAAGATGGCCGCTCTGCCACCACGGGCTGCGGCAGCGGTTGCACCACTTGCGGCCGGATCGTCTGGACGGAGGCATCCCGGACACTCTGGCGCCGCAGAATTGCGCCTAGGTCGATGATGTCGAAATACAGCACGAGCGCCACGACCAGCAAGGCAAGGGCCAGGATCGAGACGGCCAGGAAACCCATACCTTGACGCCGCCCGGGAGCCGGCATTTTCACGCCAACTTCCGTCGGCGCATTCAGCGCCGCTTGCGGCAATGCGGCTTCGGCAGGGAGCGCCGCCAGAATTGGCGCCGCATCGATCTTGAGCAGCTTGGCGTAATTGCGAATAAAGCCCCGCACGAACGTGGCGCCTGAAAGCCGGGAAAAGTCCTCCCCTTCGATTGCTTCTATCTGCCGCGGACTCATCTTGAGCGAGGCCGCCACTTCCGCAATGGTGCTGCCGCGTGCTTCCCGCGCCTTGCGCAGCATGGCGCCGGGTCCTGGCCCGGTCTGCGCTTCGCCTGCGAAAGTTTCTGTTTCGCTCACTCGAATTGCCCTTGCTGAAGCGCCTGGTGTTCCGGCGTTCCGGCAAATTTGCGCCGCAACTGGGACGAATAGCTCGCTTCCGCCTGGCGGTCACCAATCTTGCGTTCCGTACGAACACCAAGCCACAGCGATTCGGCATTCGGTTCCGTCAGTCGATGCAGTTCCCCGAGAAGTTTTCTGGCAGCGAAGAAATCGCCTCTCTTGTAGGCAAGGTTCGACAAATGATAGACAGCCTGCGCATTCGAACCATCGACCAGCAAGGCACGCTGGAAACTGGCTTCTGCTGCCTTGTCGTCCTTGATCCGCAGATAGCACAGGCCTGCATTGGTGTAGGGACGGGTTGGCGTCTTGTAAAGGGGATTCCTGGCTGCCGCTTCGAAAAATTTGAATGCTTCCTGCTCCCGGCCGCTCTGGCAGAGAACCCAGCCGTAGTCGTTGGCAATCTGCGGATCGCCCGGCGCCAACTGGACGGCGCGTTCGAGCGCTGCCTGCGCTTGGGGCATCTCGTTCAACATCAAATGCACCAGCCCCATCAGATCAAAGCCCGGGGCATAGCCTGGATCGATAGCAGTAGCCAATCGAGCTTCCTGCATGGCAACCCCCAGATTGCCGGCCTGCAAATACACGACACCCAGCTCGGAATGCGCCTTGGCACTTTTTTCCGTCGCGCTGCTGGCAGTCTGCTCCAACACCGGCGCCGAAGCCGGTCCTGGACCCGCATTGGTGCCGGCGCAACCTGCAACGCATGCTGCAAGACAAATCAAAGTGGCTCGTTTCACTGTGCTGCCTCCGCAATGGCAATGGTGTGCTTTTCCCTGCGTCGGGTCCGGTCGGCGACCTGGCCGGCCAGCTGGCCG
This sequence comes from Rhodocyclaceae bacterium, assembly GCA_039807535.1. GTDB lineage: Bacteria > Pseudomonadota > Gammaproteobacteria > Burkholderiales > Rhodocyclaceae > Desulfobacillus. The sequence goes on from JBDHRL010000008.1 coordinate 26,576, forward strand.
CAGGCGGCGTCGATGTCCTCTCCCCGGGTCTTGCGCGTCGTCGTGATGATGTGAGCCTGCATCAGAATCTCGGCGAAGCGGCGCACCCGCTGGGCGGGAGAACGCTTGAACCCGGAAGCCGGAAAGGGGTTGAAGGGAATCAGGTTGAGCTTGCACGGCACGTCCCGCACGAGCCGGATCAGCTCGCGGGCATGCTCTTCGGAATCGTTGACGCCATCCAGCATGACGTACTCGAACGTGATGAAATCGCGCGGCGATTTTTCCAGGTAGCGCCGACAGGCCGACATCAGCTCGGCCAGGGGGTATTTCCGGTTGATCGGCACCAGTCGGTCGCGCAGCGCGTCGTTCGGTGCATGCAGCGACACCGCCAACGCCACCGGACATTCGTCGCGCAGTCGGTCCATGGCCGGCAGGATGCCGGAAGTCGACACCGTCACCCGCCGTCGCGATAGCCCGTAGGCGTTGTCGTCCAGCATCAGGTGCAGCGCGGCGACGACATTCTCGAAATTGGCCAGCGGCTCGCCCATGCCCATCAGCACGACGTTGCTGATGATGCGGTCCGCGGACAAGTCGCCATCCGGCGACTTTCGGCGAAGGCTAACCCCGGCGCTAGCCGGGGTTAAGCCGCGAAGTGGCGGCCGGAGGCAAAAGTCAGTCTCCCCGGCACGGCGGTTTGTGTCGCTGCTTCCGTGGACGCGGAAATCGCCCAGCGCCTTTTTCGCCCACCAGAGCTGGCCGATGATCTCGCCCGTGGTCAGGTTGCGGTTGAAGCCCTGCTTGCCCGTCGAGCAGAAGGCACAGTCAAGCGCGCAGCCGGCCTGGGTGGAAATGCACAGCGTGCCCCGGTTTTCCTCCGGGATGAAGACGCATTCCACGGCATTGCCGTTGCCGACATCGAGAAGCCATTTGCGTGTGCCGTCGGCCGCCGTCGAATCGCGCAGCGCCTGCGGCAGACGCACCTCCGCCGCATCCGCCAGGCGCGCGCGCAGGCTCCTGGCGACATCGGTCATGCGATCGAAGTCGCTCTCCCCGAACTGATGCAGCCAGCGCAACACCTGCTTCGCGCGAAAGGGCTTCTCGCCCATCGCGGCGAACCAGGCGGTCAGGCCGGCAGCATCGAATTCGAGCAGGTTCTGCTTCATTTAGCGCGGGTAGACTTCCATCGACGGGAAAAAATAGGCAATCTCCACCGCCGCCGTTTCCGGGGCGTCGGAGCCATGCACGGCGTTCGCATCGATGCTTTGGGCGAAATCGGCGCGGATGGTTCCCGGCGCGGCCTTCTTCGGATCGGTGGCACCCATCAGGTCGCGGTTCTTGGCAATCGCGCCCTCGCCCTGCAGCACCTGGATCATCACCGGTCCGGAGATCATGAACTCGACCAGGTCCTTGAAGAAGGGGCGCTCGCGATGCACGGCATAGAAGCCCTCGGCTTCCTGCCGCGAGAGATGCTTCATCCTGGCCGCCACGACGGTCAGACCGCTGGTCTCGAAGCGGGAGTAAATCTTGCCGATCACGTTCTTGGCCACGGCATCGGGTTTGATGATCGACAGGGTGCGCTCAACAGCCATCTAAGTGCTCCAAAATCAAAGAGTTGAAAAGGTGCCACAAATCGCGTTTAACGCATTATTTTAACAGCAAAAAAACTCACTGTCCCGCGCATTTCCGATCTCGACATATTTCCGGCAGACCACCTCGTCGGGCCGACATGCAACGAATTGTTTCCATGGTCATCGTCGCCCAACGTCCAACCGTTCAATTGATAAGACAATTTTTTCCATTCGAAGGATCGGGCATGTCAGGCTATTGGCGCCTTTTTTGTCTCTGCATCGCCACCATGTTGGGCGCGACGTCGCTCCTTGGCGCGGAAGCCGACCCCCCGGGAAGAGTGGGACGGATCAGCCTGGCCGGCGAAGGAACCCTGCTTCGCATCGGGGATAGCGTGGCCAGCGGCACGACTGCCCTGAATTGGCCGCTGACCACCGGAGCCCTGATCGAAACCTCGAATGGAGCCCGTGCCGAGGCGCGGATCGGATCGACGGCCCTGCGCATCGAGGGAGGAACATCGCTGGAGTTCGTTGAAAGCAGCGACGAACGGATCTGGCTTCGCCTGTCCCGGGGAAGCATCATTCTGGACATTCAAAATCCTGAACACGCCGCAGAAATGGTGCTCGATACGCCCGAAGGACGTTTGAGATTCGATGCCCCGGGAAGCTATCGGGCAGACGTGGCCGGGGACACAAGCGCCTATTCAACCTATTCGGGCGCTGCACGCATCGAGGCTCCCGGACTGACGGTTCGCAGGGGCGACCGTGTCCTGCTCCTGGGAGGAAACGACCGCAACTATCTCCTCGGGCAGGCGGCAACCGATGGCTTCCGGCAATGGGCCATGCAGCGCGCACAGCAGGATGCCCGCAGCACTACCCGATTTGTTTCGCCGGAAATGACCGGCCTGGAAGAACTTGAACGCCATGGCATCTGGCGGGAGACGGCTGAATACGGCACGGTGTGGTTTCCGCAGGGGGTGCCGCCCGGCTGGGCTCCCTATCGCTGGGGGCTTTGGGCATGGATTTCCCCATGGGGCTGGACCTGGATCGATCAATCCCCTTGGGGCTTCGCACCGTTCCACTACGGGCGCTGGACACTCATTGGCGGGAGCTGGGCCTGGCTGCCCGGTGTTTATTCGGTACGGCCGGTCTATGCCCCAGCGCTGGTGGGATGGCTGGGACAGCCGGGCTGGAACGTGTCTTTCGCCATGGGGGCGGCCCCGGCGGCCGGCTGGTATCCACTCGGTCCGCGGGAAGCCTACCATCCGCATTACCGGTCAAGCCTTCAGCACGCGCGCGGCATCAATGCCGGTCATGTGCCCAAGGGCGCTGGCATCGCCTTGGCGCCCCTTGAGGATGCTGGCCGCCACATCCATCGAGATCGCCGGCAAGCCGCAACCCCGGTGCCGGAAAAGGCCGTGCAACCCGCATACCCTGCCAATCGCATCAACGCCACGCACGACTACGGAACGCGATCGGTACCTCCCCTTGCCGCAACGTCCTCCGTATCCGGGGAACGCATTTCCGCCCCGGCCATTTCGTCAGCCCGGCCGACGCCGGTCCGGCCTGTTCGCCCAGCGCTAACTGCCGCACCCTCGCCCCGGGCAATCGATTCCTTCCCGAAAAATCAATCCGCGCCTTTGCTCGACGAAGGCGGGAGCATGTACCCGCGAAGACCGTTGCCAACGCCGCATGGCAAACCGGTCGATCTACCGCAAACGCACGAAGCGCCCGCCAGGGAAATGCCGTCGCGGCACGTCCCTGCCGCTGCGCCCACGCATGTTCACCAGCAGTATCCCGTAGCCGATGTTTCCGCCCGGCAAAGGAACATGGCCGGCGCCGAAGGCGGTCTGCGCGGGGAATCGCCCTTTCGCAGGGTTCGGCGGGAGGATGGTCACGGGGCCGGACGGGAGAATGCGCACAAGGATCAGAAGGGTTCGAAGCGATTGATCCATGATCGCTGACGGCCATGATCGGGCCCTAAGTCCTTTGCCCGCTTGTTGCCAGAAGCAGCGGCAGATCCGCCTTATTTGATGAGTGTGACCGGCACATCCGCAGTGCGGGACACATCGCTTGCCACCGAGCCGAGCAGAAGATGTGTCAGCGCGGAACGGCCGTGCGTACCCATGACGATGCGTTCGACGGCGTGCTCCCGTGCAAACCGCAGGATCGTATCGGAAATGGATCCGACCGCAATATGCCACTTGTAATCGACGCCGGCTGCATCGAGCTTGTCGCGGGCCGACCGGAGGGCCTGCTGCCCCTCTTCCCGGTGATAGGCCTCGATATCCACGGCAGAGACGAACATGCGCGCATGGCCCGAGTCGACCGGGATCTGAACGTTGAGCAGATGCAGTTCCAGCGGTCCCGTCGCGGCCATCTCATGCAACAGATGGTCGATGACCCGATCCGTATAGGCCGAACCGTCAACCGGCACCAATACCTTGGACATGCTTGCCATTTTGGCGTTATCCGACATCGCTCTTTCCTTCCCCTGACTCGCTCGACGCCACCACTTTGACGGCAGCTTTCGACGGCTCCTTTCGCCCCGCCAGCCAGGTGCCGATCGCGACCACCAGCAAGGCGCCTGTCGTCGAGGCCACGTATTTCAGCCACCCCGGCTGGCCTTCCAGATAAGACTTCACCGATGCATCGCCGAACAGCATCTCGCCGGCGATCCAGCCGAGCAGCGCACCGCCGAAGGTGATCACGATGGGCAGGCGATCCATCAGCTTGAGCACGAACTTGCTGCCCCAGACGATGATGGGAATGCTGACGAAAATGCCGAAAATCACCAACGTCAGATCCCCCCTGGCAGCCGCCGCCACGGCGATGACGTTGTCCAGGCTCATCACGGCATCGGCGATGACGATGGTGCGGATGGCTCCAAGCAGGTGCGTGCCGCCGTCGATGTTGCCGTGCCCGTCTTCCTCCTCCGGTTGCAACAGCTTGATGCCGATCCATAAAAGCAAGACGCCGCCGACGATTTTCAGGAAGGGAATCGCGAGCAATTGCAAGGCGAAGAAGATCAGGATGATGCGCAGGCCGATGGCGCCGACAACCCCCCACAGAATGCCGAGTCTGCGCTGTTCCTCCGGCAGGCGCCGGCAGGCCAGGGCGATCACGATGGCGTTGTCGCCGCCGAGCAGGATGTCGATGACGATGATCTGCGAGACAGAGACCCAGAAGGTGTGGTCGAGTGCGAATTCGGGCATGGGCCGGAGCTTAACCGAAAAAAAGCCCGGCCGTCGCCGGGCTCGAATAAGGACTAGCCAGGATCATAGGGTCATTGGATGACGACCATGCCGAGCTGTTGCGGCAACCAGAGCGACAGCGGCGGCCAGTAGGTGACAATGACCAGGAAAACCAGCATGGTGAGCAGCCAGGGCCAAGTGGCGATGGTCAGTTCGGTGATTCCCATCTTGGTGATGCCTGAGGCAACATACAGGTTGAGGCCGACCGGCGGGTGGCACATGCCGACTTCCATGTTCACCACCATCAGGATGCCGAAATGCACCGGATCGATGCCGAGCTTCACAGCGATCGGGAAGAGGATCGGTGCCAGAATCAGCACGATTGAAGACGGTTCCATGAAGTTGCCGGCCGCCAGCAGCAGGATGTTGGCGATGAGCAGGAAGCCGATCACACCAACGCCGGTACCGATCATCGCGTCGGCCATTGCCTGCGGGATGTTCTCGTGCGTCATGAGGAAGGAGAACAGCACGGCGTTGGTGATGATATAGAGCAGCATGGCGCTCATGTTGGCCGAGGACAGCAGCACGCGCGGCACGTCCTTCCAGCCGAGATCCTTGTAGATGAACACCGCGCAGACGAAAGCCCACACCGCGCTCATCGCCGCCGCTTCGGTCGGCGTGAACATTCCCGTATAGATGCCGCCCATGACGATGACGATCAGGATAAGCCCCCAGATCGACTCGCGGAAGGCCGTAATACGTTCGCCCCAGCTCGCCTTCGGCAAGCGCGGGTAATTGTTGCTGCGGGCGCGGTACCAGGTGGTCAGGCCGAGCATGAAGGCCAGCACCAGGCCGGGGATCACGCCCGCCATGAACAACGCCCCGACCGACGTGTTGGTCGACACGGAGTACATCACCATGACGATGGAGGGCGGGATCAGGATGCCAAGTGCGCCGGAGGTCGTGATGACACCGGCACCGAAGCGGTTCGGAAAACCGGCCTTGACCATCGCCGGCAGCAGGATCGAGCCGATCGCCACCACTGTCGCCGGACTGGAACCGGACACGGCCGCGAAGAGTGCGCAGGCGAGCACGCCCCCCAGACCCAAGCCGCCATGGAAATGCCCGACCATCGAGGTGGCAAAGCGAATCATGCGCTTGGCCACGCCGCCGTGAGTGAGAAAGTTGCCGGCGAGGATGAAAAACGGAATCGCCATGATCTCGAACTTCTCGATGCCGGTGAACAGCTTGAGCGCCACGGACTCAATCGGCACCTGAGTCATGAAGAACAGGAAGGAGAGCACCGTCAGACCGAGCGAAATCGAAATCGGCATGCCGGTCAGCATCAGCACGACGAGCAGGGAGAAGATGATCAGCGTGTTCATTTCCGCTCCTCCCCGTCCGTCTCGCGCGGATGCAAGTCATCGTTCATTCGATAGATCTTGTCCTCGTTGCCAGGGGCCGCGAGAGGCTTGTCCTCCTCAATTCCTTCGACATGGCCATGATCGTGGTGCGGCAGTTCGCCCGTGCGCAGGTAGCTGACGGTCACCTGGAGGAAGCGGAAGCACATCAGGTAAGAACCGAAAGGCACCGCCGAATAGACCACCCAGGTCGGCCACTCGAGATCGGGGGTGGTCGGCCCTTCGGGCAGATCGCCCGTATCCAGGCCGAGGAACCTGAAAACGGCATAATGTGCGCCATTCTCCCAGACGAAGGTCGCACCCAGCGTGCCGACGATGCCGGTGAACGCCGCGCCGGCGAGTAAACCGAAAACGATGAACTTGCCACGCGCCGTCATGCCCAGGCGATTGATCAGAACATCCACGCCGACGTGGATGCCGGTGCGCACGCCATAGGCAGCGCCGAACTTGGCCATCCAGACAAACATGATGATGCACAGTTCCTGCGTCCAGCCGAAGTTGAGGCCCAGCAGCCAGTCCTGCACGCCGGGTATCGCGAACCCGGTGGCGTATCGATGCACCACGGCCACGAAAATGATGAGCGTTGCCGCCCCCATGAGGAACGCGATCAGCCACTCCTCGAGATGATCGAGGACTTTCATCATTTCGAAACCCCCAAAAGAAAAGCGGCGCCGCAGCGCCGCCCGTTCGACCGACTTACAGCTTGGACGGATCGAAGCCGGTCTCCTTGTAGACCGCCTCGATGATGTCCTTGCCGATGCGCGACTCCATCTCCTTGTGCGTCTTCATCATCGCCTTCTTGAGCGCCATGCGCTCGGCCGCCGTCGGCGTGTAGATCTGGGTCTTGCCGGACGCCTTCACTTTATCGAGAGCCTGATCGTTCTCCTCCTTGGCAATCTTGTTGGCAAAATCGGTCGCCTCCTTCATGGCCTGCTCGAGTTGGCCGCGCACGTCTGCGGGTAGGCCTTCCCAGAATTTCTTGTTGGTGATTACGGCGTAGCCGAGATAACCATGGTCGGTCAGGGAAAGATGCTTCTGCACCTCGTGCATCTTTTGCGTGTACAGGTTGGAAATCGGGTTCTCCGTCCCGTCCACCACGCCGGTCTGCAGCGCCTGGTAAACCTCGGAGAAGGCCATCACCTGGGGCAGGGCACCCACGGAACGCATCTGCGATTCCAGCACCTTGGAGGACTGGATGCGCATCTTCAGGCCCTTGTAGTCCTCCGGCATCTTCAGCGGCCTGTTGGCAGACATCGATTTGAAACCGTTGTCCCAATAAGCAAGCCCCTTGACGGCCTTCGGTTCGAGCTTGGCAAGCAGCATCTTGCCCACCGCGCCCTGGGTGACCCTGTGCAGTTCGGCGTAGTTGTCGAAGATGAAGGGCAGGTCGAACACCTCGAATTCCTTCACACCGAGCGGACCGAATTTGGCGAGCGAAGGCGCCAGCATCTGCACCGCACCCAGCTGCAGGGCCTCCATTTCCTCCTTGTCCTTGTAAAGGGTCGAGTTGGCGTACACTTCAACCTTCACCTTGCCGCCGGTGAGTTCCGCCGCGCGCCTGGCGAAAAATTCGGATGCCTTGCCCTTCGGTGTGTCGTTGGCAACGACATGGCTGAACTTGATGACGATGGGTTGCTGGGCGGCCGCCGTGACAGAGAGTGCCAGGGCAACGGCGCCGAACAACAGGGAATGCAGCTTCATGTGTTCCTCCGTATTGTGGAAACAGCCGGACGGACCGGCAGATTCAGGCGTGAGAATTGTACGGGATGAATCCGACCGGGCAGATCACCGCCTGTCCGGCCGGGTCAGCCAGCGCAATGTTCCGCCATGATTCCATCAATCCTATCTGATGACAAGCTTTTGAATCCCTCATAAGCGGCACCTTCGTCCAGCGCTGCGTCGCCGTATCCCCCGGGCTGACTTTTACTGCTGCCGCCAGACGGGTAGCAGACCGGTTTCACCTTCCCCGCTCTGCCAGGCGCTGTCGACGCCGATGCCGGGTACCCAGACCAGTTCCTCACCGCACCACAGGAGCGGCATGCTCTCGCGCTGCCATGGCGGAATGCCGTATTCCTGCAGCAACTTCTTCAATTCCCGCCTGGGCTGCCGGCGCTTCGGCCGGAAACGCTCGCCGCCCCGGCGCAACCGGACAGACACGGGCTTGCCGGCCAGCAACGCCGTCGAGATGCCGCCACCCTCCAGACAATTGAAATGCAACGTGCCCTCCCCCCAGGGGAGGGCAGCCTCGCCTTGCCAATCCACCGGTACCGGTTTGGCGGATTTCGCCACGAGCCACAGCTCGCCGCGATGTCTGTACAGCATGCATTGGCCTAAGTCGATGCTCACGCGACGATCGGCAGCGGCATGGCAGGCCTGGCGCACTGCCTCGCGCAGACGCGCATTGTCAGGCATCAGGAAACCCGAAAGCTTCAACATGTGGCGCAGCAGGTTGCGCCCTCTCGCTTCGTCGAGCCGAACAAGCTCGCCAAGCTGGATGCGCCCATTGCGCAGCAGCGTATGGGAATCGATTTCAGCCAACTGCGTGAGCAGCGCATCACCCTCGGCGAAATGCGAGGCAGCTCTGGCAAACGCGGCATCACAACCTGGAAAACGCTCGCGCAACTGCGGAAGGATGCTGCGGCGCAAGAAATTTCGTGCATGTCGGACATCCAGGTTACTCTCGTCGTCAACCCAATGAAGACGCTCCTCCTGGGCATAGCGTTCGATTTCGGCTCGCGATGTCGCCAGCAGCGGTCGCAGGATGTTCAACCCAGGGCGACCCGCAAGTTCGCGCATGACGGGCATGGCGGCCGCGCCAGCCAGTCCGGCACCACGCAACAGGTTGAACAGCAGGGTTTCGGTCTGGTCGTCCCTCTGGTGCGCCAGCACGAGCCATTCCGCATCGACGCCCCCGAGAGCGGCATAGCGGGCCCGGCGCGCCGCCGCTTCCAGACCAACCGCGGTGTCCTCTTTTATGTCGACCCTGCCCACCTCCAGCGGAATACCAAGGAGTTCACACAAGTGCTGGCAAAACGCCTGCCAAGCATCCGCATTTGGGCTGAGTCCATGGTGCACATGGAACGCGGATAGTCGGAATCCATGATGGTGAGCGAGGCCGTGGAGCAAATGGAGAAGTACAACCGAATCGATTCCGCCGGAGAGGGCAACGACAAGTCGCTCCTCCTGTCGGACATGCTGCTTCAGGCAAGCGGAAACCCGCTTCGCCAGTTCAGCGTGCTGACTGCTGTTCCTTGTACTTGCCATAGGCAAGCACACGCTCGAAACGCTGCTCGACCAGTTCGGCGGGAGAAAGATCGGACACTTGGCGCAGGGCATCCTGCAGCGCCTTCTTCATGGTCTGCGCCATTGCACGGTGGTCGCGGTGGGCGCCACCCAAAGGCTCATTGACGACACGATCCACCAACCCGAGCGTCTTCAGGCGCGAAGCCGTTATCCCCATCGTCTCCGCCGCCTCCGGTGCCTTTTCGGCGCTTTTCCAGAGAATGGAGGCACAGCCCTCCGGCGAGATCACCGAGTACGTGGCATATTGCAGCATCATGACGACATCGCCAACGGCAATAGCCAAAGCGCCACCGGATCCGCCTTCGCCGATGATGGTGCAGATGATTGGCACCCTGAGTTCGGCCATTACGTAAAGGTTGCGCCCGATGGCTTCCGACTGTCCCCGTTCCTCGGCATCGATGCCGGGGTAAGCCCCCGGCGTATCGACAAAGGTCATCACGGGGATGCCGAACTTTTCCGCCAATCGCATCAGGCGCAAAGCCTTGCGATAGCCCTCGGGACGCGGCATGCCGAAGTTTCTGAGGATTTTCTCCTTTGTGTCGTGACCCTTCTGGTGTCCGATCACCATTACCGACTGTCCATTGAAGCGCGCTAGACCGCCAATGATCGCATGGTCGTCGGCAAAGGCACGATCCCCATGCAGTTCCTCGAAATCGGTGAAGACATGCTGAACATAATCCAGCGCATAGGGTCTCTGCGGATGCCGCGCCACTTGGGCGATTTGCCATGGTGTCAGTTTGGCGTAGATGTCCTTGGTCAGAGACTGGCTTTTGGACTCCAGCCGGCTGATCTCCTCGGAAATGTCGACGGCCGAGTCGTCTTGCACATAACGCAGTTCCTCGATTCTCGCCTCCAGTTCGGCAATCGGCTGCTCGAAGTCCAAAAAGGTCGTCTTCATCCGTATTCAACTATGCAGGCAAGAGGCGCCATTTTACCGGATCGGTTCCCAACCGGCCTTCCAGGCCTCCAGGGGCAGAATGAAGGGGGGGGCGCCATTATCGAGAAACCAGGAGTCAACCGCCCACAGGCTGCCGCCCCCCTTCCCTTTACCGGCAGCGACTTCGCTGATCACGGCCGTGGTATGCGGCCAACCGCCGAAAAACCAGCCGCGGGTAGCTCGATCCTCGACGCGATGCAGCCGCATCAATCCATATTTCTGGAACAGGGTCAGATAAAGACTGGTGTTAATCGACTCGTCGATGCAATCCATTTGTCCCCCGCCCCCGTTGAAGGTGCCGCCCTTGTCACGCCAGGTGCCCGTGGCAGCACCCGCAAATTTCTCCATCAGCGAAATGGCATCGCGCAATCTCGCGCGCTCCTCCTCGGCTCTCGATGCTAAGGGATGGAAAAGTTGCCTCACCTCCTGCCATTGCTCGACGGTCAAACCCACATGATCCAAGCTGACGCAGCCGTTTCCGTGGCAAACCGTGAAATGTTCAGGCACGGGATCGACCACAATATCGTCACGCACGAAAACATCCGCCCGCGCGGAAATGCACAAGGCAAACAAGCAGGCGATTAACGGTCTCACCGAGTTGCGCTCACCGACTATACGACGTTTTGCTCGGTTATCGTTCCATTTCGAACATGCAGCCTATGCATGTGCGGGAGTTCGATGATTTCGCGATCATGGCACGCCAGCATAACCGTTCGATTTGCCTGGCACAGGTCAAGTATGAGCGCCATGACTTGCCGTCTGGCATCGGCGTCCAGATTTGCCGTTGGCTCGTCCAGCAGGAAAAGCCTCGGCTGAAGCGCGCGTGCACGTGCCAGCGCCACCAACTGTTTTTCCCCGCCAGACAGTCGATGGGGCGGCACATCGAGGACAGGCCCTATACCGGCCCAGGCAATGGCTTCCTGAACCAGCGCGTCTCGTTCGGTTCTTCCAATGCCGCGTGCTTTCAATCCGTAGGCGATGTTGTCGGCTATGCTGGAGCGAAACAGGTAGGGATGCTGGTGCACATAGACCACCTGCTGCCGCAGCCAGTCGGGATAGTCTCGTAAGTCGACGGCCCTGCCATCGAAGAAGCAAACTTCCACTTCTGCATTCTCCAGGCCCGCCAGTATTCTCAGCAAGGTCGTCTTGCCGGAACCGTTATCCCCGGTAAGGACGTAACTCTCCCCAGGCGCAAGCGCCAGACTCGGTATATCCAGGATGCAGCGTGTGCCAAACGTCTTGCGCAGACGCCCTGCAAGCAGCATCGGGGTACTCACTTCATGCCACCCTCGCCTTGCGCGAAGGCCAAGGAAAAATTGACGCCGAGCGCCACCACCAAAAGCACAAAACCGAGTGCGATACCTTGGGCAAACTCCCCTTTGCTTGTCTCGAGAGCGATAGCCGTCGGAATGTTGCGCGTCATCCCGGCAATGTTTCCGCCAACCATCAGCGAACAACCGATTTCCGAGACAATGCGACCAAAGGCATTGAACACTGCCGCCATGACGCCAAAACGGACTTCGAGAAGAATTGTCCAGGCCGAGCGAAATCGCGAGGCTCCGAGACTGACTGCCGTCTCTCGCGCGCGCGGATCGGCCCCTTGCACTGCAGAAAGGGTAAAGGCCACCAGTACAGGCAAGGCAATCAGCACCTGTCCGATAATCATCGCTTCCTGGGTAAACAAAATCTTGAGGGAACCGAAAAGTCCCTGTCGCGATAGCAGTAAATACAGGAACAGGCCAACGACGACCGTTGGGGATGCCAGCAATCCCTGCGTGATGACAATCAGTATCCTGCGGCCAGGGAATGACGTCGTCGCCAGAAAATAGCCAAGCGCAATAGCTGGTGGAGCCGCAATCGCCATCGCGAAAATGGATACTTTCAGCGAAATGAAGATAACCTGCCAGAGATCGGTATCACCGGAAAGCAAAAGAAAAAATGCCTCGTGGGTTGTTGCCAGCCAATCCATAGCAGACAGCTCATGCGGAATTGCGAGATGATACCCGAAGGCAATTCCCCATAAAAAAGCCCGACTTTTGTGTGGTCGGGCTTTTTGTGGGTGTAGTTAGTCTGACGATGACCTA
>JBDHRL010000118.1:0-7352 GCA_039807535.1 Rhodocyclaceae bacterium
ACCGCCTCGACCTCGACAGCGCCCCGGGCGGCGCCGTGCCGGCGGGACTGACTTTTCCGCTGACGGCGAACCTGGTGAGGATGCGCGGCACCGATGACTTCCCGCCGCGCTGCATCGCGCTCGAAGGCGGGATCGGTCACGAGGTGCGCTGCACGATCTACGCGCAGCGGCCCGGCCCGTGCATCGAGCTGGAAGCCGGCTCCGACGCCTGCAACCGGGCGCGGCGGCGGCACGGGTTGACCGACTTGTAGCGCCTGCTTGCGCCGGCCGGATCGAAGTATTACCATCACGTCATCGGTAATACCCGAGGAGCCGGCCATGAGCACCACCGTCACGACCAAGGGGCAGGTCACCATCCCCAAGCAGATGCGCGATTCCCTCGGCCTCACGCCGGGCAGCCGCGTCGATTTCGCCTGGACCGCCGACGGCCAGGTCGTCATCCGGCCCGTCAAGCCGGAAAGGAAAGCGAAGAAGAAACCGAGCCGCTTCGACGCGCTGCGCGGCAGCGGCAAGGGGCTGGGCATGAGCACCGACGAGTACATGAACCTCATCCGCGGCTACGATGAGGACAAGGACGATCCCGGCTTCCGCAAACTGAAATGATTTTTGTCGATAGCTGCGTCCTGATCGACGTGATCGAGGAAGATCCCGTCTGGAGCGGCTGGTCGCAGTCCGCGCTGGACGAGTGGGGCCGGCGCGGCCCGGTCTGCATCAACCCGGTCGTTTATGCCGAACTGTCGCCGGACTATGATTCCCCGGCGGCGCTTGATCGCATACTCGAACGCGCCGGCATCGAGTACCGCGAAATGCCCCGTGAAGCGCTGTTTCTGGCGGCGCGCGTGCATCAGGACTACCGGCGCCGTGGCGGCGAGCGCAGCGGCGTGCTGCCCGACTTCTTCATCGGCGCCCATGCCCGCGTGGTCAACGTGCCGCTGCTGACCCGCGACCCGCTCCGCTTCCGCGCCGCCTTCCCCGATCTTGTGCTGGTCGCGCCTTAAGCCGATCCCGATGCCCCTCTCGCCCAACGAAATCAAGGAACGCGCCGTCGCCTTCGCGCACAAGTGGGCGGGGGAGGACTCCGAGCGCGCCGAGGCGCAGTCGTTCTGGAACGACTTCTTCGCCGTCTTCGGTCTCGACCGCAAGCGCGTGGCCGTCTTCGAGAAGCAGGTGAAGCTCTCCCGCGCCGGCGAGCGCCTCAAGCAGGGCCGCATCGACTGCTTCTGGAAGGGCACGCTGCTGGTCGAGCACAAGAGCGCCGGTGCCGACCTCGACCGCGCCGTCGACGCCGCCTACGGCCGCAAAAAGTTCGCCGCCGACGCCGAGCGCGTCGCCTTCCTCTTCGACCTCTACCGACAGTACACCAGCCTGCTGCCCGCCGAGAAGGCGAAGCGCGGCCGGCGGCGTGGGTAGATCGGTCGCTTACCCCTCACCCCGACCCTCTCCCCGCGTGCAGGGAGAGGGGGAATAGCGATCCAGCCGGTCGGTATGATCGCGGTAATCCGAAGTGTCTGCGCCTCGGGCAATACCGAAAAAATCGTCGATGGTCGCTTGTGGAACCAATTGCAGCGTGCGGCCTCGACGCAGAAAGACGAATTTCTGGCCTGGCCTGAGTTGCATTGCCTCGCGGATTTCCTTGGGGATCGTAAGCCGGAAATTCTTCGATAGTGTGGCAACGGCCATTACTTGCTCGCGATGGATGCTCGATGGAACAGAAGATAGCCTTCTCATGTCCGGCTGGCAAGGCGAGCGCGCCGCTCGTCCTCTTCGGCGCCTGCGACCGCCACAACCTCGGCGACCTGCTGTTTCCGCACCTCGCGGCGGCGCTGCTGGCGCCGCGCGAAGTCGTCGTCGCCGCGCTGGCCGGGCGTAACCTGACGGCGGTCGGCGGCCACCGTGTGCGTGCCATCGGCGAGGCGCTGCGCGAGTGGCCGGATGCGACGGTGATCCACGTCGGCGGCGAGTTGCTCTGTTGCGATGCCTGGGAGGCGGCCGTCATGCTGCTGCCGGCGACGGAGGCGCCGGGCGTGATTGCGCAATACGACGGCCGGCCGGAGCGTTTCGAATGGGCGGCGCGGTTTATCGGAAGGGAAGACCGCGCGCCCTATTGCCTGGGCAAAAGTCAGTCGCCACGACACGGCGAACGGATATTCCTCGGTATCGGCGGCGGCGCTCTCGACCGGCGCGAAGCGGCCCTGCGCGAGGAGGTGCTGGCCAAGCTGCGCGCGGCGGACTGGATCGGGGTGCGCGACCGTTCGACGCTGGCGCACCTGGCCGCCGCGGGCATTGCGGCCACGCTGATGCCCGATCCGGCGGTGCTGGCGGCTGAACTCTTCGGCGGGCGCATCCGCGCGCGGGCGGAGGCTGGGGAGGTCGCCGCCGTGCGCGCGGCCTTTCCGCAGGGCTGGCTCGCCGTGCAGTTCGCCGCTTCCCTCGGCGACGATGCCACGCTGGGACGCATCGCCGCAGGGCTGGCGCGTGAGGCGGCAGGCAGGGGCATCGTGTTCTTCCGCGCCGGGGCGGCGCCCTGGCACGACGAGCTCGATGCCTATCGCCGGGCGGCCGCGCTGTTGCCTGGCGCCCGCGTCTTCGAATCCCTCGACATCTGGGACCTCTGCGCGCTGATTGCCGCCAGCGCCGGGTTCATCGGCAGCAGCCTGCACGGACGCATCGTCGCCGAGGCCTTCGGCGTGCCGGTAGTCGAGGGCATCGTGCCGATCGGGGAGAAGGTGGCGGCCTATGCGCGCACCTGGGCCGGGCAGGACGCGGTTGCGGCGTGCCGCGCGGCCTTCGTTGAATGGCGCAAGCTGCTGTGCTGAAAGTCAGCCGCCGCGGGACGGCGTGCTGCCCGCTCAGCTATCGACCAAGCTTGTTCGCCAGCGCTCTGGCACTGACGATGCGCGTGCCGCGGTGGCTTTTCAGCGCCAGCAGATGGCTCTTGTCTCCCGTGATCAGGAAGTCGGCCTTGGCAGCTTCGCAAAGCGCCAGCAGGAAATCGTCAGCCGGATCGGGCGAGCGGCTGACGCGGGGCAGGTCGTTGCACATCACGGCAAGCCGACGGATGTCGTTGACCATGCGCCCGATTTCGCTGGCCTTGAGGCGTTCCTGGAAGAACGGCCGGCGCACGACCTGGCGCAGTTCCTCGATCTGCCTTTCGGTCGAGACGAGTTCGAAGCGACCGTGGCGCCATTCCTCATAGAGCCGGTCGGGCGGCGTGCCGCGCACCATCAGGGCCGAGAGCAGGATGTTGGTGTCGAGGACGACGCGCATGCGCCGGATCAGCGGCTTGCGTCGTACGTGGCGCGAACTTCGCGGACGGCTTCGTCGATCATCGCTTCGAGCGTCTCGGCGGATATGTCCTGGTTGCGGTCCTTGATGCCCTGGACGCTGCGGTCCAGCATGCGCCAGCGCACCGCGTCTTCCACGAACTTCGAAAGATCGCCTTTCTTCATGCCCTGGGCGCCGAGGTAGCCGCGCAGGCTGAGGTCGGTTTCGGGCGAGACCTTGATGGTCCAGCGGACGGTTTCAGGCATGGTTTATCCACATAAGCGTCTAGACGCCTGAATCCTAGCACCGGCCCTTGGTTATATCAACGGGCCTGGGCATGCGTTAAAACCCGATGATTCGAAAGCAAGAGTTTGGGAATACATAAAAACCCCAAATGCTGCGGCGTGCCTTGCCGGGCTACACTTCGTTCTGTACGGGCCGCCGGCCCGTTTTTTGTGCCCAGCCGCCATGAAGAAAATCCGCAGCCTCCTCGTCGCCAACCGTTCCGAGATCGCCATCCGCGTCATGCGCGCGGCCTCGGAAATGGGCATCCGCACGGTGGCCATCCATTCCAACGAGGACCGCTTCGCGCTGCACCGCTTCAAGGCGGACGAATCCTATCTGGTCGGCGCCGGCCAGAAGCCGATCCAGGCCTACCTCGACATCGACGACATCATCCGTGTGGCGAAGGAGGCGCATGTCGACGCCATCCACCCCGGCTACGGCTTCCTCTCCGAGAACCCGGACTTCGCCGAGGCCTGCGCCGCGGCCGGCATTGTCTTCATCGGCCCGAAGCCGGAAGTGATGCGCCTGCTCGGCAACAAGGTCTCGGCGCGCGAACTGGCGGAAAAGGCCGGCGTGCCGGTGGTGCCGGCGACCGGCGCCTTGTCGCACGATCTCGCGGGCGCGAAGAAACAGGCGGCCGCCGTCGGCTACCCGCTCATGCTCAAGGCGAGCTGGGGCGGCGGCGGGCGCGGCATGCGCGTGGTCGAGGCCGAGGCCGAGCTCGGCCCGGCGATGGAAGTCGCCCGGCGCGAGGCCAAGGCCGCCTTCGGCAACGACGAGGTGTACCTGGAAAAGCTGGTGCGCCGCGCGCGCCACGTCGAGGTGCAGGTGATCGGCGACACCCACGGCAACCTGGTGCATGCCTTTGAACGCGACTGCTCGGTGCAGCGGCGCAACCAGAAGGTGGTCGAGCGTGCGCCGGCGCCGTATCTTGAGGAATCGCGCCGCGCCGAGCTGTGCGCAGCCGCCCTGAAGCTCGCCCGTGCCGCGCAGTACACCCACGCCGGCACCGTCGAGTTCCTCATGGACGCCGACACCGACGATTTCTACTTCATCGAGGTCAACCCGCGCATCCAGGTCGAGCACACCGTCACCGAGGAGGTGACCGGCGTCGACATCGTCAAGGCGCAGATCCGCGTCTCGGAAGGGGCGAGGATCGGCGACGCCGACGCCTATGTGCCGCGCCAGGAAGACATCAAATTGCACGGCCACGCCCTGCAGTGCCGCGTCACCACCGAGGACCCGGAGAACGGCTTCACGCCCGACTACGGCCGCATCAGCGTGTACCGCAGCGCCGCCGGCTTCGGCCTGCGCCTGGACGGCGGCACGGCCTACGGCGGCGCGGTGATCACGCCGTACTACGACTCGCTGCTGGTGAAGGTGACGGCCTGGGGCCACACGCCCGACGAGGCGATCGCCCGCATGGACCGCGCGCTGCGCGAATTCCGCATCCGCGGCGTCGCCTCCAACCTGCAGTTCCTCGAGAACGTCATCGCCCATCCGCTGTTCAGGTCGGGGGAGTGCACCACGCGCTTCATCGACACCACGCCGGAGCTGTTCAGCTTCCAGCGCCGCCGCGACCGCGGCTCGAAGCTCCTGAAGTTCCTCGGCGAGGTGGCGGTGAACGGCAACCCGGAGATGAAGGGGCGGGCGCATCCGCCCCTGCCGCTCTCGAAACCGATCAAGCCGCGCTGCGACCTGACGCAGGCGCCGCCGCCCGGCACGCGCGACCGCCTGAAGGCAATGGGCGCGGAGAAGTTCGCCGAATGGATGAAGAATGAATCGCGCGTGCTGCTCACCGACACGACCATGCGCGACGCCCACCAGTCGCTCTTCGCCACGCGCATGCGCACGCACGACCTGCTGGAGATCGCGCCGCACTACGCGCGCATGCTGCCGGACCTGTTCAGCCTGGAGTGCTGGGGCGGGGCGACCTTCGACGTCAGCTTACGCTTCCTCAAGGAAGATCCGTGGGAGCGCCTGGCGCAGCTGCGCGCCGCCATCCCCAACGTGCTGTTCCAGATGCTGCTGCGCGCCTCCAACGCGGTGGGCTACACCAACTATGCCGACAACGTCGTGCGCTACTTCGTGCAGCAGGCGGCGAAGGAGGGCGTGGACGTCTTCCGCGTCTTCGACTCGCTCAACTGGGTGGACAACATGCGCGTGGCGATGGACGCGGTGCGGGAGTCCGGCGCCCTGTGCGAGGCGGCGATCTGCTACACCGGCGACCTGTTCGATCCGGCGCGGCCGAAGTACGACCTGAAATACTACGTCGGCCTGGCGAAGCAGCTCGAGCGCGCCGGCGCCCACATCCTCGGCATCAAGGACATGGCCGGCGTCTGCCGCCCGCGCGCGGCGCGCGAGCTGATCCACGCACTCAAGCAGGAGGTCGGCCTGCCGATCCACTTCCACACCCACGACACCAGCGGGATCAGCGCGGCCAGCGTGCTGGCGGCGGTGGAGGCGGGCGTCGACGCCGTCGATGGCGCGCTGGATGCCATGAGCGGCCTCACCTCGCAGCCCAACCTCGGCTCGATCGCCGCCGCCCTGCAGGGCGCGCCGCGCGATCCCGGCGTCGATCTGGATGCCATGCAGGCGCTGTCGCAGTACTGGGAGGGCGTGCGCCGCGCCTACGCGCCCTTCGAAGCCGACATTCGCTCCGGCACCGCCGACGTCTACCGTCACGAGATGCCCGGCGGCCAGTACACCAACCTGCGCGAGCAGGCCCGCGCCATGGGCCTCGAGCACCGCTGGGCCGAGGTGTCGAAGGCCTATGCCGAGGTGAACCTGCTGTTCGGCGACATCGTCAAGGTGACGCCGACCTCGAAAGTGGTCGGCGACATGGCGCTGTTCATGGTCGCCAACGACCTGACGCCGGAGCAGGTGAAGAACCCGAACCGCGAAGTCGCCTTCCCCGAGTCGGTGGTCTCGCTCATGAAGGGCGAGCTGGGCTATCCGCCCGACGGTTTTCCGGCCGAGTTGCAGAAGAAGGTCCTGCGCGGCGAGAAGCCACTCCCGGGTCGCGCCGGCGACTTCCTGCCGGCGGTGGACCTCGAGGCCAAGCGCGCCGAGGCGGAGGCGGCGGTGAACCGCAAGGTGAGCGACACCGACCTCGCCTCCTACCTGATGTACCCGAAGGTGTTCAGGGACTACGCGGCGCATCGCAGCCACTACGGCGACGTCTCGGTGCTGCCGACGCCCGCCTTCTTCTACGGCCTGCGCGAGCGTGAGGAGATCGCCATCGAGATCGAGCGCGGCAAGACCCTCATCGTCAGCCAGCAGGGCATGAGCGGGCCGGACGAGGAGGGCCACGTCAAGGTCGCCTTCGAGCTGAACGGCCAGCCGCGCACGGTGCGCATCGCCAAGGCCGGCATGGCGGCGCTGAAGCAGCATCCGCGCGCCGAGGAAGGCAACGCCCGCCACGTCGGCGCGCCGATGCCCGGTACGGTGGTCACCGTTGCCGTGCAGGCCGGACAGAAGGTCGGCAAGGGCGATCCGCTGGTCTCGATCGAGGCGATGAAGATGGAGTCGATGCTCGCCGCCGAGCGCGACGGCGTGGTCGCCGCCATCCACGTCAAGCCGGGCGAGCCGGTGAACGCCAAGGACCTGCTGCTGGAATACGCCTGATCCGGCCGGGCGGCAATTCCTGCCGGCCGCTTCGCCGAAGGGCGGCAAGCCCTGCAGGGCGCCGTCCTGTCCGGACTGACTTTCCATTGGAAATCAATGCGTCGGCTAGGCTGGCCGGGATCTTGCAGTGATGTTCGTGCGCGCCCATGACCGGGTGCGGACAGACAGGCAGGAGA
>JBDHRL010000009.1:0-38573 GCA_039807535.1 Rhodocyclaceae bacterium
CAACCTCGACACCGCGCCGGAGTTCTACGGCAACATCGTCACCACCCACAGCCAGGCCGACCGCTTCGACACCCTCGGCAAGGTGCGCGAGGCCGGCATCCACGTCTGCTGCGGCGGCATCGTCGGCATGGGCGAGACGCGCGGCAGCCGCGCCAGCCTGATCGCCGAGTTGGCCAACATGAATCCGCCGCCGGAATCCGTGCCGATCAACAACCTGGTGCCGGTGCCGGGCACGCCGCTGGCGAATGCCGATCCGATCGATCCCTTCGAGTTCGTGCGCACCATCGCCGCCGCGCGCATCACCATGCCGGCGAGTCTGGTGCGTCTGTCCGCCGGCCGCCAGGAAATGTCGGACGAACTGCAGGCGCTGTGCTTCCTCGCCGGCGCCAATTCGATCTTCTACGGCGACAAGCTGCTCACCACCGGCAACCCCGAGGCCGGGCGCGACGAGAAGCTCTTCGAGCGGCTGGGCCTCAAGGCCTGCTGAAGGCCGGCAGGCCGTGGCGCCGTCCCATGCGGACTGACTTTGGCCGGGCGGCGGCTTCCTACGACGAAGCCGCCGTTCTGGCGAAGGAAGTCAGTCTGCGCATGACGGCGCGGCTCGATGTCGTCAAGCTCGCGCCCGCCCGCATCGCCGACATCGGCTGCGCCACCGGCGACGGCATCCGCGCCCTGCAGGCGCGCTATCCGCAGGCCCTGCCACTGGCGATCGACTATGCGCCAGCGATGCTCGCCGAAGTGAAGCGGCGCGTTCCCTGGATGGACCAGTTGCGCCGCCGTGCGCCGCGCTGCCTCGCCGCAGACGTGCGGGCGCTGCCCTTGGCGAACGGCACGCTGGGCCTGGCCTGGTCGAACCTGATGCTGCACTGGCTCGACGACCCGCTGCCGGCCTTCCGCGAACTGCAGCGCGTCCTGGAGGTCGGCGGCCTGCTGATGTTCAGCACGCTCGGGCCGGACACCCTGCAGGAACTGCGCGCCGCGGGGGCCACGACGCTGCGGCGCTTCCACGACATGCACGACCTCGGCGACATGCTGCTGGCGGCGGGCTTCGCCGATCCGGTGATGGACATGGAAAGAATCGAACTGGCCTACGCCAGCCCGCGCGGCCTGCTGCGCGACCAGCGCCTGCTCGGCGTGCGCGACGGCCTGCTCGGGCCGCTGGGCTTCCGCGAGGGGCGGCGCGTCTTCCGCGCCTGGGCGCGACGCGACGGCCGCCTGCCGGCGACCTTCGAGATCGTCTACGGCCATGCCTGGAAGGCCGCGCCGAAGACCGCGGCCGACGGCCGCGCCATCGTGAGATTCAGGAAATGAAGCGAGCCAAGCAGCGCCCCATCAGGCCGCGCAATCCGGTCGCGGTCGACCCGCTGCTGAAGAAGGGCGGCGCCCACCAGCCGCGAGGCAAGAAAGCAAGCCGCGCTCGCCAAAAGGCACGTTTCCTGCGCGATCAGCGCGATACGCAATAAACGGGATCAGCGCAAGCCGGCAATGAAGTCGGCGACGGCCTTGATCTCGGCGTCGGACATCCTGGCGGCGACGTTGCGCATCATGCTGTTCGGATCGTTGGCGCGGGAGCCGTCACGGAAGGTCTTCAGCTGTGTTTCGGTGTATTCGGCGAACTGGCCGCCGATGCGCGGGTATTGGGCGGGAATGCCGGCGCCGGCCGGTCCGTGACAGCCGGCGCAGGCCGGCAGCCCGCGGGCGGCATCGCCGCCGCGATACAGCTTCTGGGCGGACTCGAAGGTTTGCGACTTGGCCTGCTCGCCCTTCTGCATCTGGCCGGCGTACCAGGCCGCGACATTCTTCATGTCCTGGTCGGTCAGCGCGGCGACCATGCCGGCCATGATGGCATTGTCGCGCTCGGCCGGCTTGCCGCCATCGGCCTTGAAATTTTTCAGCTGCTTGTAGAGGTAGTCGGCATGCTGGCCGGCGAGCTTGGGATTGGCGGCGACGGTGCTGTTCCCGTCCGGGTTGTGGCAGGCGGCGCAGATTTGCGCGGCGACCTGCTGGCCCTTTGCGGCATCGGCCCTGGCGGCGCCGGTTGCAGCGGATGCGGGCGTGTCGGCGGCCTGGACCGCCGCGGCAAAGGCGAGTGCCAGCGGCAGGACGATGAAGCGATGAACCATGGATGCTCCTCGGAGCCTTTGGAATCTGGGAAACTGTTATTCTATCGCAACTGATCTTCCCTGCGCGCCGTACCGCGCTTCCGCCGCCGCAGTCCCTATGCCCCTGTTCGCCGATGCGGTTTTCGCCATCTCCGCCGAGAAACTGACCGACCTGCCGGAGCCGGCGGGGGCGGAGATCGTTTTCGCCGGCCGATCCAATGCCGGCAAGTCGAGCGCGATCAACGCGCTTGCGGGCAGGACGCGGCTGGCCTTCGTCAGCAAGACGCCGGGCCGCACGCAGTTGATCAATTTTTTCCGGCTTCGCAATGGCGCCTTTCTGGTGGATCTGCCAGGCTATGGCTACGCCGACGTGCCGGAGAAGGTGCGCCGGCATTGGCGCGGCGTGCTGGCCGCCTATCTGGCGCGACGCACGAGCATTGGCGGGCTGGTGCTGATCATGGATGCGCGCCGGCCGCTGACGGACCTGGACCGGCAGATGCTCGAGTGGTTCGGCCCGACCGGCAAACCCATTCACATCCTGCTGACCAAGGCGGACAAGCTGACGCGCAGCGAGGCCGCAAAACGCCTGCAGACGGTACGGCAGGAATTGGCGCCCTGGTCCGATCAGATCAGCGTCCAGCTGTTCTCGAGCCTGAAGAAGACCGGCGTCGAGGAGGCGGAAAGCGTCATCGGCGGCTGGCTCGGCGCGGATGACGGGAAAGGAAAAAGAAATGCCCCCGGTTAAAGGGGAGAAAAACCGGGGGCAGAAACGCCTTAACTTGATTAAGGCACCCGCTCAGGGAGGTGAAGCGGGAGACGGTTCAACACCATCTGGCGTTTCTGAGCGAAAATCTTCCCCGCAAGTTCCATCAAATGCGAATCAAAAGTTTTTTTCATAAAGAAACCATGAACTTATCAGGCGCTTTTCCTTCGAACCGCATGCGCCGCATGCGGCGCGACGATTTTTCGCGCCGGCTGATGCGGGAAAACCGTCTTGCGGCCGACGATCTGATCTACCCGGTGTTCGTCATCGAGGGCAAGGGGATTTCCGAGCCGGTGGCCTCCATGCCCGGCGTCTTCCGCCATTCCCCGGACAATCTGCTGAAGGTGGCGGAGGAGACGGTCCGGTTGGGCGTGCCGGCACTGGCGCTGTTCCCCGTGATCGACCCCTCCCTGAAGACGTCGGGCGCGGAAGAGGCCTTCAACCCGAACGGCCTGGTGCCGCGCGTGGTGCAGGCGCTGAAGAAGGCATTTCCCCAGTTGGGCGTGATCACGGACATTGCCCTCGATCCTTACACCAGCCATGGCCAGGACGGGCTCGTCGATGAGGACGGCTATGTGCTCAACGACGAGACGCTGGAAGTGCTGGCCAGGCAGGCGCTGTCCCACGCTCTGGCCGGCGTCGATGTGGTGGCGCCTTCCGACATGATGGATGGCCGCATCGGCCGCATCCGGGCCGAGCTGGACGGCCACCGGCAGATCCACACGCGGATCCTGGCCTATTCCGCCAAGTACGCGTCGAGCTTCTACGGGCCCTTCCGCGATGCCGTCGGTTCGGCGGCCAACCTGGGCAAGGGCAACAAGCACACCTACCAGATGGATCCGGCGAATACCGACGAGGCACTGCGTGAAGTCGGCCTCGACATCGCCGAAGGCGCCGACATGGTGATGGTGAAGCCGGGTCTGCCTTATCTGGACATCGTGCGGCGTGTGAAGGACGAGTTCAAGGTGCCAACCTGCGTCTATCAGGTGAGCGGCGAGTACGCCATGCTGAAGGCCGCCGGCCAGAACGGCTGGATCGACGAGAAGGCCTGCGTGCTGGAAGCGCTGCTGTCGATGAGGCGCGCCGGCGCCGATGCGATCCTGAGCTATTTCGCCCTCGATGCGGCGAGATGGCTGAAGGAAAACTGATCGGGCTTGGTGTGCAACGCCTTGCGTGCCGAGCGCAACCGCCCGGCCTCATCCAGCCGTGGATGGCCCAAGGCCGGCGATGCGGCGTCAGGCCGGCCGGGAGAGGCAGCCGGCGAGCAGCATCGGCCACTGCTGCCGCCATTGCGCCATGGGCTCGCGCGTGAAGCCGCTCTTGACGAAGAGCTGCCAGCGTCCGATGGCATAGCTCAGACACAGGTTTGCCGCTGCAGCGGCATCCTCGCCCTGCGGCAGTTCGTTGCCGGTCGCCGCGATGCGCCAGGCCTGCCTGAGCGAGGCCTCGACACGGTCGAGCAGCTGGTTGATGCGCGCCTGCAATCGCTCGTCCTCATTCACCAACGCTTCGCCGATCAGCACCCGCGTCATGCCGCGGTTCTTCTGCGCGAATCCCAGCAGCAGGGCAACGATCAGCTCCACCTGCTTCACGCCTGACGGCTCTTCGGCATTGATCTTGTTGATGACGGAGAAGAGGCCGGTTTCGATGAACTCGATCAGCCCCTCGTACATCTGTGCCTTGCTGGCGAAGTGGCGGTAGAGCGCCGCCTCCGACACATCCAGCCTTTTAGCCAGCAAAGCCGTGGTGATCTTTTCCCCTTTCGGATCCTGCAGCATCTCGGCGATGGCCTGCAGGATCTGCAGCTTGCGCTCACCGGCTCTGGCGGCCATTGCTCCCCCTAGCTCAACGCGCCCAGGCGGCGCGGCAGTTCGATGACGGATTTTAGCCTGAGGTCGACCCAGGCGGGGCAGCGCGCTTCGTGGCTGATCCAGACCGTGCGCATGCCGAGCCGCTTGGCGGTCTTCAGATTTTCCGCGCTGTCCTCGACCAGGACGCAGCGCGCCGGATCGAGCCGATGGTCTCGAATCAGGCGCCGGAAGCCGTGGATCCCCGGCTTGGGCCGGAAGCGCATGCGCTCGATCGAGCAGACGGCGTCGAAGGCGTGGCGCACGCCCATGACGTCGAGCACCGCCACGGCATAATGCCGCGGCGCATTGGAAAAGACGATCTTGGCACCGGGCAACCGGCGCAAAACCTGGCGAACCGCATGATCGTAGACGACCATGCCGGACAGGTCGTCGAATTGATGCGTGTGGTGGAGAAAATGATGCGGATCCGTGCCGTGATGACGCATCAGGCCCAGCAGCGTTGCGCCGTAGCGGCGCCAGTAGGCCTCGCGCAGGGCCGAGGCCGACACCTCGTCGAGCCCCGCCTGCCGCGCCACGTAGGCGGTCATGGCGCGGTTGATGTGCGGAAAGATGTGCGAGCCGGCGTCGTGCAGCGTGTTGTCGAGGTCGAACAGCCAGACGCGGTCAGCCGAGGCGCTCACTGGCTCTTGATCATGGTGCCGACGCCGTGGTCGGTGAGGATTTCCAGCAGCAGGGCATGCTCGACGCGACCGTCGATGATGTGCACGTTTTTCACGCCGCCGCGGGCGGCATCCAGCGCCGAGCCGATCTTTGGCAGCATGCCGCCGGAGAGGGTGCCGTCGGCGACGAGGCCGTCGATCTGCTGCGGCGTCAGGCCGGTGAGCAGCTTGCCGTCCTTGTCCAGTACGCCGGGCGTGTTGGTGAGCAGCACCAGCTTTTCCGCCTTGAGGATTTCCGCCAGCTTGCCGGCCACCACGTCGGCATTGATGTTGTAGGACTCGCCGTCCTCGCCGACGCCGATGGGAGCGATGACGGGAATGAAGTCGCCCGAGTCGAGGAAGGCAATCAGGCTCGGATCGATCGCGGTGACGTCGCCGACCTGGCCGAGATCGAGCCGGTCCGCCGGGTTGTCCTTGTTCGGCATCAGCAGCTTCCTGGCGCGGATGAAGCCGCCGTCCTTGCCGGTCAGGCCGACCGCCTTGCCGCCGTGCCGATTGATGAGCGCGACGATTTCCTTGTTGACCTGGCCGCCCAGCACCATTTCGACCAGCGCCATGGTTTCGGCGTCCGTGACGCGCATGCCCTGGATGAACTGTCCCTGCTTGCCGACGCGCCTGAGCATATCGTCGATCTGCGGCCCGCCGCCGTGCACCACCACCGGATTCATTCCGACCAGCTTGAGCAGCACCACGTCGTGCGCGAAACACTGCTTGAGTTTGTCGTCGGTCATGGCGTTGCCGCCATACTTGACGACGAGGGTCTTGTCCTGGAAGCGGCGGATGTAGGGCAGGGCGGCGGCGAGAATGCCGGCTTCGGCGGCCGGGGAAAGGACGTGGTCGGTCATGATGGCTCGATTCCGTTGAAGCCGGGATTCTAAGCCTTATGCAAAAAAAGCGGGAAGCCGAAGCTTCCCGCGTTCGCCGGCCCTGGAGGAGGAGGGGGCGGGCCGGATCGGATTTCAGTCGATAGTCAGTCGCTTGGCTGCGGCGGCGGCCTTTTTCGGCAGCGTCAGCTCGAGCACGCCATCGTTGAACTTCGCCGCGGATTTCGATTCGTCGATGTCCTGCCCGAGCTGGAAGCTGCGCGACACCTTGCCGAAATAGCGTTCGGTGCGCAGCACGCGCTCGCCTTCCTTGACTTCCTTTTCCTGCTTGCGTTCGGCGCTGATCGAGACGATAGAGCCGTCGATATTGATATGGATGTCTTCCTTGCGGATGCCCGGCAATTCGGCATGCACCTTGTAGGCATCGCCCTGTTCCTTGACGTCGATCTTGATCGAGGGCACGTCGACGGAACTGCCGAAGTCGACCGGTCGCACGAAGAAGCCGCGGAAAAAATCGTCGAAGGGGTCGGAACCGGAACGTACGATATTGGCCATGATGTCTCCTTTTAACGGGTACGGATTAAACTTACATTTTCAATATTGGGTGGTCCCGCATTGTTTCAAGGGGATCCGGCTGCCAACATTTTTCGAAATCATGTCAGACACTTGCAAGCGCGGAACGGTCTGCCCGGGTTGCGGCGGGGCTTTTGCCTGCGGCATGGAAACAGGCTTGCCGCGCTGCTGGTGTACCGGGTTGCCGCCCCTGCCGGTGCCGCCCGAGGCAGGAAAAGGCTGCTACTGTCCGGCGTGCCTGGAAAAAATGCTGGCCAGGGAGCCGGTCAGGCCGGATGGGCCAGGTGGGGCAGCATGAGGATCGCGTCCCGGTTGCTCCAGGAAAAAACGGTGTCGGCCGCTTCGCGCCAAGGAAGCCAGGCATAACCCAGATGCTCGCCGGGGGCGACCGTGACGGGTTCTGCCGCCGGCACCTTCAGGCTGAACACATGCTCGACGTTTTGCGTGATCCCGGGCGCATAGCGATGCCGCCATTCCGGGAAAATCTCGTAGCGGTTGCTGAGGCGCCAGTCGGTCAGCGCTTCCGCAGCGATGCCCGTCTCTTCGGCGACTTCGCGCGCTGCCGTGAGCGGGAGGGGCTCGTCGCCTTCCTGGCTGCCGGTCACCGACTGCCAGAAGCCGGGATGGGCGGCGCGCTCGAGCAGCAGCACCTCGAGGCCGGGGGTGTGGATCAGGACGAGGACCGAAACCGGCTTCTTCACCCGAGTTCCGGCAGGTAGGCAATGCCGTCGGCGTGCATGTCCGCCAAGGCCCAGAAAGGCACGCGCTCCGCGCGCCAGGCATCGGCCGCGGCGGCGAAGACCTGGAGCGCGGTGGCGAAATCGCCGACCTGACGGGCGCGGAAGTCGTCGCAGTTCTCCAGAAGAATGAGATAGCCCTCCGCCGGCAGCCAGGACAAATCGCCCAGGCAGTCGGCGAGCGCGTCCCAGTTGCGCCCGAACCAGTCCGGGAAAGCGAGGGCGCTTGCCAGGCGCTCGAACAAGCCATCCTTGTCCCGCACCTTCGAGAGATCGATGCGGACGGTAGCGAAGCCAAGCGCCCCGGCAGCCGCGAGCAGTTCGGCCAGGCCTTGCCGGGGTGCGTGATAGACGCCGCAGCGGGCGAGGTTGTGCAGGAGGGTTTCGTAATGCGGGCGGCTCATTCGCGGATCTTCCGGAAGCTGCGATAGTGGTCGTCGCTGTAATAGTACTCGCCAGGGTTCCGTCCATCGTCAGCGTCGTCTCTCCCGGCGACGATGCGGCGTGCGCCGCGGTCTCGTGCGCCGGGCGTGGGCACGGTGTACTCGCGGTAATGGCCGCGCGGACGATCGGGCAGCCGTCGCTCGAAATTGCCGAAGACGGCCCCGTCCTTGCGGTAGGGGAAGGGCCCGCCGCGCTTGATCAGCGCCAGCGTATCGCGGGCTTCGGCAGGAAGGGCCGCAGCCTGGACCGCGGCGATGGGCGGATCCTGCCGCGGTTCGCGCGCCGCGGCCGGGGCTGCGGCGAGAAACGGCAGCAGCAGAAGGAACAGGCGCGGCATCACGCCCAAGCGATCACCCCGACGCGGACTTGCCCGGTTCGGACTGGCGCAGACGGATATGCAGCTCGCGCAACTGTTTCTCGTCGACCGGCCCCGGTGCATTGGTGAGCAGACATTGGGCGCGCTGGGTCTTGGGGAAGGCGATGACGTCGCGGATCGATTCGGCGCCGGCCATCATGGTGACGATGCGGTCGAGGCCGAAGGCGAGGCCGCCATGCGGCGGCGCGCCGTACTTGAGCGCGTCGAGCAGGAAGCCGAATTTCTGTCCGGCTTCCTCGGCGCCGATGGCGAGCGCGCGGAACACCTTCGACTGGATTTCTTCGCGGTGGATACGCACCGAGCCGCCGCCGATTTCCCAGCCGTTCAGGGCCAGGTCGTAGGCCTTGGCCAAGCATTTGGCGGGGTCGCTGTCGATGAAGGCCTCGTGACCATCCTTGGGCGAGGTGAAGGGGTGGTGCAGGGCCACCCAGCGCTTGTCTTCCTCGTCGTATTCGAACATCGGGAAATCGACCACCCACAGCGGACGCCAGCCGCTTTCCAGGTAGCCGCCCGCCACACCCTTTTCGTGACCAATCTTGGCGCGTAACGCACCGAGGGCATCGTTTACGATCCTGGCGCGGTCAGCGCCGAAGAAAATCAGGTCGCCATCCTGTGCGCCGGTGCGTTCGATGATCTGCGCAACAATGCCGACCGGCAGAAATTTCAGGATCGGCGATTGCAGGCCATCGGCGCCTTTCGACCTTTCGTTGACCTTGATGTAGGCGAGGCCCTTGGCGCCGTAGATGCCGACGAAGGCGGTGTAGTCGTCGATTTCCTTGCGCGTGAAGCCGCCGCCGCCGGGGATGCGCAGGGCTGCCACGCGGCCATCGGCCAGTTCGGCCGCGGCGCGGAAGACCTTGAAGTCCACTGCCTTCATGAGGTCGGTGAGTTCGGTGAATTCGAGCCGGACGCGCAGGTCCGGCTTGTCCGAACCGTAGCGCGCCATCGCCTCGGCATGGCTGAGGCGGGGGAAGGGCCTGGGCAGATCGACGTTCAGGGTTTCCCTGAAAACGTATCGGATCAGCTCCTCCATGAGCGCCATGATCCCGTTCTCGGCAAGGAAGGAAGTCTCGATATCGACCTGGGTGAATTCCGGCTGGCGATCGGCGCGCAGATCCTCGTCGCGGAAGCACTTCGTGATCTGGTAGTAGCGGTCGAAGCCGGCGACCATCAGCATCTGTTTGAATAGCTGCGGTGACTGCGGCAGGGCGAAGAACTGGCCGGCATGCACGCGCGAGGGCACCAGGTAGTCGCGGGCGCCCTCGGGGGTGGACTTGGTCAGCATCGGTGTCTCGATGTCGATGAAGCCCTGCGCATCGAGGAAGCGGCGGAAGGCCATCGCCACCTTGTAGCGCAGCATCATGTTCCTCTGCATCTGTGGGCGGCGCAGGTCGATTACGCGGTGGGTCAGGCGCACGTTCTCCGACAGGCTGTCCTCGTCGAGCTGGAAGGGCGGCGTGGCGGCGTGGTTGAGGATCTCGATTTCCTGCGCCAGCACTTCGATCTCGCCGCTGGTGAGGTTGGGATTGGCGGTGCCTTCGGGGCGGCGGCGCACCACGCCGGTGATCTTCAGTACGAACTCGTTGCGGATGCGCTCGGCGGTAATGAAGGTGTCCTTGCGATCGGGGTCGCACACCACCTGGACCAGGCCTTCGCGATCGCGCAGGTCGATGAAAATGACGCCGCCGTGGTCGCGGCGCCGGTGCGCCCAGCCGCAGAGGGTAACCGGTTGGCCGAGGTGGGCGGCATTGACGAGGCCGCAGTAATGAGTTCGCATTGCAGGGTGCCCAGGAGGAATCGCCGCGACGGCGGCAGGTTATTGGTTCTGTGCCCGTCCGGCGGGATTGCGCGGCGGGGGTGCCACGACCCCCATCGAGATGATGTATTTGAGCGCTTCGTCGACGCTCATGTCGAGTTCGATCACGTCCTTGCGCGGCAGCATGAGGAAGAAGCCCGATGTCGGGTTGGGCGTAGTCGGCACATACACGCTGACATATTCACCCGTCAGATGGTTGACGACATCGCCACCCGGCTGGCCGGTCTGGAAGGCAATGGCCCAGATGCCCTCTCGCGGGTATTGCACCAGCAGCGCCTTGCGAAAAGCCTCGCCGCTCGATGAAAAGAGGGTGTCGGAAACCTGCTTGACGCTGTAATAGACCGACTTGACCACCGGAATGCGCGACAGCACGCCTTCCCAGAAGCGCAGCAGGCGCTGGCCGATAAAATTGGCGGTGACCAGGCCGGTCAGGAACACCACCAGCAGCGAGGCTATGACGCCGATGCCCGGGATGTAGACGCCAAGCAGACTTTCCGGCCGGATCGGGGCAGGCAGCAGCAGGAGGGTTTGATCCATCGTCCTGACGATGAGCGTCAACACCCAGGCGGTGATCGCCAGGGGCACCCAGATCAGCAGCCCGGTGATGAAGTATTTTTTCATCCGTTGCCGGCACAGGCGCAACCGCCGCCGCAGCCTTGCACAGGCGCACTGCTATCCTGCTTCGTTTCCGTCTTGCCGGCGCCACCCCTGAAGTCGGTCGCGTACCAGCCGCTGCCCTTCAGCTGGAAGCCGGCGGCAGTCAGCATCTTGCCGAAGGATTCCTTGCCGCATTCCGGGCAGGTCGTCAGGGGCGCATCGTTCAATTTTTGCAGGTATTCCTTCTGGAATCCGCAGGTGCCGCAACGATATTCATAGATCGGCATGACAGCCTCCAAAAAACATGAAATTATAGCCTAAGTAATTGCTCGGAAAGCCTTAACTGCCTGACTGGCGGATTAAATGCTGCCGGGGCGACCGAATTCAAGCCTTACGGGGCCAGGATCAGAACAGGCCCAGATACTGCCGTGTCAGTGGCTTGCCCCAGAAGAGGGCGATGATGGCGGCGGCCGCCAGATAAGGGCCGAACGGAATGGGGATGTGGCGCCCATGCCTGGCAAAGACGATGAGCGCAATACCGACCACGGCACCCACCATCGAGGAGACAAGTATCGTCAACGGGAGCATCTGCCAGCCGAGCCAGGCGCCGATGGCCGCCAGCAGTTTGAAATCGCCATATCCCATGCCTTCTTTTCCCGTGGCGAGCTTGAAAGACCAATAAACGGCCCACAGGGACAGATAACCGGCAGCCGCGCCGATCACGGCGCTTCGGATTTCGATATATGTGCCGCCCAGATTGAACAGAAGGCCCGTCCAGAGCAGGGGCAGAGTAATGCTGTCTGGCAGGAGCTGGGTGTCGAAATCGATGAAGGTCAGGGCGATCATGCACCAGACGAAGAACAGGGCCCCGAGGCCAGCCCAGTTTGCACCGAAGCGCCATACCGCATATCCGGATAGCAGCCCCGACAGCGCCTCGACGACCGGGTAGCGCGGGCTGATTCGCGCCTGGCAGGCGCGGCAGCGCCCTTTCAGGAACAGATAACTGAAGATCGGGATGTTCTCGGCGGCGGAGATGGCATGGCCGCAGTGCGGGCAGCGCGAACGCGGAGAGGCGAGGGTCAGCTTTTCCGCCGGCTGGGGCGGTTCTCCACGCAATTCCGCGCATTCGGCCAGCCAGCCGCGTTCCATCATCTTGGGCAGGCGATGGATGACCACGTTGAGAAAGCTGCCTACCATCAGACCGAGGAGGGTGGCCAGGGAAGCGCTGGCTGCTGGATCCTGCAGAAAGTCCATTTGCAGTTCTGGGTCGGCAGGTCGGGCGAGTGCGTCTGCCGTGCTAGACGACAGCGCCCAGCTTGAAGATCGGCAAATACATGGCGACGACCATGCCGCCTATCAGCGTGCCCAGCACGACCATGATCATGGGTTCCATCAGGCTGGACATGGCCTCGACCGCGTCATCCACTTCCGCCTCGAAGAAGTCGGCGACCTTGCTTAGCATTTGATCGAGTTGGCCGGATTCCTCGCCGATGGACACCATCTGGATTACCATGTTGGGAAACACGTTGACGTTCTGCATGGCCACGGTCAGGCTGGTGCCCGTGCTGACCTCCGACTGGATCTGTCTTGTTGCCGTCTTGTAAACGTAATTCCCCGACGCGCCGCCGACGGAATCCAGTGCCTCCACCAGCGGCACGCCGGCGGCGAACATGGTCGACAATGTGCGCGCCCAGCGCGCCATGGTTGCCTTGCGGATGATGTCGCCGAAAATGGGCAGGCGCAGAAACAGCCGATCCATGACGATCTGCATTTTCTCAGAGCGCCTCCACATGAAGAAAAAGCCATACAGCGCCCCGCCGAGAATGCCGAATATGAAGTACCAGTTGGCCACCATGAAGTCCGACATGGCGATGACAATCAGGGTTGGCGCCGGGAGGTCGGCCCCGAAACTCTTGAACACCTCCTTGAAGGCAGGGATGACGAAGATCATGATGACGGCAGTGATGACGACGGCGACGACGATCACGGCAATCGGGTAAAACAATGCGGACTTGATCTTGCTCTTGATGGCAAGAATTTTTTCCTTGTAGGTGGCCAGGCGATCCAGCAGGGAATCCAGAATGCCGGCGGCTTCGCCAGCGGCAACCAGGTTGCAGAAAAGGGCGTCGAAATAAAGCGGGAATTTTCGAAAGGCCTGATTCAGCGAAGATCCTGTTTCGACATCGGCCTTGACGTCCATCAGCAGCTTGGCAACCGCTTGGTTGGAAGCACCTTTGCCGACGATGTCGAAGGCCTGCAGGAGAGGAACCCCCGCCTTCATCATGGTGGCCAGCTGGCGCGTAAAGAGCGTGATGTCTTTTTCGGTGATCTTGCCACCGCGCTTGAAGGTCTGCTTCTTGACCTTGGTGACCAGAACGCCCTGGCGGCGCAGCGTCGCATGCACCAGGGCCTCCCCGCCGGCCCGCATCTCCCCCCGCATCAGCTTGCCGGTCTTGTCCTTGCCCTCCCAGGCATAGGAGTACTCCTTGACGCCGGTATCCCGCTTGGCAGTTCTTGTCGCAGTTGCCATATCGTTTCCCCTATTCGTTTGTCGTCGCGAGGACTTCTTCCAGCGACGTCATGCCCTGCTTGACCTTGAGCAGGCCGGACTGCCGCAAATCCTTGATGCCCTCTCGCTGCGCCTGCTCGGCAATGTCGATGGAGTTGCCGTTGGTCATGATGATGCGCTGGATCTCTTCCGAGATGGGCATGACCTGATAGATGCCGACGCGTCCCTTGTAGCCGCTTCCCTTGCACTTGTCGCAGCCATGGGGCCCGTACAATTGCCAGCTGCCGTCGATTTCGTGCTCATGGAAGCCGGCCTGGATCAGGGCTTCCATCGGGATGGAAACGGGCTTTTTGCATGAACACAGCCGGCGCGCCAAGCGCTGGGCCGTGATCATGATCACGCTCGAGGCGATGTTGAACGGGGCGATTCCCATGTTCTTCATGCGCTCGAGAGTGGTGGGGGCGTCGTTGGTATGCAGCGTGGACAGCACCAAATGGCCGGTCTGGGAGGCCTTGATGGCGATCTCGGCGGTTTCCAGGTCGCGGATTTCGCCGACCATGATGATGTCCGGATCCTGGCGCAGGAAGGCCTTGAGGGCGACAGCAAAGTTCAGGCCTGCCTTGTCGTTGACGTTGACCTGGTTGATGCCCGGCAAATTGATTTCGGCCGGGTCTTCCGCGGTCGAGATATTTATGCCGGGCTTGTTCAGCAGGTTGAGACAGGTATAGAGGGAGACGGTCTTGCCGCTGCCGGTCGGGCCGGTTACCAGGATCATGCCGTAGGGGCGCTCGATGGCGCTCATCAAAACCTCGCGCTGATCCGGCTCATAGCCCAGGGCATCGATGCCGAGCATGGCGCTCGATGGATCCAGGATGCGCATCACGATTTTTTCGCCATGCAGTGTCGGCAAGGTGCTGACGCGAAAATCGATGGCACGGGTTTTCGAGAGCACGAGCTTCATCCTGCCGTCCTGCGGGATGCGCTTTTCGGAAATATCCAGGCGGGAGATCACCTTGATCCTGGATGCGATTTTCTCCTTGATCACCAGCGGCGGCTGGGCGATCTCGCGCAGCACGCCGTCGGTGCGAAAACGGATACGGTAATACTTTTCGTAGGGCTCGAAATGAATGTCGGAAGCGCCCTCGTTGATGGCGTCGAGCAGGGTCTTCTGGATGAAGCGGACGACCGGCGCGTCATCCACCTCGACCGATCCTGCTTCAGCGCCGGTGTCATCCGTCTCTTCGGCCAGTTCGAGATCCAGATCGTCGCCGGCCAGTTCGCTGAGTTTGTCTTCTGCCGTTTCCGACAGTTTTTGAACGATCGGTGCCAGCTTGTTGATCTCGACCACCACGGGATCAACCGTCATTCCCGTCTGGAAGCGAATCTCGTCGAGGGCACGGAGATTGGTTGGATCGGCCAACGCGACGGCGATGCGGTTGCCGCGCTTTGTCAGTGCAATGACCTGATGGGCCTGCATCAGTTTGCGGTCGATGGCTTCCCTCGGGAAGTGACTTTCATCGAAGGCGTTCAGGTCGAGGAATGGGTAGCCAAAGGTTTCGGCAGCAAAAGTGGCGATGTCCTTGGCATTCAGGCGGCCGCTGGAGATCACCTGATTGACAAAGCCTCCACCAGCCCCGGCTCCTTGCGCCGCAAGGCTTTCCGCTTCGGCCTCCTTCAGGCGGCCTTGCTGGACCAGCGCGCGTGCCAAGCCGCTGAGGGTTGTCTGGAGTGAGGCTGCCATCGGTTTCCGGGGTTGATGGGAATGCCGGTCGGGTATCTCGGGCGATGATGCCTTTCTGACCGGGTTTTGTAAAGACTATCAGGCGGTTGGAGCAGATTGTTGAGCTATTTCTTGTGTCGGGGTGCAACGACGTCAGCCGGGTGGTCTGAACAGACGGACGGTTTTGACCATCCGATCCTGCGTCTGGACGATTTCCATGGCGACTTGTGCGATCTTCAGGGAAGTTCCGGCTTCGGGTATGTCTTGAAAATGCTCCAGGATCAAGCCGTTCAGGGTCTTGGCGCCTTCCAAAGGCAGGGACAAGCCAAGTTTTCTGTTCAGCTCGCGCAGGCTGCGGCCGCCATCGACCAAGATGCTTCCGTCCTCTCCCCACGCCACATCTCCGCCACCGCCCGGCATGGTCGTGGTGAACTTGCCGATCAGCTCCTCGATGATGTCCTCGAGCGTCACCAGTCCCTGGATTTCGCCATATTCGTCTACCACCATGCCGATGCGCTTGCGGTTTTCCTGGAAAAATTGCAGCTGCGAATACACCGGAGTTGCGGCCGGTATGAAGTAAGGTTCGGCGAGCTGCTCTCGCAAGCCTTCCTTGTCCATGCTGCCGGACAGAAGCGTCGCCAGCAGGCGGCGCTCGTGGAGAATGCCGGCGATGTTGTTCATGTCACTCTCGTATACCGGCAGCCGCGTGTGGTAGCTGGTGGCGAGTTGCTGGTGAATCTCGCCAATGGGTGCAGAAAGGTCGATGGCTTCGATCGAACCTCGCGGCACCATGATGTCCTCGACGGTAATGCTTTCCAGATCGAAAAGATTGAGCAGGATAGACTGGTGCTGCCGCGGGATGAAACGTCCCGCTTCGAGGACGAGCGTACGCAGTTCTTCGGGCGAGAGCTGCTGTGCCTCGGCAATGTTTTTCGGTTTCAGGCGTGTCAGCACCAGCAGTGCCTCGACGAACAGGTTAACGAACCACACGACCGGCTGGAAAAATTTCAGCAGAGGAACAAGCAGGAAACTGACGGCAGGCGCAAGCCGGTCGGCATTGCCGGCGGCGATCACTTTCGGCGTGATCTCGCCGAAGACCAGGATCAGAAAGGTGACAAGCAGGGTTCCGATCCCCAAGGCCCAATCTTCCTCGCCGAAGAGTTGAATGGCGATGATGCTGACGAGCGTCGCCGCCGCGGCATTGATCAGATTGTTGAAGAGCAGGATGACCCCAAGCAGCTTGTCGGTGCGGGCGAGAAGTTCGAGCGCAAGACGCGCGCCGCGATGCCCTTCCTGCGCCCGATGCCTCAGCCGATAGCGATTGGCGGCCATCATGGCCGTTTCGGCCAGCGAGAAGAAGCCGGTGAGGACGAGGAGAACGGCGAGTGCGGCAAATTGCGCCTGGAGAGGAACGTCTATCAAGCGGGGCGTTTAGCTATGCGGGACGGCCAGTATCTGGGCGGGAAGCAGGGGTGTCAACCGGTCCGGCCGAGCACGACTTCCAGCACGAATCGGCTGCCGACATAGGCCAGGAGCAGGGTGGCAAAGCCCGCCAAGGTCCAATACAGGGCCTTGCGGCCGCGCCATCCCCGGGCATACCGTCCCGTCAGGAGAGCCGCGAAGATCAGCCAGGACAGGACGGAAAAGAGCGTCTTGTGGTTGAACTCCAGCGGTTTGCCGAACAGTGCTTCGGAAAAGGCGATGCCGGAAACCAGGGTCAGGGTGAGCAGGACGAAAGCGACCAAAATCAGCCGGAACAGCAGCGCTTCCATCGTCAGCAGGGGAGGAAGGCTGGCCAGCGGCCGGGTTAGTTCTCCCCGATGCAGGCGCCGCTCCGCCACGGCCATGATGATGGCGTGGAGGGCCGCCAGCGTGAACAAGCTATAGGCCACCATGGCGATGAAAAAGTGGATACGGAACATCGCCGAAGTGACGTTGGTCAGAATGTGCTGGCCGGGCAACAGGCCGGGGAGGAGCGCGCAGAGGCCGGCCAGCGGCAGGGCGAGAGGCTGCAACCCTTCCATGCGGGCGCGAAAGCTCTCCACCCAGTAAATCAGCACGGCAAGCCACAGCATGAGGGACAGGGCAGTGGAGAATCCGAAGCGCATGACGCCGCCGCCGAACAGCTCCCCATACAGCATATGGCCATGCAGCAGCAGGGCAATGGCAAGCGCGAGCCTTTCCCAGCCTTGCATCCCTTGCGAGGCTCTGGAAGAGTCATTGGCCCAGCGCGTGCGCCAGAAGTGGAAACCGAGGAAGGCGTACAACGAAGCAGTGATCAGATGCGGTAGAATTCCTTGCATTTCGCAAGTTTACCCCCTTCCCGGAGCAATCGGAACATCATGCTGGACAACCTGACGCAACGCCTTTCCCGCGTCGTCAAGACGCTGCGCGGCCAGGCACGACTGACGGAAGACAATATTGCCGACGCATTGCGCGAGGTGAGGATGGCGCTGCTCGAGGCCGATGTCGCATTGCCGGTGGTCAAGGATCTCGTCGCCCGCATCAAGGAAAAGGCGATCGGCCAGGAAGTGGTCGGCAGCCTGACGCCCGGCCAGGCTCTGGTGGGCGTGGTGCACCGCGAGCTGACCGAATTGATGGGGGGAGTCCATAGCGGCCTCAACCTCGCCACGCAGCCCCCTGCGGTCATCCTCTTGGCCGGCCTGCAGGGCGCCGGCAAGACCACGACGACGGGCAAGCTGGGCAAGCTCCTCAGGGAGCGCATGAAAAAGAAGGTACTGACGGTCAGCGCCGACGTGTACCGGCCGGCGGCGATTCAGCAGCTGCAGCTTGTCGCCGAACAGGCCGGCATCGACTTTTTCCCAACGCAGGCAAGCGACCGACCGGCCGCGATTGCCGCCGCCGCCCTCGATTTCGCCCGGAAGCATTATTACGATGTGGTGTTGTTCGATACGGCAGGCCGGCTGGCCATCGACGAGGCCATGATGCGGGAGGTCGCCGAATTGCACGCGGCATTGCAGCCGGTCGAAACCCTCTTTGTGGTGGACGCCATGCTGGGTCAGGATGCCGTGAATACTGCGCGGGCTTTCAATGAGGCCCTGCCACTGACCGGGGTGATCCTCACCAAGCTCGACGGCGATGCGCGGGGAGGTGCGGCGCTTTCCGTCCGCCACGCCACCGGCAGGCCGCTCAAGTTCGCCGGTGTCGGCGAAAAGCTCACCGGGCTCGAGGAGTTCCACCCGGAACGCATGGCCTCGCGCATCCTCGGCATGGGCGATGTCCTTGGACTCATCGAGGAGGCGCAGCGCGGCGTCGATCAGGAAAAGGCGAAAGCGTTCGCGCAGAAGCTGAAGAGCGGAAAGGGTTTCGACCTGAGCGACTTCAAGGAACAAATCGGGCAGATGCGCAAGATGGGCGGAATCTCCGGCTTGCTCGACAAGCTGCCGGCCCAGTTCGCCCAGGCCGCGCAGCAAGCCGGCTCCCAGGTGGAGGACAAGGCCGTGCGCCGCCTCGAGGGGATCATCAACTCGATGACGCCGCGGGAACGGGCCAAGCCGGATATGATCAAGGCGTCGCGCAAGCGGCGGATTGCCGCGGGCGCCGGCGTGCCGGTGCAGGAAGTCAACCGCCTGCTCAACCAGTTCGAGCAGACCCAGAAGATGATGAAGCAGTTCTCCAAGGGAGGGCTGCAGAAAATGATGCGCGGCATGAAGGGGATGCTGCCTGGAATGCGCTGACGGCTGTCCGCTACGGCTTTTGCGCAACCTTCGGCGTGAAGTACCACTGCCTTTCCCAGGCGGCGCGCACGGCGTCAGGGTATTCGGGGCGGCCCAGGCTGCCGTTGTAACGGCCCAGCGCCCGGAACAGATCGCCCTTTTCGATGTCCAGATAGTGCTTGAGGATGGTGCAGCCGTAGCGCAGATTCATGCGCAGATGGAACAGGTTGTCGTTTCTGCCGCCAATCAGCTTGACCCAGAACGGCATGACCTGCATGTAGCCGCGGGCGCCGGCGGACGACACGGCATACTTCTTGAACCCGCTTTCGACCTGAATCAGGCCGAGCACCAGTTGCGGATCCAGCCCGGCACGCTTTGACTCGTAGTGGACCGCCCGCAGGAACTCCAGGCGTGCTTCCTGGTTGGGCATGCGCCTGGCGAGGCGCCCCGACATTTCTTCCAGCCAACTCACCGCCGTCAGGGGATCCGGGAAGGAACTGGTTGGGGGCCTGCGGTCGGATACTGCCGCATGCAGGGCCGCCTGGACGCTGGCGGCGAGCGGCTCGTAGATCTGCGCGCCGGCATTGGCGTAACCGGCAGCCAGCAACAATGCGCAGAAAACGAACCCCTTGCTCACCCGTTCAGGCGTCCGCGCACGAAAGTGGCGATTTCGGCAAGCGGAACCTTGGTGGCCACAGTGTCGCGCCGCTCCTGGTATTCCACGGTTCCCTCCTTGAGCCCGCGTTCGCCGATGGTGACGCGGTGCGGCACGCCGATCAACTCCAGGTCTGCGAACATGACGCCGGGGCGTTCATCGCGATCGTCCAGCAGCACATCGAATCCGTCGGCCGTCAGCCCGGAATAGAGCTGCTCGGCGGCGTTCCGCACGGACTGACTTTTTCCGTAGCCGACCGGAGCGATGGCGATTTCGAAAGGGGCGATGGCGCGCGGGAAGATGATGCCGCGCTCGTCATGGTTCTGCTCGATGGCGGCGCCGACGATGCGCGTGACGCCGATGCCATAGCAGCCCATCTCCATGGCGCGCGGCTGTCCCGACTCGTCGAGGAAGGTCGCCTTCATGGCCTCCGAGTATTTGGTGCGCAGCTGGAAGATGTGGCCGACCTCGATGCCGCGGCAGATGGACAGCCGCCCCCTGCCGTCCGGGCTGGGGTCGCCTTCGACAACATTGCGGATGTCGAAGACATAGTCCGGTTCGCGCAAATCGCGGCCCCAATTCACGCCGACTAGGTGAAATCCCGCCTCGTTGGCGCCGCACACGAAATCGCTCATTTGCGACACGGTGCGGTCGGCAATCACGGGAATGTCCTGTCTGGCACCCACTGGCCCGATATAGCCTGGGCGACAACCCAGGAAACGCTCGACCTCCTCATCCGTCGCGAAACGGAAGGGATTCAGGAAAGGCAGCTTGCCGGCCTTGATTTCGTTAAGGGTATGGTCGCCCCGAATGAGCAGCAGGAAGAATTGCCCGTCGTGCATGACGGCAATGGCCTTCACGGTCTTCGTCACGGGCAGCTTGAGCAGCGCCGCCACGTCCTCGCAGCGGATCCTGCCTGGCGTGGCGACCTTTTTCATCTGCTCGGTATGTCCGTCGCGCGCCGCCGCGGGGGCGAGGCCTTCCGCCAGTTCGATGTTGGCCGCGTAGTCCGAATCCGGGCAAAAGGCGATGGCGTCCTCGCCGGAATCCGCCAGGACATGAAACTCATGCGAGCCGGTGCCGCCAATCGAGCCGGTATCGGCCGCTACCGCCCGGAAGCGCAGGCCCAGGCGCGTGAAAATGCGCGTATAGGTGTCGTGCATGTTCCGGTACTCGCGCTGCAAGTCTTCAAAACTGGCGTGAAAGGAGTAGCCGTCCTTCATGAGAAATTCACGGCCCCGCATGACGCCGAAACGCGGGCGTATTTCGTCGCGGAACTTGGCCTGGATCTGATAAAGATGCAGCGGAAGATGGCGATAGCTTTTCACTTCCCGCCGCGCGATGTCGGTGATCACTTCCTCGTGCGTCGGCCCGATCACGAAATCGCGCTGGTGGCGATCCTTGATGCGCAGCAGTTCCGGCCCGTACCTCTCCCAGCGGCCGGTCTCCTGCCATAGCTCCGCCGGAATGACGGCCGGCATCAGCAGCTCGATGGCCCCTGCGCGATTCATTTCATTGCGAATGATGTTTTCCACCTTGCGCAATATGCGCAGGCCGAGCGGCATCCAGGTATAAATCCCTCCCGCCAGCCGCTTGACGAGCCCCGCACGCAGCATGAGCTTGTGGCTGACGACTTCCGCGTCGGCGGGAGCTTCCTTCAGCGTGGCGAGAAAGAATTGCGTGGCACGCATTGTCGTAATGCCAAAATAAAAACCGCATTTTAACGCAGCCCAAGATGCCGAACGACTGCTTTCAATTAGGGGAGAATTGTGAAAAAATGAACTCAGTTCAATTTTGATGGGTAGCAATCATGCTCGACCGTGAAGGCTATCGGCCTAACGTCGGCATCATACTGATCAACGGAAAGAGCGAGGTTTTCTGGGGCAAGCGCATACGAGAGCATTCCTGGCAGTTCCCGCAAGGCGGGATCAAGCACGGAGAGTCGCCCGAACAGGCGATGTACCGTGAATTGCATGAAGAAATCGGCCTGCGGCCGGAACATGTCAGGATTCTTGGGCGTACACGCGACTGGCTGCGCTATGAAGTGCCGAAGCAGTGGATTCGGCGGGAATGGCGCGGCACCTATCGCGGCCAAAAGCAGATCTGGTTCATGTTGCGCTTGATCGGGCGTGATACTGATGTTTCTCTGCGTGCAAGCG
The DNA here is from genome assembly GCA_039807535.1 of Rhodocyclaceae bacterium. Lineage (GTDB taxonomy): Bacteria > Pseudomonadota > Gammaproteobacteria > Burkholderiales > Rhodocyclaceae > Desulfobacillus. Next base: position 21,483 of record JBDHRL010000009.1, read on the forward strand.
ACCACCCCGAGTTCGACGCATGGCGCTGGAGCGATTACTGGGTGCCGCTCGAAGCGGTCATCGAGTTCAAGCGCGAAGTATACCAGCAGGCACTCATCGAACTGTCGCGCTTTGCCTTCCGCTATCACTCGGAAAGGCAGCCCAAATGGACGTTTCCGGAAAGCCCCATGCCCTCGTGAGCCGGCCGGACAATTCAGGCGGCTAATGAGGCAATCCACAGTTTCCATTTTCGCTTCCTCCTTTTTGTGCCGAAAATGAAGTGCTGCGTCCGCAGAGACGCGCATTTTGCGGCGCCCTGCCGCGCGATACGAAATGGAGGAGAGAAATGGTGCGCGAACAATACAAGGCCCTGCAGCAAAGCAGGCTGGAACCGAGCGCGGGCTACTTTCAGGTCGAAACGGCACCCCTGCGTCGTGTCAGCCTCGATTCGCCGGCCCTGGAGGTGATGACCGACCTCAGACGCATGCAGGCATTTACGATCGGGCCGGACACCACGCTGGCCGCCGCCAACAAGGCCATGATGCGCAACACGGTGCGATCGCTCCTGGTGGCGGACGAGAAGCGCTGCATCCTCGGCGTCATAACCTCGACCGACACGCTGGGCGAGAAACCCATGCAGATCGTGCGGGAGCGCGGCATTCGGCATGAGGATGTTCTCGTGCGCGACATCATGACGCCGTGCGCTCGCCTGGAAGTGATCGATTTTGCGAACGTATGTACGGCCGAGGTCGGTCATGTGGTCGCCACGCTCAAGCGCAACGGTCGCCAGCATGCGCTCGTGGCGGAAAAGGACGACTCCGGCCGCCAGATGATCAGGGGAATTTTTTCAGCCTATCAGATCGCGCAGCAACTGGACATGACGATCAGCACCCCCCAGATTGCCACCACCTTTGCGGAGATCGAAGCGGCCATTGCACACTGAGATGCGGCCCTGGGCCGTGTATCATCCGCAAGGGTTCCGAACTGCGGCCGGTGGGGTGCGGGGCCATTCATGGGAGCGCATGCGGAACATGCAGGCAGGAAGGGCATTTTTGCTTGTTGCCGGTTTGCTGGCGTTCGCGGGAGCAGCGAACGGACAGCAGTATTACGGTGACAAAAAATACGGCGAATATTACGAAGAGGAAAAGAAGTGGGTTGAACTGGACGCCAAGCTGCCCGATTTCCCCAATCCGCAGAATCTGATCGAATTCGATGCCGGAGCGGCGACACGCAATCGGTATTATATCGATGGCGCCTCGCTGCAAGTTGGCGAGGACGGCGTGGTGCGCTACGTGGCTGTAGTCAAGACCGCCGGCGGGGCCACCAACGTCAGTTATGAAGGCCTTCGTTGCCAAACCAAGGAAAGGAAATCGTACGCCTTCGGCCACGGCGAAGATGCCTGGGCCAAGTCCCGGAATCCGGATTGGCAAGCGATTCGGCCAGGCAGTTACCAGGCCGTGTTGTTCAGGGAGTATTTTTGTCCGAACCGGATCGTCATCGGCAAAGCCGAAGAAGGGGTGGCTGCCCTCAAACGCGGAGGCCACCCGGACGCAAAATGATCGACAGGCTGATTGTCGAGTTCGACAAGGGGTTGCGCGCCTTGTTCGCGCCCGGGCGAAGCGCACGCCCCATGCCGGGAGGCGACCTGCCCGAGGCCGTTCTCGCAGACAGCGAGAAGCGGCATGCTGCAGCCTTGATGCGGGTCAATCATAGTGGCGAGATCTGCGCCCAGGCGCTGTACCAGGGACAGGCTTTGGCATCGAGGGACCATTTGATCCGGACGGTGCTTCGCCAGACAGCGGAAGAAGAGGGCGAGCATTTGGCGTGGACGGAGCGCCGGCTTGCCGAACTGGGCGGGAGAAAAAGCCTGCTCAATCCGCTTTGGTACTCGGGAGCCCTGTCCATCGGGGTCGTTGTCGGCAAGCTGGGCGACGCCTGGAATCTGGGTTTTCTGGCGGAAACTGAACGGCAGGTCGAGGCGCATCTGGAGGACCACCTGCAGCGCTTGCCGGAAAGCGACCGGAAGTCGTGGGCCGTCCTCGAACAAATGAAGACCGACGAAATCGGTCACTCCCACACAGCGGAACGCCTGGGTGCCCGCGAACTGCCCGGGGCCGTCAGGCTGGCCATGAACATCGCGTCCGGGCTGATGACCCGTACGGCCTATTGGGTCTGATCATTCGCCGACGATTTCCCAGTCGTGGGTGATGGCGGCCGTTTTGCCCAGCATGATGGACGCGGAGCAATATTTTTCCGCTGAAAGCTTGATGGCCCGTTCTACGGCCTCGGCCTTCAGCCCCTTGCCCTTGACCATGAAGTGGAAATGAATCCTGGTAAATACCTTGGGATCGCTCTCGGCCCGCTCCGCCCTCAGACTGACCTCGCAGCCCGAAACATTCTGACGGCCCTTTTTCAGCATCATTACAACATCATAAGCCGTGCAGCCACCCGTACCGGCCAGGACCAGTTCCATTGGGCGCGGCGCCAGATTGTTGCCACCGCCCTCGGGTGCCCCGTCCATCACGGCGAGGTGTCCGCTGCCGGTGCGCGCAGCGAAGGCCATTCCCTTGTCACCCAGCCATTGGATCGTGCATTCCATGGTTTTTACCCGTTTTTTCCTGAGGTTCGCGTCGAAAATCCAGCCGGAACACGTTTCAGACAAGAATCCCGTTATCGATCAAATCATAATTGTGCAATGCGAAAAATTATCGGCTCGACTTGGTTCGTCAATATTTCATAAAGATTTCACGGTTTGAAATAATGCCATATACAATTCAATAGTTAATCAAAAACAGCAGGGTACAAAATATCAAATAATCTTTTGATCACATAAGAAAATATATGTACGTACTACAAAAAAATTCTTGCATTGCACAAAATCATTTGCAATAATCAAACCAGTCGGAGCGTTGGAAGCAGCAGTTGAAAGCAGCTTGTGGCGCTCAAGGTTTTGTCTCCTCCACCCTCCTCCTTTGGTGTGGATTTAGCGCGATCCCTTTTGGATCGCGCTTTTTTTTTGGTGCGAATCGCTGGCGGCTCACGCAATCGCGACGGCAGAAGTGTGCATGGCCCTTGCGGGCGCATCAGGCAAAAAAAGGGGGGTCAGCTTTGCTGCCAGGGCAATCCGGCAGCGCGCCAGCCGCCTACCTTCCCACGATGCCCCCTGGCATCCCTGTCCCCCTCGAAGCCCTCCAACACGTTGTAACAGTCCGGAAAGCCCGCTTTGGTGGCCGCCGCGGCAGCCCAGTGAGAGCGGTGGCCGCTGCGACAGACGAAAAGCAATTGTGACTCAGTATCGGTCTGTCGCTTCAGTTCTGTCAGGAAATGCGGGTTCATGGCGTAGCCCGGATAGAACTGCCATTCGATTTCGACTGCACCGGGAATGCGTCCGACGAAATCCAGCTCTGCCCGCGTGCGCACATCCACCAGCCGGGCGCCTTGGGCAAGCTGAAGCACCTCGTGGGCTTCCGTCGGTGTCAGGGCGCCTCCATAGGGCAGGTCGAGTTCCCGTGCGCGCGTCTGCGCCAGGGTCAGGATGTCGCTGAGTTTTCCCATTGCGGCAAGAGGTCTAAAATGCGGGAAAGTATACGCGAGCATTCATGCCCACCGAACCCCCCCCCGCGCGCACCGAACCGGCCGACCCGCAACGGTATCGCGAGGCGAGTCGCGCGACCTGGATTTCCGCCGCGCTCAACCTGGTCTTGACCCTGGCGCAGCTGCTCGTCGGCTGGCTGGCCCACTCGCAATCGCTGATCGCCCACGGCCTGCATTCCTTCTCCGACCTGCTGTCGGATTTCCTCGTTCTCTATGCGAACCGCAAGGGCAGCCATCCCGCCGACCGCGAGCACCCTTACGGCCATGCCCGCGTCGAGACGGCAGCCACGCTGATCCTCGGCGCATCCCTGGCGCTGATCGGCTTCGGCATCCTGTGGGAGGCGACGCTGCGCCTGCAGCAGGTTGCCGAACTGCCGCCGGTCGAACTGTTGGCGCTCTGGGTGGCGATCGCCACCGCCGCCTTGAAGGAAATGCTGTTTCGTTATCTCTTGCGCGTCGCCGAGCGTCTGCGCTCGCCCCTGCTGGCGGCGAATGCCTGGCATACGCGCGCCGATGCCGCTTCGGCGCTGGTGGTAGTGGTCGGCATTGCCGGCGCCCTGATGGGCTGGAAGTTTCTCGATCTGCTCGCGGCGGCGATCATGGGCTTCATGATCCTGCGCATGGGTCTCAAACTGGCCTGGGAATCCCTGCAGGAGCTGATCGACACCGGCCTCGACAAAAACAAGGTCGAGGCGATCCGCCGCACGCTGCTGGACACCCCCGGCGTCCTGGGGCTGCATGAACTGCGTACCCGGCGCATGGCCCATCAGGCGCTGGTCGATGCGCACGTGCTGGTCGATCCGCGCATCAGCGTATCCGAAGGGCATCGGCTGGGCGAACGCGCCCGCCAGCGCGTGCTCGACGCGCACCCCGAGGTGGCTGATGTGCTGGTGCATATCGACGCCGAGGAGGATCAGGCCCTGATGAGCAGCGGGGCGGCTTTGCCCGACCGCGATACGCTCATGGCGCATTTGCGCAACCTGTTGGGGGAAGAGGCCTCGGGGATCGAGAAAACGGTTCTGCACTACCTCGGGAACCGCGTCGAGGCGGAGGTTTTTCTGCCTGCGGAGGTTTGTCTCGATTTGGCGCGCATGGCTCGGCTGGAACGGCAAATCGAAGGGCAACGGGACGATGACCCCTTTTTCCGCACGATTTCCCTGAACTGCCGGATTGCACCAAAACAGGGCGCAAACAGATTGGCTTGAGCGATTTTGGTGCTTCAATACATTGTGTGGCTGGAGTTCTCCCCTGTGCCACAATGAAACTGATCTTCGTCTTTTGTTGGCACATTTTCTGCTAATAACGATCATGCGGTGTTTGTCATCCGGAATCCCATTTGCCAGGAGAAGGCGATGTCCCCTCAAGATGTACTCAAGCTGATCAAGGACAAAGAAGTCAGGTTCGTGGACTATCGCTTCACGGATACGCGCGGCAAGGAGCAGCATGTCGGCGTACCGGTCAAGCATTTCAGTGCCGACAGTTTCGATGCGGGGCACGCCTTCGACGGCTCGTCGGTTGCGGGCTGGAAGGGCATCCAGGCTTCCGACATGCTGCTGCTGCCGGATCCAGCCACCGCCTACATCGATCCCTTCATGGACGAGACCACCCTGGTCATCTCCTGCGACGTGGTCGAACCGGCCGACGGCAAGGGCTATGACCGCGACCCGCGCTCCATCGCCAAGCGCGCCGAGGCCTACCTGAAGTCCACCGGCCTGGGCGACGTGGCCTACTTCGGTCCCGAGCCGGAGTTCTTCATCTTCGACTCGGTGGAGTGGAGCGTGGACATGTCCGGCGCTTACTGCAAGGTGTTCTCCGAGGAAGCCGCCTGGGCCTCCGCCGAGAAGTTCGAAGGCGGTAACACCGGCCACCGTCCCACCGTCAAGGGCGGCTATTTCCCGGTGCCGCCGGTCGACAGCCTGAACGACATCCGTGCCGCCATGTGCCTGGCGCTGGAAGCCTGCGGCGTCGAGGTGGAAGTGCATCACCACGAAGTCGCCACCGCCGGCCAGTGCGAGATCGGCACCCTCTTCAACACCCTGGTGCGCCGCGCCGACCAGACCCAGGTCCTGAAGTACGTCGTGCATAACGTCGCCCACAGCTACGGCAAGACCGCCACCTTCATGCCCAAGCCCATCGTCGGCGACAACGGCTCCGGCATGCATGTGCACCAGTCGATCTGGAAGGGCGGCAAGAACCTGTTCGCCGGCAACGGCTACGCCGGCCTGTCCGAGTTCGCGCTGTATTACATCGGCGGCATCATCAAGCACGCCCGCGCGCTCAACGCCATCACCAACCCCGGCACCAACTCCTACAAGCGCCTGGTGCCCGGCTTCGAGGCCCCGGTCAAGCTGGCCTACTCGGCCCGCAACCGTTCCGCCTCGATCCGCATCCCCTACGTGCAGAGCGACAAGGCACGCCGCATCGAAGTGCGCTTCCCGGATCCGACCGCCAACCCCTATCTGGCCTTCACCGCCCTGATGATGGCCGGCCTCGATGGCGTGCAGAACAAGATCCACCCGGGCGATCCGGCCGACAAGAATCTGTACGACCTGCCGCCGGAAGAGGATGCCAAGATCCCGACCGTCTGCTCCTCGCTCGACCAGGCGCTGGACTACCTCGACAAGGACCGCGAGTTCCTCACGCGCGGCGGCGTCTTCTCCAACGAGATGATCGATGCCTACATCGATCTGAAGATGGAGGAAGTCACCCGCTTCCGCATGACCACCCACCCGGTCGAGTACGACATGTATTACAGCCTGTAACGTCGGCGAATCCCGAAAAAGGCGGCTGCGGCCGCCTTTTTTGTCCGCACGCAGGCTGCAAAAGCGTTTGTAAAGAGCCATGTCTTCGCATACACTTGATACAGGTTCTCGTTTTTACGGCGGAACATTATGAATATTCTGAGAAATTTTCTCATTGCCGGGATTGGCCTGCTGATCCTGCCCCTGGCGCGGGCGGACGTCTATAAATGCGTGGATGAAGATGGCCATGTCACTTACACGAACAGCAAGCCTTCGCCCAAGGCGAAATGCTCCACGCTGAGCCGCGACCAGCGTGTTTCCACCGTGCCCGGCAGAGCGGCGGGCACCCCTTCGCCCGCCAGCTTTCCCAAGGTGGATGGGGACACGCAGAAGGCGCGCGACAACGACCGCCGCAAAATCCTCGAGCAGGAACTGGCCACCGAACAAAAGAATCTCGACCAGGCGAGAAAGGATCTGGCCGAGCAGGAGGCGATCCGCACCGGTGACGAACGCAATTACCAGCGGGTGCTGGATCGCCTGCAGCCATACAAGGACAAGGTGGCCCTGCACGAGCGCAACATCGAGGCCCTGAAGAAGGAAATCGGCAACCTCAAATAAGCCCTTTCGAGCGGTTCGATGGAGCGGTTTTTGCTAATCTTGCAGCATGACTGCTCCGGAAAAACCGCCTGTTACCGTATTCGCCGGGCTTGAATTGCTCTCCTCGGCAGTCATTCTGTTGGATGCCGGTCTGGCCATTCAGTATCTCAATCCCGCGGCCGAGAACCTGTTTGCCGTCAGCGCAAGGCAGGTGCTGGAGCATTCCCTCGCCCGGTTGCTGGGCGAGCCGCCGGGTCTGTCGGCCGCCCTCGACAATGCGTTGGTTCACAACTGGAGCCACACCGGGCAGAACCTTACGATATACCGCCAGGACGCGGAGCCCTTGCACCTCGATTGCACCGTGACGCCGGTCGAAACCGACCGCATCCGTCTGTTGCTCGAATTCCGTCCCCTTGACCGGCAGCTGAGGGCGGCAAGGGAGGAACGCCTGGCCGAGCAGCAGCAGGCCAACCGCGAACTGATCCGCAATCTGGCCCATGAAATCAAGAATCCCCTCGGCGGCATCCGCGGCTCGGCACAACTGCTCGAGCGGGAGCTTGCCAATCCTGCGCTGCGCGAATACACCCAGGTCATCATCAAGGAGGCCGATCGCCTTCAGGAATTGATGCAGCGCCTGCTCGGTTCCTATCGGCTGATGCAGCCTCAGCCGGTGAATATCCACGACATCCTGGAGCGGGTGCGTTCGCTGATTCTTGCCGAATTCCCCGATGTCGTCGTGCAGCGGGACTACGACATCAGCCTGCCCGCAGCGATGGCCGATCGGGAGCAGCTGATCCAGGCCATTTTGAATATCGCGCGCAACGCCGCGCAGGCGCTGGAAGGGCGTGGCGAGATCCACCTGCGCACGCGCGCGCGGCGGCAAGTCACACTCGTCAAACGGCGCCATCGCCTTGCACTGGAATTGCAGGTCATCGACAACGGTCCCGGCATTCCGGAGGCGATCCGCGAGCAGCTGTTCTATCCGCTGGTCTCCGGACGGGAGGGTGGCAGCGGACTGGGCCTCACGCTGGCGCAAAACTTCATCCAGCAGCTCCACGGCGGTATCGAGGTCGACAGCCGGCCGGGCAGGACCTGCTTCACGGTGTTGCTACCCCTGCTTGCCGCCAGTCAGGAATTGCAATGAATCCGGTATGGATCATCGACGACGACCGTTCCATCCGCTGGGTTTTCGAGAAGGCGCTGGCGCGCGAGGAAATTCCCTGCAAGAGTTTCGGCTCGGTTGCCGAGGCGCTCGCCGCCCTGGAGGCAGACCCGCTCCCCCAGGTGCTGGTCACCGATATCCGCATGCCCGGCGAGTCCGGCCTGTCGCTGCTGCAGAAGGTCAAGGCGCGCCTGCACGACCTGCCGGTGATCGTCATGACGGCCTATTCCGATCTCGACAGCGCGGTGTCGGCCTTCCAGGGCGGCGCCTTCGAGTACCTGCCGAAACCCTTCGACATCGACCAGGCGGTCGATCTGGTGCGCCGCGCCATCGACGAATCGACGCGGCAGGAGACCGTGCCCGAGTCTTTCGCCATGGCGCCGGAAATCCTCGGCAAGGCGGCCTCGATGCAGGAGGTGTTCCGCGCCATCGGCCGCCTGTCGCAGTCGCACGCCACGGTGCTGATCAACGGCGAATCCGGCACCGGCAAGGAGCTCGTCGCCCGCGCCCTGCACCGCCACAGCCCGCGCGCCGGCAAGCCCTTCGTCGCGCTCAATACGGCGGCGATCCCGCGCGACCTGCTCGAATCCGAGCTGTTCGGCCACGAGCGCGGTGCCTTCACCGGCGCCACCGCCCTGCGTCGCGGCCGCTTCGAGCAGGCCGAAGGCGGCACGCTGTTCCTCGACGAGATCGGCGACATGCCGGCCGAACTGCAGACGCGCCTGCTGCGTGTGCTCTCCGACGGCAATTTCTATCGCGTCGGCGGCCACCAGCCGATTCAGGCCAACGTGCGCGTCATCGCCGCCACGCACCAGGACCTCGAGGCGCGCGTCAGGCAAGGCCTGTTCCGCGAGGACCTGTTCCATCGCCTCAACGTCATCCGCCTGCGCCTGCCGCCGCTGCGCGAGCGGCGCGAGGACATCCCGCTCCTGGTACGGCATTTCCTCGCCAGGAGCGCGCAGGAACTCCGCGTCGAGCCGAAGCGGGTGTCGGAGGCCGCATTGAAATTTCTCTCGGCGCTGGTTTTTCCCGGCAACGTCCGCCAGCTCGAGAATCTCTGCCACTGGCTGACCGTCATGGCGCCCGGGCAGGCGATCGGGATCGCCGATCTGCCGCCGGAACTGCGCGCGCAGGCGCCGCGCGACACCGAGGCGGACTGGAAAGTGGCGCTGGGCGCCGAGGCCGATCGCTTGCTGGCCGGGCGGCCCGGCGCAGTCTGGGACGGTCTGGCGTGCGAGTTCGAACGCACCCTGATCCGCCATGCGTTGCTGGCTTCCGCCGGGCGACGCAGCGAGGCGGCGCAGATGCTCGGCATCGGCCGCAACACCCTCACGCGCAAGATCCGGGAGCTCGGGGCGGAGAACGACGGCGACGGTCGCGAGCCGCCGGAAAAAGTCAGTCGCTGAGAGACGGCGGACAGTCCTACCGCTGCCTGTTCCTGCCGGACGCCTTGCGGATTTTCTTCCCGGGTTTTTTTGCGCCTTGCGCACTAGCCGGCTTTGCCCGTGGCGGGGCTTGCTGCGGTTCCGCGGCCGTGCCGGCAGCGGCCGCTGGCTCGGTGGCTTGGGGCACATCCGGTCGGGCCTGAGGCGTTTCGTCGGGTCGCGCCATGAACGGTGCCTCGTCGGGCCAGGGCTCGTGATCGGCGTCCAGCGCGAGCGACGGCCCGGCATTGTCCGGCCAGGGATCGGGCTGGGCCGTTGCGGCCACCCTGGCGCGCGAGGCAACATAGGACGCCAGCCAGCCGATCTGCATTCCTCCCTGCGGCGCGTCCGGCAGCGCCAGCGCCAGCGTCTTGGGGTCATAGCCGGCCGCCATCAGGAGCTTCCCCGCGAATTCGTCGGCCTCGTCCTGTTGCGCGACCTCGACCAGCTGCTCGGTGCCCATCGAAGCGGCCAGAGAAATGCCCAGTTTGGCGAGCGCGCCCATCGGGAAAAGGAGATCGGCCAGAAGGGTGGTGGCGAGATAGGCGCCGGTGAGCGGCGAACCGGCGATGAGGGAGACGGCCAGCCCCGCCGATGTGCTTTCGCGATGATGGGCCGCGGCCAGCCGTCCGAATTCGCGCGCCAGCGCGAAGGCCAGGTCCGTCTCCGAAAGTTCGAGCCGGGCGAGGCCGGCGCCAACGGCGATCTTGCCGCCGGCGCTGGAACTCACCGTCGGCGCGTCCCCGGGCACGACGATGACCTCCACCTGGGGGATGCGGTGCGTCATCTCCGGACTCAGTTGCGCCGTCTTGAGACCGAGCTGCTCGGCGACAGGCGCGATGCGCTGCGCCAGCCGCTCGGCGCTCTCGCGCGTCGGGCAGGTGTTTTCCCCTGCCCGGCAGTAGTCGCCGCCGGCAATCAGGGTCTTGGCCTCGTAGCGCAGGCTCGGCACGGTGGTCTCGAGTTCGCCGGGCAGGACGTTGAACTGCGCCCGCCCGCTGGTGGGCGAGGTGGTGCAGCCGGCGAGCAGGGCCGCGCAGGCGAGCGGCACGGCGGTGCGCGACAGGCGATGACGAACGGTATCCGGCGGGCGCATGCAGGGAGTGTAAATGAGCGCGTGCGGCTGGTCACGACGCAGGCCGGATAATTCCAGCATAATGTGGCGAAGACTCCGGTGGGGCGATGGATCTCCGAACCGTTTCATGCAGACACATTCATCCGAACCGTTGAGCGTCGAGGTCATCGCGGCCGCATTGCCGGCGCCGGCGCGCTTCGCCATCGAGGTGGCCGACCGATGCGAATCGACCAGCACCCTGCTGCTGGATCGGGCCCAGCAGGGCGCGCCTTCCGGCAGCGTCGTCGCCTGCGAACGGCAGACCGCTGGCCGCGGACGGCGTGGCCGCAGCTGGCTGTCGGCGCCGGGCGACAGCCTGACCTTTTCCCTGCTCTGGCGTTTTCCCGCAGGCATGCCGCCGCCCGCCGGACTCAGTCTGGCCGTCGGCGTGGCCGTGGCGCGCACGCTGGAGGGGATGGGTGCGGCCGGCATTCGCCTGAAGTGGCCCAACGACATCCTGGCCGGCGGCGCCAAGCTGGGCGGCATCCTCGTCGAGACCCTGTCGTCGGGCGGACGGCACGCGGCCGTGATCGGCATCGGCCTGAACGTGCGCCTGCCGCCCCGCATTGCAGCGGTCGTCGATACGGCCGCCGGTGCGCTCGAAGCGGTCATGCCGTGCGCGCCCTCGCGCAACCTGCTGCTGGCCGGCCTGCTCGACGGGCTGGCCGTCATGCTCGACGAGTTCGCGCGCACGGGCTTTGCCGCCCTGATCGAGGAATGGCTGGCGCGCCATGCCCATGCCGGGCAGCGCGTCAGCATCCTGGCCGACGGTACTGCGCCCCTCGAGGGCCGTTGCGCGGGGGTCGACGCCGATGGCGCCCTGCTGCTCGATACCGCGGCCGGACTGCGGCGCATCGTCAGCGGGGATGTCTCCTTGAGGCCGCGATGAGCGCGACGATCCTGGCCATCGATTGCGGCAACAGCCGGCTCAAGTGGGGCGTGCACGACGGCGCCGGCTGGCTGTCGCAGGGGCTGCTCGATTATGCCGACCTGACCGGCCTGGCCGACCTGTTGCGCGCGCAGCCGCGCGCCGACCGGGCAGTGGCCGCCAACGTCGCGGGCCAGCAGGTCGGCCAGGTGTTGGGCGCGGCCGTCGCGGCACTCGGCATCCCGCTGCACTGGGCGAAAAGTCAGTCCGCGCAGCACGGCGTGCGAAATCTCTACGAGCGGCCCGAGCAGCTCGGCGTCGACCGCTGGGCGGCGCTGATCGGCGCGCGGGCGATGCATCCGCGGGCCTGCCTGGTCGTCTGCGCCGGCACGGCGACCACGATCGACGTGCTCGATGCGGAGGGCAATTTCCAGGGCGGGTTGATCCTGCCCGGCGTCGCGCTGATGTGCCGCGCCCTCGCCACCGGCACGGCGCGGCTGCCGCTGGCCGAGGGCCGCTTCGCCGGCCTGCCGCGCAACACCATGGATGCCATCGTCAGCGGCTGCCTGCAGGCCCAGGCCGGCGCCGTGGAGCGCATGTTCGAGCGGGTGGCCGCCGATCCCGATGCCATTTGCCTGGTGGGGGGCGGCGCGGCCGGCCAGTTCTTCGAGCTGTTGCGCGTGCCGAGGTGTCGCGCCGACAATCTCGTGCTCGAGGGCCTTGCGCGCATCGGAAGCGCAATGGCCTCGTCGCAGCGGTCGCCGCATTATTGAGAATCGGATAAATGGCTGACACGCCCTATGCAGGCCGGGCTGAAGCCCGACCTGCCTACGACAGGCATACACACGAGGGCAATAGTCCAAGCATCATCCATACAGGAGTCGACATGAACATCCGAACACCGCGCCATCCTTTCGCGCTGGCGCTCCTTGCCGTCTGCTGTCTCAACGCGGCGGCTGCCGAAACGGTCAGCCGCGCCGAAGACCGGACGGAAATCGCCGTCACCATCTACAACGACTCGCTGGCCCTCGTGAAGGAGGTGCGCCGCATTCCCTTCGAGCGCGGCGCCAACAGCATCGCCCTGCGCGACGTCAGCGCCAAGATACGGCCGGAGACGGCCAGCCTGCGCGCGCTCGCCGGCGGCGGCCTGCGCCTGATCGAGCAGAACTTCGACTTCGATCTCCTGACGCCGCAGAAGCTGCTGGAGAAATACGTCGGCCGCAGCGTTACGGTGATCAGGACCAATCCGGCCACCGGTGCCGAGACGCGCGAGCCGGCCGAGGTGCTGGCGACCAACGGCGGCGTCGTGCTGAAGTACGCCGACCGCATCGAGACCGGCGTGCCCGGCCGCATCGCCTACGGTGCGATTCCGCCCAACCTGCGCGAGCGGCCGACCCTGGTGGTGCAGCTGGAGAGCGCCGCCGCCGGGCGCCAGGCGACGGAACTGTCCTATCTTTCCGGTGGGCTGTCCTGGCGCGCCGACTACGTGGCGGAGCTCGCCGGCGACGAATCGAAGCTCGACCTCGCCGGCTGGGTGACGCTGACCAACCAGAGCGGGGCGAGTTACGAGAACGCCCGCCTGCAGCTGGTGGCCGGCGACGTCAATCGCGTGCGCGACGAGATGCGCACCCAGCAGTTCGCCGCCAAGGCCATGGCGGCACCGGCGCCGGAGATGGCGAGCGAACAGCTCTTCGAGTACCACCTCTACACGCTGAACCGGCCGACGACGGTGCTCGACAACCAGACCAAGCAGGTGGCGCTGCTCTCCGCCGCGGGCGTGCCGCTGCGCAAGGAGTACCGTCTCGCCGGCCAGGACTGGTACTACCGCGGCGCGCAGCCCGACCTCGGCCGCCAGCACAAGATCGGCGTCTTCATCGAGTTCGACAACAAGGGCGGCGATCTCGGCGTGCCGCTGCCGAAGGGCATCGTGCGGGTGTACAAGAAGGACTCGCGCGGCAACGCGCTCTTCGTCGGCGAGGACCGCATCGATCACACGGCGAAGAACGAGACGGTGCGGCTGAAACTGGGCGATGCCTTCGACGTCAAGGCGGCGCGCAGGCAGACCGCTTTCCGCAAGATCGGCGACAAGGTCTACGAAGGCGCCTTCAGCATCGAACTTGCCAACGCCAAGGACGTGCCGGTGACGGTCAAGGTGGTCGAGCCGGTGCCCGGCGACTGGGAGATGGTGTCGGAAAGCCAAAAGCACACGAAGGGCGATGCCCACTCCGCGGTCTGGCAGGTGACCGTTCCGGCCGACGGCAAGGCCACGCTCGACTACAGCGTCAGGATGCGCTGGTGAGCATGCTCATAAGTTCGGCGCGATTGGTGAGTTGATGGGAGGGATTCACTTGTGTATGCAGTATACCCGGGCTATTATTTTCCCCGTACTTGGGCTAAGGTGATTCTGCAAGCCGGTATCGATCAGGCTGCCGGAGAGGAGGCGGGCCTGGCATCCATTCACAAATAACGAGGAGGAGAAACGAGATGTCCGACGTCAAGATTTTGCTCAACGAATCCGATATTCCGACCCACTGGTACAACGTCGTTGCCGACATGCCGAATCCGCCCCTGCCGCCGCTGGCGCCGGACGGCAATCCGGTCACGCCCGAACAGATGCTGGCCATCTTCCCCGGCCCGCTGCTCGAGCAGGAAATGTCGGGCGAGCGCTGGATCCCGATTCCCGAAGAAGTACGCCAGATCTACAAGCAGTGGCGTCCGACCCCGATGTTCCGCGCCCGCCGCCTCGAGCAGATGCTCGGCACGCCGGCCAAGATCTACTACAAGTACGAGGGCGTCAGCCCGGCCGGCTCGCACAAGGTCAATACCTCGGTGCCGCAGGCCTTCTTCAACAAGATGGTCGGCATCACCCGGCTCACCACCGAGACCGGCGCCGGCCAATGGGGCTCATCGATTGCCTTCGCCGGCCAGATGTTCGGCATCGAGGTGCGCGTTTACATGGTGAAGGTGAGCTACAACCAGAAACCCTTCCGCCGCTCGATGATGCAGACCTGGGGCGCGGAGGTCTACGCCTCGCCGACCGACATGACCAATGCCGGCAAGGCGGCGCTGGCGGCCGATCCGAACAACCCGGGTTCGCTCGGCCTGGCGATTTCCGAGGCGGTCGAGGAAGCCGCCTCGCGCAAGGACACCAACTACAGCCTCGGCTCGGTGTTGAACCACGTCTGCCTGCACCAGACGGTGATCGGGCAGGAAGCGAAGAAGCAGTTCGAGAAGGTCGGCGACTATCCCGACATGGTGTTCGCCTGCTGCGGCGGCGGCTCCAACTTCGCCGGCACCGCCTTCCCCTTCCTTGCCGACAAGGCCGCCGGCAAGAAGGTGCGCCTGGTGGCGGCCGAGCCGAGCTCCTGCCCGAGCCTGACCAAGGGCGTCTACGCCTACGACTTCGGCGACGTCTCCGGCTACACGCCGATGATGAAGATGTACACCCTCGGCCACGACTTCATGCCGCCTTCGATCCACGCCGGCGGCCTGCGCTACCACGGCGACTCGCCGCTGGTCTGCCAGCTCTACAACGAGGGCCTGATCGAGGCGGTGGCGGTGCCGCAGATCGCCACCTTCGAGGCCGGCGTGCAGTTCGCCCGCGCCGAGGGCATCATTCCGGCGCCGGAGTCCTGCCATGCCATTCGCGCCTGCATCGACGAGGCGCTGCGCTGCAAGCAGAGCGGCGAGAAGAAGACGCTGTTCTTCAACCTCTCCGGCCATGGCCACTTCGACATGGCGTCGTACGACAAGTACTTCGCCGGCGAGCTGGTGGACTACGAGTATCCGGCCGAGGCCGTGCAGGAGGCCCTCAAGCGCCTGCCGAAGGTCGCCTAAGGCGGAAAGGACGGCATGCAGGTCCTGCGCACCCTCTTTTTCCTGCTGGTGCTCGGGAACCTGCTGCTGTTCGCCAGGGGTCAGGGCTATTTCGGCGCCGCCGGCGGCGGCGAAGCCGAGCGCCTGTCCGCCCAGATCGAACCCGACAAGTTGCGCATAGCCGGCAAGGGCACGCCGCCCGCCAGGGCGGCAGCGCCGCCTGCCGAAGAGTGCCGCGCTCTGGCGGGGCTGGAAAACGAGGCGGCGGGCAGGTTCGTCTCGCTGCTGTCCGGCCGTGACGCGCGGCTCAAGGTGGTGCAGCGCGCGCTGGAGGAGCCCCGGTCCTGGTGGGTACATATTCCGCCCCTGCCCAACAGTGCCCAGGCCGACAAGAAGGCAGCCGAACTCTCCAGGCTGGGTATCAAGGATTTCTACGTCGTGCGGGAAAGCGGCCCCAACCAGTTTGCGATCTCGCTCGGCCTGTTCAAGAGCGAGGAGGCCGCGAAGGCCTATGTCGGCGCCCTGCAAAAGAAGACCGTGAAATCGGCGCGCATCCTGGCGCGCGAGGCAAGCGGCGACAAATCTGTCGTCGAGTTGCGCGGCAGCCCGGAGCAGATTGCCGGGGCACTGACCGACTTGCCGGCGGAATTCAGCGGGCTTTCCAAAGCGGACTGCGCCAGCGCCAGGCCATGACGTTCATCGTCGGCCTCACGGGCGGCATCGGCAGCGGCAAGAGCGCGGCAGCCTCCCTCTTCGAGGAATTCGGGGCTGCGCGGGTGGATACCGACGCCATCGCCCGCGAGCTGACCGCGCCGGACGGTGCCGCGATCGAGCCCATTCGCGCCACCTTCGGCGACGAGGCCGTCGACGCGCACGGCGCGCTCGACCGTGCCGCCATGCGCCGCAGGGTATTCGCCGACGCGCAGGCGAAATCCCGTCTGGAAGCCATTCTCCATCCCATGATCCGCGCCGAGGCCGATCGCCGCAGCGCGGCCGCGCGCGCGCCCTATGTCGTGCTGGAGGTCCCCCTGCTGCTGGAATCCGGCGGCTACCGCAGCCGCGTGCAGCGCGTAGTGGTAGTCGATTGTCCTGAAGAGGTACAGGTTGCGCGTGTCATGTCGCGCAATGGGCTCACTGCCGACGAAGCCCGTGCCATCATGGCCGCCCAGGTCGGCCGCGAACGGCGCCTGGCTGCGGCCGACGACGTCATCGACAACGGCGGCGACCTCGCAGCCCTGCGCCCGCAGATCGAGGCCCTGCACCGCCGCTACCTTGAAATGGCCGCAGTTTCATAGGTTTCCGGGAGGTTCTTGTTGTACTTTGTCGGGGAATGGGTCAGAATTGATCGAATTTCTCCGACGGCACGGTGCAGCGTGATCACCTACGAATATCCTCTCAACGAGCGCATTCGCACCTTGCTGCGCCTGGAGGACCTGTTCGACAAGACGGGGCACTTCATCGGGGCCGACGGCGCGCAGGAACACCATGTCGCCCTGGTGACGCTGTTCGAGATCCTCGACGTCGCCAGCCGCGCCGATCTCAAGTTTGATCTCGTACAGGAGCTCGAGCGCCAGCGCCAGATCCTGCTCTCCTTCCGCAACAATCCCGATATCTCCGAAACCGCGCTCTCCGGCGCACTCTACGAGATCGAGCAGGCCAGTGCCGCGCTGCTCAACATGCAGGGCAAGATCGGCCACTACCTGCGCGAGAACGATTGGTTGATGAGCATCAAGAGCCGCGCCTCGATTCCCGGCGGCGTGTGCGAATTCGACCTGCCCTCCTACCACTACTGGCTG
>JBDHRL010000119.1:0-7296 GCA_039807535.1 Rhodocyclaceae bacterium
GCGTCGCCGACGACGCTGCCGCCCTGCTGGATGTCGATCGACTGCGCGGAATGCAGGGGGCCGAGGACGCGGCCCCGAACAACGATGCGCGGGGCACCGATCGCGCCGGTCACGCTGCCCGTCGCATCCACCACCACCGTGCCGCCGGCATCGCCCGGGCAGGCCACGTCGCCGAGGACGTCGCCCTGGATGCGGAGCACGCCCGTGAAGGCGACATGGCCATCGACGCGCATGCCGGCCCCGATCATGGTGTCGGTGCGGTTCTGCGGACTGGCCGCACTGCGGCTGGCGCCGGACAAGGGCATCGCCTCTGCCTCTGTATGGAAGGGAACGCTCCGGGGGGATTATGCCGCTTTCGGCGGAACGGGATGCGATGTTTGCGCAATCCCGCTGCCGGCGCAAAAGTCAGCCGCGGCGAGACGGCGATGCGCCGCCGGGCACGGCGCGCGCCCCCAGCAGCGCGCCGAACGTCACCGCACCCAGCCCCGCCAGCGTGAGCAGCGACAGCCGCTCGCCAAGGACGGGCACGGCGGCCAGCGCGGAGAGGCCGGGCACGAAGGCCATCAGCAGCGCCACGGTCTGCGCGCCAAGCTGGCGCACGGCGAAGGTGTAGAGCACCATCGCGACGAAGACCACCAGCACACCCTGGTAGATGGCCTGCAGGGCGATCTCGGCGGCGGGCGCCTGCGCCAGCGTGCTCGGCAGGAAGAAGTACCAGAGCGGGAGATAGACGATCGCGCTGCCGAGCGTGGTGGCCACCGTCGCCGCCAGCGGCGCCATCGGGTGGCGGCGCAGCAGCAGGGTAAATACCGCCCATGAAGAAGAACCGCAGAGGAACAGCGCGTCACCCAGCAACTGCAGGCCGGTCAGGCGCGGGCCGTGCGAAAAGGTGTCGGCGGCGGTGAGCAGGATGCCGGCGAAGACGAGCGCGAGGGCGATGCGCTGCGGCCGCGAGGGCTTCTGACCGAGCCACAGCCAGGCAATGACGGCCGTGGCGAAGGGCAGCGAACCGGGCAGCAGCACCGCGGCGTGCGCCGCCGGCGCCAGGCGGAAGCCGGCATACACGGCGCTGGCGTAGCCGATGCCGCCGAAGACGGAAAACAGCACGACCACGCGCAGGGGCGGCAGCGCGACGCGCGGCAGGAAGAACACGGCAACCAGCGCGCCGACGCCGAAGCGCAATGCGGTGACGTCCCAGCCGGTCAGCGTGCCCTTGCCGCCGTGGCGGCTGACAAGGATGAAGCCGGTCCAGATGCAGAGGGTGGCGAGCACCGCGATCCAGCCGGCGCGGGTGGGAGCCGGGCCGGTCATGGTCAGCCGCGCGCGACGATGTCGCCATCCTCTTCGGCCAGCACGCCGGCCTTGAGCAGCTCGTCGATGACCTGGGCGGCAACGGCGGCCGGCTCGCGCCGGAAGAAGCGTTTCGAGACGTCGCGGAAGATGGCAACGCGACCGAAGTGGTCACCGATGCCGGCGCGCGGCATGCGCCGCTTCTCCAGCAGGGTGAAGGTGAACAGCGCCTTCATGGCGCTCTTGGCCATGCGCTCGGGGCTCTGCTCGAAGGCGGCGAGGCGTTGCAGGGCGCGCGCGACGGCAGCTTCGTAATCGGCGAAGGGCGCGCCGTGGCCGGGGATGACGACGCCGACGTCGAGCTCGCGCAGCATTTCCAGCGTGCGCCGCTGCGCCGGCAGGCCGCTCGGGTCGCCGTGCAGCTCGGCGAACATGACGCCGAAGCCGTCCTGCCACAGCGCGTCGCCGGAGATCAGGATGCGCTCCCTCGGTGCGTAGTACGCCAGCGCGTGCATGTCGTGGCCGGGCACGTGCAGGGCCTGCCAGCGGATGCCGCCCATTTCCAGCTCGTCGTCCGGCACGATCGTCGCGTCGAACCCGAAGGGCTCGGCCTGCTGGTGGGCGGAGGAGAGCAGCAGCGCGTCCTCGTCCCAGTCCTCGACCGCCGGCGCCATGCCCTCGGGCACCAGGATGCGGCAGCCGTGGGCGCGGCGCACCGCGGCGTTGCCGCCGATGTGGTCGGAGTGCGAGTGGGTGTTGATGAGGCGGACCAGCTTGCGGCCTTCCAGCGCGCGCCCGATCAGCGCCAGGGTTTCCACGGCGTGGGTGACGTAGCCCGAGTCCACCAAGGTCGCCTCGGCGCCTTCATGGAAGACGATGTTGTTGGCGTTGAGCCAGTCGCGCCGGATGACGCGGATCTGCGGCGGCAAGTGCGGCGTCATCGTGCCGCCGTCCGTTCGTCCGTCCGAACGAGGGCGGACTGCAATCCATGCCTCATGCCTTCCTCCGCTTGGCCAGCACAACGCGGGCGACTTTCGATGCAGGTTCGCGGCCCAGCTCGGCGCAGATGAAGGCGCCGGCATCGACCAGGCGGTCGAGGTCGACGCCGGTCTCCAGCCCAAGGCCGTTCATGAGGTACACCACGTCCTCGGTCGCCACGTTGCCCGAGGCGCCGGCGGCGTAGGGGCAGCCGCCGAGTCCTGCGACCGAGGCGTCGAAGACGGCGATGCCGCGCTCGAGCGAGGCATAGATGTTGGCGAGCGCCATGCCGTAGGTGTCGTGGTAGTGGCCGGCGAGGCGCTCGGCGGGCGCCAGCAGCATGACCTCGTCGAGCATGCGCGCAACCGAGGCCGGCGTGCCGACGCCGATGGTGTCGCCCAGCGAGATTTCGTAGCAGCCCATCTCCAGCAGGCGCGCCGCCACCTCGGCGACGGCCGCCGGCTGCACCGCGCCCTGGTAGGGACAGCCGACCACGCAGGAGACGTAGCCGCGCACGCGGATGCCGTTCTTCAGCGCCGCCTCGGCGACCGGGCGGAAGCGCTCCAGCGATTCGGCGATGGAGCAATTGATGTTCTTCTGCGAGAAGGCCTCCGAGGCGGCGGCGAAGACGGCGATCTCCTCGGCGCCGGCGGCGAGCGCCTGCTCGAACCCCTTCAGGTTCGGCACCAGCACCGGGTAGCTCACGCCGGCGCGGCGCGGCAGGCTCGCCATCACCTCGGCCGCATCGCCCATCTGCGGCACCCACTTCGGCGAGACGAAGGCGGTGGCCTCGATGGCCTTCAGGCCGGCCTGGCCGAGGCGATCGATCAGCGCGACCTTGACGGCGGTCGGCACCAGCCGGCTTTCGTTCTGCAAACCGTCGCGCGGGCCGACCTCGACGATCTTGACACGTTGAGGCAAAGACATGACAAACCTTTCACCACAGAGGCACAGAGACACAGAGAAGTTCTTCTCCGGGCTTGCTCTGTGCCTCTGTGTCTCTGTGGTTCATGGTTTTTCGGCTTCGAAGTCCACCAATTCGGCGCCCTCCGCCACCGAGTCGCCAACGCCGAAGCGGAAGGCCTTGAGTTTCCCCTTCGCCGGCGCGAAAAGGGTGTGCTCCATCTTCATCGCCTCGAGGATCAAGAGCGGTGCGCCCTGCTCGACGTCGCTGCCCGGCTGGGCGATGAGGGAAATCACCTTGCCCGGCATCGGCGCGGCGAGGCCGCCGCCCGCACCTTCGCCCTCGCCGGCGTGGTAGAGCGGGTCGACGCAGGCGAGCTGCCAGGTGCGGCCGTGCAGGAAGACGTGGCGCTTCTCGCCGAAGGCGATCACCGTCGCCGGCAGGCGCATGCCGCCCAACTCGATGCGCAGCGTGCTGTTGCCGGTGCGCTCGCCGCGCGCCGGTGTGGCGATGCCGTCGAGTTCCAGCGCGTAGTTGCCGCGCGCATAGCCGACGGCGACGGTCTTCTCGGCCTCGCCGAAGCGGAACAGCAGCGGGCGGCGAAAGGAGGCATTGAGACGCCAGCCGTCGCGCAGGTGCCAGGGCGAGTGCGGGTCGCGGTCGCGCGCGGCGGCGGCGCGGGCGGCCTCCTCCTCGCGCAGCAGCTCGGCCAGGGCGGCGACGAGGAACACCTCGCGCGGTGCTTCCGCTCCTTCGGGAAACAGGAAGGTTTTCTCGCGCTCGATGAGACCGGTGTCGAGGTCGGCGTGGGCGAAGGCCGGACAGGCAACCAGGCGCGAGAGGAAGTCGACGTTGCTTGAAACGCCGACGACGCGGTATTGCGCCAGCGACTGCAGCATGCGCGCCAGCGCCCGGTCCCGATCGACGTCCCAGACGATCAGCTTGGCGATCATCGGATCGTAGTGCGGCGTGATCTCGTCGCCCTCCTCGACGCCGGTGTCGATGCGCACGTTGAGCGACTCGGCCGGCGGCGCGAGATGGATGAGGCGGCCGGTCGACGGCAGGAAGCCCTTGTCCGGGTCCTCGGCGTAGATGCGTGCCTCCAGCGCGTGGCCGCGGATGGCGAGCTGCTCCTGCGCCAGCGGCAGCGGCTCGCCGGCCGCCACGCGCAATTGCCACTCGACGAGGTCGAGGCCGGTGATCATCTCGGTCACCGGATGCTCGACCTGCAGGCGGGTGTTCATCTCCATGAAATAGAACCGGCCGTCCTGCTCGGCGATGAACTCCACCGTGCCGGCGCCGACGTAGCCGACGGCGCGGGCCGCGGAAACCGCCGCGTTTCCCATTTGGGCACGGCGCTCCGGCGTCATGCCGGGGGCGGGCGCTTCTTCCAGCACCTTCTGGTGGCGGCGCTGCACCGAGCAGTCGCGCTCGAAGAGATACACGCAATTGCCCTGCGTGTCACCGAAGATCTGGATCTCGATGTGGCGCGGACGGACGAGGTATTTCTCGACCAGCACGCGGTCGTCGCCGAAGCTGGACGCGGCCTCGCGCTTGCAGGAAGCGAGCGCGGCGGCGAAGTCGACGGCTTTCTCGACGATGCGCATGCCCTTGCCGCCGCCGCCGGCGCTGGCCTTGATCAGCACCGGGTAGCCGATGCGGCTCGCCTGCTGCTCAAGGAAGAAAGGGTCCTGCTCGTTGCCATGGTAGCCGGGCACCAGCGGCACGCCGGCCTTCTCCATGAGCGACTTCGCCGCGCTCTTCGAGCCCATCGCGCTGATGGCCGCCACCGGCGGGCCGATGAAGGCGATGCCGGCCGCGGCGCAGGCCTCGGCGAAGGTTTCGTTCTCGGAAAGGAAGCCGTAGCCCGGATGCACGGCCTGGGCGCCGGTTTTCTTCGCCGCGTCGAGGATGCGCTCGGCGACGAGGTAGCTCTCGCGCGCTGCCGCCGGGCCGATCAGCACCGCCTCGTCGGCGAGGTGCACGTGGCGCGCGCCGGCGTCGGCCTCGGAATACACGGCGACGGTGCGGATGCCGAGGCGGCGCGCCGTCTTGATGACGCGGCAGGCGATCTCGCCGCGGTTAGCGATCAGGATTTTTGTGAACATTTTCACCACCAAGACACCAAGGCACCAAGGTACACCAAGAACTACTTTGTGCTGCTTGGTGTCTTGGCGCCTTGGTGGTTAACTGTTTTTCGTGACCCATGACGGCTTTCTTTTTTCGAGGAAGGCGGCCATGCCTTCCTTGCCTTCCGCCGAGGCGCGCACGCGGGCAATGCGCCGGGCGGTATCCACGATGATGTCGGAAGAGATCGGACGGTTGGCGACAGCCTTGATCAGCGCCTTGCATTCGCCCAGCGCCACCGGGCCGTTGGCAAGCAGGGCGTCGACGATCTCGCCGACCGCCTCGTCCAGCTCGGCCTCACCCGGCACGATCTCGTGCACCAGGCCGATGCGGTAGGCCTCGGCGGCCGAGAAGCGCTCGGCGGTGAGCATGTAGCGGCGCGCCTTGCGCTCGCCGATGGCACCGATGACGTAGGGGCTGATCACCGCCGGGATGATGCCGAGCCTCACTTCGGTCAGGGCGAACTGGGCGTCGAAGGCGGCGATGGCGATGTCGCAGGCGGCGACCAGGCCGACGCCACCGCCGTAGGCCGGACCCTGCACGCGTGCCACGGTCGGCTTCTTCATGTCGTTCAACAGGCGCAGCATGCCGGCCAACTCGACGGCGTCGCGCTGGGTCTCCTCGGCGTTGTAGCCCGCCGCCTTCTTCATCCAGTTGAGGTCGGCGCCGGCGCAGAAGCTCTTGCCAGTGCTGGACAGCACGACGACACGCACGTCGGCGTCGGTGTCCATCTTGACCAGCGCCTCCGACAGCTCGCGGATCAGCACATCATCGAAGGCGTTGTGCCGCTCGGGCCGGTTCAGCGTGATGATGCCGACGCCATTGTCGATTTCGGTGAGGATGGTGTCGCTCATGTTCTCTCCCTGTAGGTCGGCCTTCAGGCCGGCGGCTGCGGTCGTTGCCGGGCTGAAGCCCGACCAGCAAAATCACATCCTGAAGACGCCGAACGGCGTCGGCTCGATCGGCGCATTGAGCGAGGCGGAGATGCCCAGCGCCAGCACGCGGCGCGACTGTGCCGGGTCGACGATGCCGTCGTCCCACAGCCGCGCCGTGGCGTAATAGGGGTGGCCCTGCGTCTCGTACTGGGCGCGGATCGGCGCCTTGAATTTCTCCTCCTCCTCGGCCGGCCAGCTCTTGCCCTGCGCCTCCATCGCATCGCGGCGGATCTGCGACAGCACGTTGGCGGCCTGCTCGCCGCCCATCACCGAGACGCGGCTGTTGGGCCAGATCCACAGCATGCGCGGACTATAGGCCCGGCCGCACATGCCGTAGTTGCCGGCGCCGTGGCTGCCGCCGATGATCAGGGTGAACTTCGGCACCCTGGCGCAGGCCACGGCGGTGACCATCTTGGCGCCGTCCTTGGCGATGCCCTGGTTTTCGTACTTGCGGCCGACCATGAAGCCGGTGATGTTCTGCACGAACAGCAGCGGGATGCCGCGCTGCGCGCACAGCTCGACGAAGTGCGCGCCTTTCTGCGCCGACTCGCCGAAGAGGATGCCGTTGTTGGCGACGATGCCGACCGGGTAGCCGTGGATGTGGGCGAAGCCGGTCACCAGCGTGGTGCCGTAGCGCGCCTTGAACTCGTCGAGGCGCGAGCCGTCGACGATGCGGGCGATGACTTCGCGCACCTCGAGCGGCTTGCGCGTGTCGACCGGCACGGCGCCGTAGAGCTCCGCCGGGTCGTAGAGCGGGTCTTCCGGCGTCGCCAGCTCCACCGTCACCGGCTTCTTCCAGTTGAGGTGGCCGACGATGTTGCGGCAGATGTGCAGGGCGTGATGGTCGTTCTCGGCGAAGTGGTCGGCCACGCCGGAGATGCGCGTGTGCACGTCGGCGCCGCCGAGGTCCTCGGCGCTGACCACTTCGCCGGTGGCGGCCTTCACCAGCGGCGGGCCGCCAAGGAAGATGGTGCCCTGGTTCTTCACGATGACCGCCTCGTCCGACATCGCCGGCACGTAGGCGCCG
Source organism: Rhodocyclaceae bacterium (assembly GCA_039807535.1). Taxonomy (GTDB): domain Bacteria; phylum Pseudomonadota; class Gammaproteobacteria; order Burkholderiales; family Rhodocyclaceae; genus Desulfobacillus. The sequence goes on from JBDHRL010000119.1 coordinate 7,262, forward strand.
CCGGCGGTGCACGAGCCCATCACCACCGCCACCTG
>JBDHRL010000120.1:0-7251 GCA_039807535.1 Rhodocyclaceae bacterium
CCCTGGCACAGCATGTGCGAGAGCGTGGTCTTGCCGGTGCCGCCCTTGTTGCCGATGATGCAGACGATTTCGGCCATATTGCCTCCTGTAGAGCCGCCTCAAAGGAGGCAAGCGCCCCCTCGGGGGGCAGCGAACGAAGTGAGCGTGGGGGCAGTCATCTTGATCCTTGCCGCGAATTATTCCCGGGAGGATGGGATTCCAATATGGCGAATTGCGCGGGAAATTGCCAGTTTTTCTCCGGAAGGGAATCTACATCCTGTAGCAGTACAGCCGCGTGCCGCGCCGGTCGGCGACCTCGACCACCTGTTCGGGGGGCGCATCCGGCACCGGAAAGCTGCTGCTGACCAGCAGGGTGCCCGGGCGCATTTCGGCCCGGGCCTTTTCCCACAGGCGCGGCATCACCCGGGGCGACAGGAAGGTGAAGACAACGTCCTGATCGGCAAGCGGGCGACGCCACAGGTCGCTGCCTTCGATGACAAGGTTTCCCAGTCCGCGCGCGTTCAGCCGGGCGGCCAGATAGGGCAGGGGCGCATGCTCGATGCCGGTGAAGCGGGCATCCGGGCGCGCCTGCGCCAGCCGCCGCAGCAGTCCGCCGGTGCCGGCGCCGAGGTCGACGACCTGCAGACCGGCGTACTGCGGCAACAAGGGGAGCAGGGCATCGGCAGTGGCGCGGCTGGAGAGAAACAGCGGCACTTCACCGCGAAACGTCGTCCAGAAAACAAAAGTCAGTCCCGCCAGCACGGCGAGCGGGAACGCCGGGGGCAGATCCAGCCGCAGGGCGGCGAAGAGCGCCGGCGAAAAGGCCAGATGGATGGCGATCCACCAGCGTTCCGACTTCAGCAGGATGCCGATGCCCGCGGCGAGGGCGCCCTGGAGGGCGGCCAGGGGCAGCGACGCGGCGAGGGGCCGGCCGAGGGCGATGCAGCCCGCGGCGACCAGCAGCCAGGCCAACAGTTGGGCGGCAAGCGCCTTGAGTGCCGCCAAGCCGGCTCCTCAGGTCGCCTTGGAGACGGGCGCTTCCGCACCCTTCAGCTCAGTCAGCAGTGCCTCGCGCTGCTTCCGCGCCGCCTCCGCCGAGCGCAGCTTGATGTGGCCGAAGCCGCGGATCTGCCCGGGCAGGGCGGCCAGCGCGACGGCGGCGTCGAGATTTGACGCCTCGAGCCCGGACAGCATCGCGGCAATGTCCCGCTCGTACTCGACGATCAGTTCCCGTTCCAGGCGGCGCTCCGCCGTCTTGCCGAAGACGTCGAGCGCGCTGCCGCGCAGGAATTTCAGACTGGCCAGCCAGCGGAACGCGGTCAGCATCCACGGCCCGTAGGCGCGCTTCTTCGGCAGGCCGGTGGCGGGATCGGTTTTCGCCAGCAGCGGCGGCGCCAGGTGGAAGTGGAGCGTGTAATCGCCCTCGAAGGCGGCGGCGATTTTGGCGTGAAAGGCCGGATCGGCATGCAGCCGCGCCACCTCGTACTCGTCCTTCACCGCCAGCAGCTTGAAATAGTGCTTCGCCACCGCCTCGGCGAGGCGCGCCGAGCCGAGCGGCGCTTCCGCCGCGCGCACCTTGTCGACCAGCGCCCGGTAGCGCCCGGCGTAGGCCGCGTCCTGATAAGCGGTGAGGAATGCCATGCGGCGCGCGACGAGCTGGTCCAGCGTTTGTGCGCGGGGCGGCTCGGCGGCCGAAGCCGGGCGGGCGAAGCGCTCCACCGCGGCGCGATCGTGGGCGGTGCGCCGGCCCCAGAGGAAAGCCTTCAGGTTGGCTTCCACCGCCACGCCGTTGAGCTCGATGGCCCTTTGCATGGCTGCGAGGGAGACCGGCACCAGGCCCCGCTGCCAGGCCTGGCCGAGCAGGATCAGGTTGCCGAAGAGGGCGTCGCCCATCAGTGCCGTCGCCAGGCCGTTGGCGTCGATGAAATCGGCATGGTCCTCGCCGGTCGCCTCGCGGATGGTCTGCTGCATCTTCTCGAGCGGGAATTGCCAGTCGGGATTGCGGATGAATTCGGCGGTCGGCGTCGCCGCGCAATTGACGACGGCGCGCGTGAAGCCGGCCTTCATCTTTGCCAGTGCCTCGGGGTTGGCCGAGACGACGATGTCGCCGCCGATCACGGCATTCGCCTCGCCGGCCGCCACGCGCACGGCGTGGATGTCCTCCGGCCGCTCGGCGATGCGCACGTGCGAGAAGACGGCGCCGAACTTCTGCGCGAGGCCCGTCATGTCGAGCGCGGTGACGCCCTTGCCGTCGAGGTGTGCCGCCATGCCGATGAGGGCGCCGAGGGTGATGACGCCGGTGCCGCCGACGCCGGTGATGAGGATGCCCCACGGCTCCTTCGTCTCGGCGATCTGCGGCTCGGGCAGCGTGGCGAAGCCGTTTTCGTCGGCGGCGACGGCCTTGCCTTTCTTCAGGCGGCCGCCCTCGACGGTGACGAAGCTGGGGCAGAAGCCCTTCAGGCAGGTGTAGTCCTTGTTGCAGGCGGACTGGTCGATGGCGCGCTTGCGGCCGAATTCCGTCTCCACCGGCACCACCGACAGGCAGTTCGATTGCTCTGAGCAGTCGCCGCAGCCCTCGCACACCGCCTCGTTGATGAAGACGCGCCGCGCCGGGTCGGGGAACTTGCCGCGCTTGCGGCGCCGGCGCTTCTCCGCCGCGCAGGTCTGGTCGTAGATCAGCGCCGAGACACCCGGGAATTCGCGCAGTTCGCGCTGGACGAGGTCCAGCTCGTCGCGGTGGCGCAGCGGCACGCCCTGCGGCAGGTCGGCGATGGTGTAGGCGCGCTCGGTGCCGTCGGTGACGACAACGATGCGCTTCACGCCTTCGGCCTGAAGCTGGTGCGCCATCTGCGGCACGCTGAGGTTGCCGTCCACCGGCTGGCCGCCGGTCATGGCGACGGCGTCGTTGTAGAGGATCTTGTAGGTTATGGGATGCCCTGCGGCGACCGCCTGGCGGATGGCGAGCAGGCCGGAATGGAAATAGGTGCCGTCGCCGAGGTTGGCGAAAACATGGCGTGTTTCGGTGAACGGCGCCTGGCCGACCCAGGCGGCGCCCTCGCCGCCCATGTGCGAGAAAGTGGCGGTGGAGCGGTTCATCCAGGTCGCCATGAAATGGCAGCCGATGCCGGCCAGCGCCCGGCTTCCCTCGGGCACGCGCGTCGAGGTGTTGTGCGGGCAGCCGGAGCAGAAGTGGGGAATGCGCTGGATCGGGATGACCGCCTTCGCCAGCGCGCGCTCCTTCGCCTCGAGGAAGGCCAGGCGCGCCTGGATGCGGTCGGAGGTGACGTAGCGGCCGATGCGTGCGGCGACGACGCGGGCGATCATGGCCGGCGTCAGCTCGCCGCAGGCCGGCAGCAGCCAGTCGGCGTGGGGCTGCGCCCACTCGCCCTTCTCGTCGAACTTGCCGATGACGCGCGGGCGCACGTCCTCCCTCCAGTTGTAGAGTTCTTCCTTGAGCTGGTATTCGAGCAGCTGGCGCTTTTCCTCGACGACGAGGATTTCCTCCAGCCCTTCGGCGAAGTGGCGCACGCCCTCGGACTCGAGCGGCCACACCATGCCGACCTTGTAGAGGCGGATGCCGATCTCGGCGGCGAGCCGGTCGTCGATGCCGAGGTCGTCGAAGGCCTGGCGCACGTCGAGGTAGGACTTGCCGCAGGTGATGATGCCCAGGCGCGGATTCGGGCTGTCGATGACGATCTGGTTGAGCCTGTTGGTGCGCGCATAGGCGAGGGCGGCGTAGAGCTTGTGGTGCAGCAGGCGCTCTTCCTGCACCAGACGGTCGTCCGGCCAGCGGATGTTGAGGCCGCCCGGCGGCAGCGGGTAGTCGGGCAGTGCGATCTGCACGCGATGCGGGTCGACGTAGACCGAGGCGGAAGATTCGATGGTGTCCGCCACCGCCTTGAACGCCACCCAGCAGCCGGAATAGCGCGACATGGCCCAGCCGTGCAGGCCGAGGTCGAGGTAGTCCTGCACGCCGGAAGGCGCCAGCACCGGCATCATGACCGCCTTGAAGATGTGCTCGGTCTGGTGCGCCACGGTGGAGGAACGCGCGGCGTGGTCGTCGCCCGCCACCGCCAGCACGCCGCCGAACTGCGAAGTGCCGGCGGCGTTGGCGTGGCGGAACACGTCGCCGCAGCGGTCGACGCCCGGCCCCTTGCCGTACCACATCGAGAACACCCCGTCGTACTTCGCGCCGGGGAAGAGGTTGACCTGCTGCGTGCCCCAGATGGCGGTGGCGGCGAGATCCTCATTGACACCTGGCTGGAACCGGATGTGGTGCGCATCGAGGTGTTTTTTCGCACGCCATAGCGTCTGGTCGAGCCCGCCCAGCGGCGAGCCGCGGTAGCCGGAGATGAAGCCGGCGGTGTTGAGGTCGGCGGCGAGGTCCCGTTCCCGCTGCATCATCGGCAGGCGGGCGAGGGCCTGGGTGCCGGTCAGGTAGACGCGGCCGGCTTCGAGGGTGTACTTGGTGTCGAGCGTGGTGTCGGCTTCCGGTCCGGAACGAACCGGAGTGGCGGTTTCCGCCATGGGATGTCTCCTCCGCAAAAAACGTGTTTTTGACGTGGGGCCGCTGGTGTGGCCCCGACCGGCCGGAGGTCTTGTGGGTTCTGCCGTGCCAAAATTTTACACGCAGTGCTGTGCCGTCAGGGGAGGATCTTGCCCGGGTTGAGCAGGTTCTCCGGATCGAGCGCCAGCTTGAGCGCGCGCATGACATCGACCGCCGCCTCGCCGTGTTCCGCCACGAGGAATTTCTGCTTGCCGATGCCGACGCCGTGCTCGCCCGTGCAGGTGCCTTCCATGGCCAGCGCGCGCTCGACGACCGCATGGTTGATCTTCTCGGCTTCCGCCACTTCCCGGGGGTTGGCAGGATCGATCAGCAACACCAGATGGAAATTGCCGTCGCCGACATGGCCGAACAGGGGGGTGGGGAGCGAACTGCGGGCGATGTCCTCGTAGGTGGCGCGGATGCACTCGGCCAGGCGCGAGATCGGCACGCAGACATCGGTGGGAAAGGCGCGCGAGCCGGCCTTCAGTTGCAGGCAGGCGAAGTAGGCGTCGTGGCGGGCCTGCCAGAGCCGGCTGCGGTCTTCCGGGCGGGTCGCCCATTCGAAATCCGTGCCACCGTGCTCCGCCGCCAACTCCTGCACCAGCGACGCCTGCTCTTCCACGCCGGCGGAAGAGCCGTGGAACTCGAAGAACAGCGTCGGCACCTCCTTCAAGGCGGTCTTGCTGTAGCGGTTCACGGCGGAAATGGTGAGCGCGTCGAGCAGTTCGATGCGCGCCACCGGGACGCCGAGCTGGATGGTCTGGATCACCGTGTCGACGGCGGCATCGACGCCGGGGAAGGCGCACACGGCGCTGGAAATCGCCTCCGGCACCGGATAGAGCCTGACAGTCAGCTCGGTGATGATGCCGAGTGTGCCTTCCGAGCCGATGAAGAGTCGCGTCAGGTCGTAGCCGGCCGAGGATTTCTTCGCCCGGCCACCGGTGCGGATGATGCGTCCGTCGGCCAGCACCACCGTCATGCCAAGCACGTTCTCGCGCATGGTGCCGTAGCGTACGGCATTGGTGCCCGAGGCGCGGGTGGCGGCCATGCCGCCCAGCGAAGCGTCCGCGCCCGGGTCGATGGGAAAGAACAGGCCGGTGTCGTGCAGCTCGGCGTTCAGTTGTTTGCGCGTGACGCCGGGCTGGACTGTGGCGTCGAGGTCCTCGGCGTGGATGGCGACAACCCGGTTCATGCGGCTCAGGTCGATGCAGATGCCGCCGCGCACGGCAAGAAAATGGCCCTCGACCGAGCTGCCGGCTCCATAGGGAATCACCGGCATCTTGTGCTGGCGACAGAGGCGAACGGCCTTTGCCACTTCGTCGGTGCTCTCGGCGAACACCACGGCGTCCGGTGCCGCAGCCGGGTGCACCGACTCATCCCGGCCGTGCTGGTCTCGTACCGCCTGACTGGTGGTGAATCGTTGGCCGAAGCATCCCTTCAGGTCGTCGGCCAGGGCAGCCGGCAGGGGTGGATGGGATGGGTAGGGTTGGTTCACGAGATTCCCAGCCGCTCTCACGCGATGCTGCATGCCTCGGCAAATTCCAGCCGTGGGCTGCGGGGGAAGAGCGCGGCAGGGTCGCCATAGCCGATATTGCAGATGAAATTGGATTTGACCCGGCCTCCTGGAAAAAACTCGCGATCCACCAGGGCATTGTCGAAGCCGGACATGGGACCGCAATCCAGGCCGAGCGAGCGGGCGGCGAGCATGAAATAGGCGGCTTGTAACGTTCCGTTGCGAAAGGCGGTCGTGGCGGCGATGGCTTCCTTGTCCGGGCCGGCGAACCATGCGCGTGCGTCGGTGTGCGGGAACAGCTTGGGCAGCAATTCATAGAACTGGCTGTCGTTTCCAAAGATGGCGGTGACGGGGGCCGCCATGGTTTTGGCACGATTGCCTTCCATCAGCGCCGGTCGCAACCGGGCCTTGGCTTCCGCGGATTTGACGAAAACCACCCGCATCGGGCTGCAGTTCGCCGAAGTCGGGCCCATGCGGGCCAGATCCCAGGCATGCCGCAGGAGAGCATCGTCGACCGGCTTGTCTTGCCATCCGTTGTGCGTACGTGCCTGATGAAAAAGGGTGTCAAGAGAAGACTGGGAGAGCATTTCGGACATCGTTTTCTCCTTGGCTGGGGTGGATAGGGCGATTCTAACCTCCTGGCCTAAACTTGACGCATAAACCAAGCAAAAGCATGAGGCGGGAGGCCATGGATTCGGGGCCCAAGCGAATTCCTTGCCAGAAGCAAACCTCTGTTTGACTTTTCTTGCATTGACAAGCAAAATATGCAGTTTCGCTGGAGAGGTTCCCGAGCGGTCAAAGGGAGCAGACTGTAAATCTGCCGGCTCTGCCTTCGAAGGTTCGAATCCTTCCCTCTCCACCAGCAATTGCAGCAGGGGCTGCGCCTGCCGTGGCAGTGGCGGGCCTCTGGGGACGGCGGGGGACGGCGGGCGGCGGTAGTTCAATGGTAGAACCTCAGCCTTCCAAGCTGATGACACGGGTTCGATTCCCGTTCGCCGCTCCAGCATGAGTTTAACTGCCCATGTAGCTCAGTGGCAGAGCACTCCCTTGGTAAGGGAGAGGTCGCGTGTTCAATCCACGCCATGGGCACCAGCGCAATGCAGTAATTTTGATTTGACTTTTATATACGGGTAACGACATGGCCAAAGGCAAATTTGAGCGTACGAAGCCGCACGTGAACGTAGGGACGATTGGGCACGTGGATCATGGCAAG
>JBDHRL010000121.1:0-7242 GCA_039807535.1 Rhodocyclaceae bacterium
CATAAAAAAGCCGCACCCGGCACTGCCGGGCGCGGCCCTGTCTCGACGCGAAGGAGCTGCGCTTACTTCTTGGCGGGTGCGATGTTGCCGACGAAGGTGTTGTCCACCAGCGGCTTGGCATCCACCTGCGGCACGTGGCAGCTATTGCACTGGTAGCGGTCCATCGTCACCTCCTTCTGCTTGCCGCCCCGGCTCAAGGCGAGATGGCTGTCACCGATCCTCGGCGCATTCTTCTTGACGTAGTTCTCCAGGCCATGGCAGCCCAGGCACTGGTTCTCCTCGACGGTGATCTCGTCGAAGTTGTCTACGGCGTGCGGCACCAGCGGCGGCTGCTCCTTGAAGGTGCGGTCGATGGGCTTTTGCAGGCCGGGCTTCTTGCCCATGTACGCCTTTTGCTCGGCGGGCGCCTGGTCGGCTGCGGCGGTGTCCCCCCCGCGCAGCGTCTGCACGCCGGCCACCTGCTGGGCAAGACTCCACCCGGAAATCGCGGCCAGCGCCGCGGCCAGAACCATCGTGACGGACTTTTTCATGATCGTTTCCCTTCGCGTCGTCTCAAGTTTAAGATGAACCGCCCTGCCTGCACGTCGCCGCCAATTCCTGCGCCGGCGCCGAAACCTTCTCCGTCTTGTTGCCAAAACGCGTGCCGAAGGCGAAGACGTCCTTCGAACAGACGTCGATGCAGCGCCCGCAGTTCGTGCAGGCCCCCGCCAGGATCACGGGACCGGCACCGCCCACGCCCTTCAGCGCCGGCCGGATCACCTGCGGCTCCGGACATACCGCAAAACAATCCATGCAATCGTTGCAGGCGGCACGCTTCACCGCCACCGTCCTCGCCAGACTGACTTTTCCGATCAGGCCGTAGAAGGCGCCCACCGGACAGAGCCGACCGCACCAGCCGTCCTGCATGACGAACAGTTCGAGCAGGAAAATCCCGAGGATCACCGCCCAGGCGGCGCCGAGCCCGAAGATCAGGCCGCGGTGGAGCATCGACACCGGGTTCACCCATTCCCAGGCCAGCGTGCCGCTCGCCGCCGCCAGCAGCAGCGTCATGGCGAGGACCCAGTAGCGCGCCTTGCGCGAGATGTGCGCACCGCCCTTGATGCCGAGGCGGCCGCGCAGCCAGGCCGCCGCGTCGGTCACCATGTTCATCGGACAGACCCAGGAGCAGAAGACGCGCCCGCCGACCAGCAGGTAGAAGGCCAGCACGATGGCCGCGCCGACGAAGGCCTTCGCCTCCGGCAGGTGGCGGGTCAGCAGCGTCTGCAGCAGGATGTAGGGATCCGTCAGCGGCAGGACGTTCAGCGTGTAGCTGAAGTTCAGGTTGCCCTTGACGATCCAGATGCCCGCCAGCGGGCCGAGCAGGAACAGGGCGAGGATGCCAAGCTGCGACACGCGCCGCGCGAGCAGCCACTTGTGCGCCGCCAGCCAGCCCTTGGCAATCACTGCGTCGTGACCAATGCTCATGGCTCAAGCCCTCTGCCCCCGCCCTTCAGGCGGGGCCAATCAGTCGCTTCCCCCGCCCGGCGGGGGAGGTTGGATGGGGGTGCCGTCCTTGCCGCGTGAGCGCGGGCGGCGAAGCCGACTGTGCTCACAGCTTGCCTCCCTGCAGGGCGCGCGGCACGGAGGAGCCGGGCGGCACGGCCGGCGCCTCGCCGCCGGGGATCAAGCCCTTGCCCGACTCATAGCGCATGCCTTCCGGCAGGTTGTACTGGTGCTGCACGTCCGGCGCGACGAGGCTGCCGCCGGCCTTCTCCTTCTCGACCCAGCCGAGCCGGTAGTGCCTGCCCGGCTCGCCCTTGGCCAGCTCGATCGGGTAGACCTTGATGGCCGCCACTTCCAGCGGGCAGCCCTTCTCGCACTTGCCGCAGCCGGTGCACTGGTCGGAATGCACCGCCGGGATGAAGAGGGCGTGCTTGCCGGTGCGCGCGTTGAGCTGCTGCTCGAGCGTGATGGCCTTGTCGATGAGCGGGCAGATGCGGTAGCAGATGTCGCAGCGCAGGCCGAGGAAATTGAGGCAGTTCTCCTGGTCGACCAGCACCGCCAGGCCCATCTTCGCCTTGTTGATGTCGGTGAGCCGGTGATCCAGCGCGCCCGTCGGGCAGGCCTTGACGCAGGGAATGTCCTCGCACATCTCGCAGGGCAGCTGGCGTGCGACGAAATACGGCGTGCCGGTCGCCACCGGCTCCTCCGGCCTGGCCAGGCTGAGGATGTCGTAGGGGCAGTCGCGCACGCACAGGCCGCAGCGAATGCAGGCGCCGAGGAAATCCTTCTCGGCCAGTGCGCCGGGCGGACGCACGGCCAGCGGCGGCAGCGCCTTGGCCTGCTTGGCATACAGGCCGATGCCCAGCCCAAGCAGCCCGACGCCGCAGGCCATGCGGGCGGAGTCGAGCAGGAACTGCCGCCGCGCGGACGCGGCGGGCTTTCTCGGTTTGTCGGCTTCCATGGTGATCGGCTTACGCTTGCGGGCGGGCAACCGGGATTGCCCGCCCGTGCGCTCCCTGATGCCTTGTCCGTTCAGGCCTTGACGATCTTGACCGCGCACTTCTTGAAGTCGGTCTCCTTCGAGATCGGGCAGGTGGCGTCCAGCGTCAGCTTGTTCACCAGGCGCGACTCGTCGAAGAAGGGGATGAACACCAGCCCCGCAGGCGGCTTGTTGCGTCCCTTGGTGTCGACGCGCAACTGGATCTCGCCGCGCCGCGTCACCGCCTTGACGACGTCGCCGCGCTTGAGGTCGCGCTTCTTGGCGTCGTCCGGATGCATGAACACCACCGCGTCCGGGAAGGCGCGGTAGAGCTCGGGCACGCGGCGCGTCATGGTGCCGGTGTGCCAGTGTTCGAGCACGCGGCCGGTGCACAGCCACAGGTCGTACTCGGCATCCGGCTGCTCGGCGGCCGGCTGGTAGGGCAGGGCGATGATCGCCGCCTTGCCGTCGGGCTTGCCGTAGAACTTCACGCCCTCGCCGGCCTTGACGTAGGGGTCATAGCCCTCGCGGTAGCGCCACAAGGTCTCCTTGCCGTTGACCACCGGCCAGCGCAGGCCGCGCACCTTGTGATAGACGGCGAACTCGCCGAGGTCCTTGCCCTTGCCCATGCCGAACTTGCGGTACTCCTCGAACAGGCCCATCTGCAGGTAGTAGCCGAGCTCGGCGGACTCGTCGTTCTTGTAGCCCTTGATGGCGTGGCCGTTCACGTTCTCCAGCTCGGCGAGCGGGAACTGGTTCACCTGGCCGTTGGCGTAGAGCACCTCGTAGAGGGTCTTGCCCTTGTACTCCGGGTTCTTGTCGAGAATCTCGGCCGGCCACACCTCGTCGGTCTTGAAGCGCCTGGAGAACTCGATGTACTGCCACAGGTCGGACTTCGCCTCGCCCGGCGCCTTCACCTGCTGGCGCCAGAACTGGCCGCGCCGCTCGGCGTTGCCGAAGGCGCCTTCCTTCTCCATCCACATGGCGGAGGGCAGGATCAGGTCGGCGGCCAGCGCCGTCACCGTCGGATAGGCATCCGAGACGACGATGAAATTCTCCGGATTGCGGAAGCCCGGGTAGGTCTCGCCGTTGATGTTCGGGCCCGCCTGCATGTTGTTGGTGGTCGTGGTCCAGTAAAAATTCAGCTTGCCGTCCTTCAGCATCCGGCTCTGCAGCACGGCGTGGTAGCCGGGCACGCCGACGATGACGCCGGGCGGCAGCTTCCAGATCTCCTCGGCCTTCTTGCGGTGGTCCGGGTTCATCACCACCATGTCGGCCGGCAGGCGGTGGGCGAAGGTGCCCACCTCGCGCGCCGTGCCGCAGGCGGAAGGCTGGCCGGTCAGCGAGAAGGGGCTGTTGCCCGGCTCGGAGATCTTGCCCACCAGCAGGTGCACGTTGTAGATCATGTTGTTCACCCAGGTGCCGCGGGTGTGCTGGTTGAAGCCCATGGTCCAGTAGGAGGTGACCTTGGTCTTCGGGTCGGCGTAGGTCTTCGCCAGCGCCTCCAGCTTGTCCTTCGGCACGCCGGAGAGCTGCGCGGTGTAGTCCAGCGTGTAGGTGGACACGAACTGCTTGAACTCGTCGAAGCTGATCGGGTCCATCTTGTTCGGGTCGCCCTTCGGCTTGCCGTCCGCGCCGGGGTAGCCGTTGTTGTTGGCCACCTGCTCGAGCGGATGGTTCGGCCGCAGGCCGTAGCCGATGTCGGTGACGCCCTTCATGAAGTTCACGTTCTTCGACACGAAAGCCTGGTTCACCGCGTTGTTCTGGATGATGTGGTTGCAGATGTAGTTGAGGATCGCGAGATCCGTCTGCGGCTTGAAGATCAGTTCGGCGTCGGCCACCTCGCAGGAGCGGTGCGTGAAGGTGGACAGCACGTGCACCTTGACGTGCTTGGCCGAGAGGCGCCGGTTGGTGATGCGCGACCAGAGGATCGGGTGCATCTCGGCCATGTTGGCGCCCCACAGCACGAAGGCGTCGGCGTGCTCGGCGTCGTCATACACGCCCATCGGCTCGTCGGCGCCGAAGGTGCGCATGAAGCCCATCACGGCGGAGGCCATGCAGTGGCGCGCGTTCGGATCGACGTTGTTGGAGCGCAGGCCGGCCTTGAACAGCTTGTTGGCGGCGTAGCCTTCCCAGATGGTCCACTGGCCGGAGCCGAACATGCCGACGGAAGTCGGGCCCTTGGCCTTCAGCGCGGCCTTGCACTTCTCTTCCATGATGTCGAAGGCCTGCTTCCAGCTGACCGGCGCGAACTCGCCGTTCTTGTCGAACTTGCCGCCCTTCATGCGCAAGAGCGGCGTGGTCAGGCGGTCCTTGCCGTACTGGATCTTCGAGAGGAAGTAGCCCTTGACGCAGTTGAGGCCCTTGTTCACCGGCGCGTCGGGGTCGCCCTGGGTGGCGACGATGCGGCCGTCCTTGACGCCGACCAGCACGCCGCAACCGGTGCCGCAGTAGCGGCAGACGCCCTTGTCCCAGCGGATGCCGTCGGCGCCCTGCGCCATTGCCTCTTGCGAGACGGGCAGCGCGATGCCCGCCACCGTGGCCGCGGCGGCGGCCGCATTCGCCTTGATAAAGTCACGACGCGTCAGTTTCATTTCAGGCCTCCTTGTGAGGATCGGATTCGAATTGATGGAAAACCATGGCGGCCGACATCACCCCGTCCATCACGTTGATGCGGTCGAAGGTGCTGGCGGTCTCGCCGTCGGATTCGGTTTCGATGGTGATGACGAGCTTGCCGTCATCCGTGGCGGCGTGGATCTCCACGCCGGGGATCTGTTCGAGGGTGCTGCGCACCGACGACAGCCGGGCCGGTTTCGCGTGCACGATGACGCTGGAAATGTTCATGCTGCCTGCGGAGAATAAATCCTCACGCCCGATAGGGAATTTGCGTCATCCTATTCCCCTCCCGACCCCCGATTCGTTGATAAATGTCAATTTTTTGCACGAATTGTTTTATGCTTCGGCCACGATTTCAGGGAAGCATCGAAAATCGCGACTGGCAAATAAAAAATCGTGCGCGTGATACAGTTTCGCCGACTGTTTTTGTCAACCATTGCGCCATGAAGCTTGCCTCGGCCCTGCTGTTCATCCTTCTGCATCTCGTCCCGGCCGCGCATGCGGCCGATGTCCCGAACATCGCCGCGGCGGCCGACCTCAAGTTCGCGCTCACCGAGATCGCTGCGGCCCATGCGCGCGCCGGCGGCGCACCGGTCAGGCTGACTTTCGGCTCCTCCGGCGTCTTCCGCCGCCAGATCGCGCAGGGCGCGCCCTTCGAGTTGTACCTCTCCGCCGACGAAGCCTATGTCGACGCCCTGGTCGCCGAGGGCCGCGTCGAGGGGCCCGGCGCGCTCTACGCCATCGGCCGCATCGTTCTCTACATTCCCAACGGCTCGCCGGTGAAGGCCGACAACCGGCTACACGATCTCGCCGCGGCGGCGAAGGACGGGCGGCTGAAGAAGCTCGCCATCGCCAACCCCGAGCACGCGCCCTACGGCCGCGCCGCACGCGAGGCCCTGCAGCACGTCGGCGCCTGGGACGCGGTGCAGGACAAGCTGGTGCTCGGCGAGAACGCTGCCCAGGCGGCGCGCTTCGCTTCAAGCGGCTCGGCGCAGGCTGGCGTCCTGCCGCTGTCGCTGGTGCGCACCGACGAACTGGCCTCGAAGGGCGGCTTCGTCACCCTGCCGGAATCCTGGCACGCGCCCCTGCGGCAACGCATGGCCCTGGTGAAGGGCGCCGGCGAGACGGCGCGGCGCTTTTACGCCTTCCTGCAGTCGCCCGAGGCGCGCGCAATCTTCGTCAAATACGGATTTGTGCTGCCGGAGACGGCCAGGCAATAATTCCTTCATGGACTGGGCCGCGCTCACCCTATCGCTGCAGCTCGCCTTCGCGACAACGCTGATCCTGCTGCCGCTGGCCGTGCTCATCGCGCGGCCGCTGGCCTGGCGCGCCTTCCGCGGCAAGAGCCTGGTCGAGGCGCTGGTGGCGCTGCCGCTGGTGCTGCCGCCGACGGTGCTCGGCTTCTACCTGCTGGTCGCCCTCGGCGACGCCTCGGCGCTCGGCCAGGCCTATCACGCGCTCACCGGCCGCGCGCTGGTGTTCACCTTCGACGGCCTGCTGCTCGCCTCGATCGTCTTCAACCTGCCCTTCGCCGTGCAGCCGGTGCAGCGCGCCTTCGACGCCATCCCGCGCGAGGTGCGCGAGGCGGCCTGGTGCTGCGGCCTGACGCGCTGGCAGGCGCTGTGGAAGGTGGAGCTGCCGCTGGCCTGGCCGGGGCTGCTCACCGCCATCGTGCTGACCTTCGCGCATACGCTGGGCGAGTTCGGCGTCGTGCTGATGGTCGGCGGCAACATCGCCAACGAGACGCGCACCGTCGCCATCGCCATCTACGACCGCGTGCAGGCCTTCGACGACCACGGCGCCGCCGTCATGTCGGCGACGCTGCTCGCCTTCTCGTTTGCCGCCATCGCCGCCATCAACGTGCTCGGCCGGAAGGTGGGACACCGTGGCTGAGGGCCTGCGCGCCACGCTGCGCCAGCGCGCGCCGATCCCGCTCGATGCCGAACTCGCCTGCGCGCCGGGCGAACTGCTGGCGCTGGTCGGTCCTTCCGGCAGCGGCAAGTCCACGATCCTGCGCTGCATCGCCGGATTGCACGCCGCGGCGGATGGCGCCATCCGCTGCAACGGCGAGACCTGGTTCGACGCCGCCGCCGCGGTCAACCATCCGGTGCAGGCACGCCGCATCGGCTTCGTCTTCCAGAGCTACGCCCTCTTCCCGCACCTCA
>JBDHRL010000122.1:0-7214 GCA_039807535.1 Rhodocyclaceae bacterium
GGGGAGGGGGCGCTCTCCCCCGCCCCGGGGGCGGGGGCCGGGGAGTGGGCGCTCTTCCCCGCCCCCGGGGCGGGGGCCGGGGAGTGGGCGCTCTTCCCGCCGCGCAGCCTGAGCGCGGCGCCGACCGCGAGCAGGCCGAGCGCGATCGAGGCCTCCGACAGCCGGCCGAGGAACTGCCCCGCCACTTTCGGCAAGGCAGCACCGCTCAGATTGAACAGCAGGCCGGCAAGCGTGGCGAGGATCAGCGGATTGCGCGCGATCTCGCGCAAGACACCGATCCGGCCATGACGCGCCAGCATCCACACCGAAGCGAGATTGGCCAGCGGCACCATGGCGCCGAGCAGAATGCCCATCGCCGCAATGCCCGATTCGCCATGCAGGCTCGCCGCCACCGCCAGCCCGATGTAGGAATTGAAGCGAAAGGCGCACTGGAACTGCGAGGCAAAGACCATCGGCCGCGGGCCGAACAGCGGTCGTGCCAGCAGGCCGAGCAGCATGCCGCCGCACAGCGCCGCCAGGCCGCTGGCGATAAACGGCGCGGCGGCGGAGAAGTCGGTATGCGTGCGTGCGATGGCATGGAACAGCAGGGCGGGAAACAGCACGAAATAGACCAGCTTCTCCAGACCGGTCCAGAAATGATCTCCCAGATGCATGGCCCTGCGCAGGGCGTAGCCGAGCAGGATCAGGGCAAAATCGGGCAGCAGGAGCAGGGCCGGGGACACGAGGCCTGCTCCTCAGCAAGAGCGTGAACGCCACGACATCGCGAGACTATTCGCCGCCGGCACGCTCCTTCAGCAGGGGCTCGTTCGGGCGGTCGGCCTGCAGCTTGCGCCACTCCTGGCGGGCGAGGTGATAGGCCTCGACGCGCTCGAGCATGAGGGCGTAGGCCACGCGGTCGGAAAATTTCGCGCCCGCGGCCGGCTGCAGGCGGGCGAGCTTGGCTTGCACGTCAGCATCGAGCACGGCGAAATCGGCGCTGCGGCTGATGCGCCGCCCGTTGGCCATGCGCACCTCGACGCTCCAGGAATAGGCCTCTCCCGGCTTGAGCCGGACGCCCGCGGGCAGCTGGCCCGTTTCGCCCTTTTGCTCGAATTCGGCGATCGGCTGACCGGCGCTGTCGATGACCTGCACGCGGTAGGTCTCGGCTCCGCTGACGGCGGCCCAGCGGAAGTCCGGACGCTCGTCGGGCACGCGCACCGATACCGGATCGAGCAGCTTGACGGTCGTGCCCGGGCCGAGGCTGCGCATGACGATGGTCGCCTGCTGCACGGAAGCCGGCCTGACCCGCACCGGCGGGATGGCATCCACCGGCAGCTTGTGCTTTTCCGGCCGGGCGCCTTGCAGGGCGGTCGGCGCCTTGTCGCCGATCTGGAAGCGGCCGGCGCCCTTCAGGCGGTATTCCTCGCCGCTGGCGAGATAGAGCACCGTCGCCGCCGCGCCGGGGCCGAGCCTCAGCCGGGCGCCGCCCTCCAGTTCGGCGAGCACCCCGAGCGCGGCGCCGCCCTGCTCGGCCTCGATGTGGCCGCTGGCATCGGTGATCATGGCGATGCCGGCGGCGAAGGCGGCCGGCGCGACCAGGCTGCCCAGTCCGGCAATGACAAAGCGAAGATATTTGCACACGTCGGTACCTCCCCAAAAAAGTCAGTCCGCAGGATACGGCGGCGGACGCCAGCCGAACACCTCGACGGCGGCGCGGCCCTTCACCGCCAGTTCCCCCAGCGGCGCGAAACCATCGCGGTCCGGCAGCCGGTCGAGCACGGCGCGCGAGGCCAGCAGCGGATAGCCGGCCTCCTTGGTCAGTCCCTCGATGCGCGAGGCGGCATTCACCGCGTCACCGATGGCCGTGTATTCGTGCCGGTCCGCCGCGCCAATATACCCCACCACCGCCGCGCCGTAATGCAGGCCGATGCCGATCGCCAGCGGCGGCCGGCCCTCCGCGGCCAGCTCGCGGTTGAACCCGGCCAGCGCGCCCAGCATGGCCCGGGCGGCGGCGAAAGCGTCGGCGCAAGGGTTGTCGCGTGGCTGCGGCGCCCCGAAGAAGGCCATGATGCCGTCGCCCATGAACTTGTCGAGCGTGCCGCCGTGGGCATGGATCGCCGCCACCATGCGGCCGAAATAGCGGTCGAGCAGCCGCGTCACCTCCTCCGGCGGCAGCGATTCGGACAGCGTGGTGAAGCCGCGGATGTCGGAGAACAGCAGGCAGATCTCGCGCCGTTCGCCGCCCAGCTGCGGCTGCAGGCGGCCGCCGAGGATTTCGCGCAGCACGACGGGGCTGACGAAGCCGGCAAAGGCGGCGCGCAGCCAGCGCTTCTCGCGCATGCCGAACCAGGCTTCCAGGGCCGCGCGTGAAGCCGCCGCCAGGAGCGCCGCCAGCGCCGGCCAGGCGAGCGGCACATGCAGGCCCCGCCGCAGCAGAACCATTTCCAGCCCCAGCGCACCCGCAGCCACGGTAGCGGTTGCGAGGGCCGAGGCGGCGCCGGGGCGCAGCCACCAGGCCAGCGCCGCCGCGCACACCAGCAGCAGCGCCGCCGCATCGCCCGCCGGAGGCACGATTCTGCCTTCCAGCAGGCTGCGCATCTGCTGCGCATGGATCAGCACGCCATGCGTCGTTTCGCGCTCCCTGTCCCAGGCCGCCAGCCGCACCGGCAGCTTGAGCTGGTCCTCGTAGGGGAAGACGTTGCCGAGGATCACCACCTTGCCGCCGAAGCGCCGCGCCAGGGTGGCGCCGTCGCCGGCCGCCTGCAGCGCCAGCACCTCGTGCAAGGGCACGTAGTCGAAGTCGGGGCCGAGGGCGAATTGCACCAGGCCGTATTCGACCGGCACGCCCAGGCGGCGGGCCAGCTGGCCGGCCAGCGTCGGCACCACGGCGGCGCGCTCCCCCAGCCGTTCGTCGAAGCGGCGGATGGCGCCATCCTCGTCGAGCTGCACCAGCACATAGCCGACGCCCTCGCGCCCGGCCACGGTGAGGAAGGGCTGGTGCACCGGACGGGCGGCCCCGGCGGCATCGATGGTAATGCCCAGCACCAGCGGCGCCACGTTGCGCAGGCGCAGCATGCCGCGCAGCAGGGCGGCATCGAGGCCCGGCTTGAGGCCGTCGTAGCTGGTCTGCGGGAACGTCACGTCGAGGCCGACGGCGCGCGGCCTGGCCAGCGCCATCGCCTCCAGGAAGCGGCCCAGCTCGGCATGCATGGTGGCGAGCGGCAGGTTCATTTCGCGCACCGTCGCGTCGTCGATGCCGACCACGACGACCTCCTGCGAAACGGGCAGCGGCGCGACCTGGCGCAGGACACGGAACTGCAGGTCGAGCCAGTTCAGTTCGAGCAGGCGCGCCGGCGCGGAAAAATGCACGGCAACGAGAACGAGCAACGCCAGCGCGAAACCGATGCGCACTTGCCTTGTCTGGGAACCGCTCTCGGAGGACTGAGCGACCGCCATGGCCCTCCAGCCGTATGGATAATGCCTAGATTATGCCCTGAGCGCGCAGTTTGGCGATGGCATCCTGCCCGTAGCCCGCCTCGCTCAGGATCTCCTCGCTGTGCTGGCCGGGCGCCGGGGCCGGGCGATTGATGGCGAACTGATAATCGGAGAGCTTCCAGGGCGGCGCCAGCTGCGGCAGGCCGCCGGCCTCGACCACCATGCCGCGCGCGCGCAACTGCGCGTTGTCGAGCGCCTCTCCGATGTGGAGCACCGGCGTGACGCAGCAATCGACCTGATCAAAAACCTCGACCCAGTGGCTTTGCGGCCGCGCGGCGAAGACGGCGGCCAGTTCCCGCCTCGCCTGCTCGCCCCTTTCGCCGAAGGCAAGGTGGAAGGGCTTGAGGTCAGGCCGGCCGAGCGTGTCGCAGAGCCGCCCCCAGAACTTCTTTTCCAGCGCGCCGACCGCCATGTGGCGACCGTCGGAAGTTTCATACACGCCGTAGCAGGGGACGCCGCCGGACAGGAGGTCCGCGCCGCGCGGCGGCGGCGCCAGTCGCGCCAGCAGGCCGGCGAGCGGAAACACGGCGTGGGCGAACACCGCGTCGGTCATGGCGACGTCGACCTGGCGGCCGCGTCCCGTGGCGCGCGCGTCGATCACCGCGGCGAGCAGGCCGACCAGCGGCGCCAGCGCGCCGCCGAGCAGATCGCCGATCTGGAAATTGGGCACGGCGGGCGGGCCGCCCGCCGTGCCGATCTGATCGAGCACGCCGGCGTAGCCGATGTAGTTGATGTCATGCCCGGCGCGCTGGGCGTAGGGGCCGTCCTGGCCGTAGCCGCTGATGGAACAGAACACCAGGCGCGGATTGATTTCGGCCAGCACCCCGTAGCCGATGCCCAGCTTGTCCATGACGCCGGGGCGGAAGCCCTCGATGACGACATCCGCCGACAAAGTCAGTCTGTGGAACACGGCGACGCCTTCGGGCTGCTTCAGGTCGAGGCGCAGCGCGCGCTTGTTGCGGTTGACGAGCCTGAAGAAGGCGCTGGTCTCGCCGGCGCTTTTTACGCTGGGTGCGCCCATCGTGCGGGCGTAGTCGCCCTCGCCGGTGTCCTCGATCTTGACGACGTCGGCGCCGAGGTCGGCGAGGTGCTGGGTGGCAACGGGGCCCGGCAGCAGCCGGGTGAGGTCGAGCACGCGCAGGCCGGCGAGCGGCGATCTTGGCTGCCCACCCCCCTTCCCCCACCCCTTGGACGGGGGTGACGAAGGTTCGCCGCTGCGCGGCGCCATGCCCTTGGCTGCGCCGCCCTCGGGGCGGCCCGGCGGGCGGCGCTCACTCATATTTCCGGATATCGTCGATCACCTTGCCGTCGTTGGGCAGTTCGCCCGGGCGGCACAGCGCGACTTCGCCGCGCAGTTTGGTGATGTCGCGGATGCTGGCGGCAACCGCCTCGGCAAGGCCGTCCGGCGCACCGGACACTTCGCAGCGCAGGGTCATGCGGTCCTGGCCGGTCTCGTTGTCCACCACCAGGCGCGCCCTCGCCACGTCCGGGTGGCGCTTGACGACCTCGGCCACCTGGCCCGGATGCACGAACATG
Organism: Rhodocyclaceae bacterium; assembly: GCA_039807535.1. Lineage (GTDB taxonomy): Bacteria > Pseudomonadota > Gammaproteobacteria > Burkholderiales > Rhodocyclaceae > Desulfobacillus. The sequence goes on from JBDHRL010000122.1 coordinate 5,011, forward strand.
CCCTTCACCTTGGCGGTCTGGTCGGCGCGGCCCATCCATCCCTTGATGCGCGCGTTGGTCCGCCCGCAGGGGCTGATGCCCGGCAGCACGGCGGAAAGATCGCCGGTGCCGAAGCGGATCAACGGGTAGTCCGGGTTGAAGCTGGTGATCACCACCTCGCCGACTTCGCCGGGCGCCACCGGATCGCCGGTGCCGGGGCGGACGATCTCGAGGATCAGCGACTCCTCCAGGATCAAGCCTTCGCGCGCCTCCGTCTCGTAGGCGATGAGGCCGAGGTCGGCCGTGCCATAGGCCTGCAGGGCGTCGATGCCGCGTTCGGCGCACAGCGCCTTCTGGTTCGGGAAGAACGCCTCGCCCGACACCACCGCCTTCTTCAGGCTGGAGATGTCGGCCTTCAGTTCGTCGGCCTTCTCGAGGATGATCTTCAGGAACGACGGCGTGCCGATGTAGCCGGTCGGCTTCAGGTCGGCGATGGCCTGCACCTGCATCTCGGTCTGGCCGACGCCGGCGGGAAACACCGCGCAGCCGATCCTGCGCGCCGCGCCTTCCGTCATGAAGCCGGCCGGCGTGAAGTGATAGGAGAACGTGTTGTGCACCAGCTCGCCGGCGCGGAAGCCCGCGGCGTAAAGGGAGCGGGCGAAGCGCCACCAGTCTTCGCCGGTGCCTTCCGGATCGTAGATCGGGCCGGGCGAGCTGAAGACGCGGCCGAGCCGGCCGACCGGCGTGGCGTTCAGTCCACCGAAGGGCGGCAGGGCCTTCTGCCGTTCGATCAGCTCGTGCTTGCGGATGACCGGCAGCTGCGCCAGCGCCGCGCGGCTGTTCACCTGCGCCGGCACGACGCCCCGGTACAGTTCGGCAAAGGCTGGTGCGTTCGCCTTGGCGTACGCCACCTGTTGCGGCAGCGCGGCGAAGAGATCCCGCTCGCGCTGTTCGGGATCGCGGGTTTCGAGGGCGTCGTAGTACTTCATTCCAGACTCCAGAACCATTAACCACAGAGGCACAGAAACACCGAGGTTGCACAGAGAAGCGCATTTCTCTGTGTCTCTGTGCCTCTGTGGTTAGGGGTTTTCCTTATGCCAGCCAGCGCTTTCTGCGGCGGTAGTGCTTGACGTCGCGGAAGCTCTTGCGCCCGCCGGAGGACAGGCCGAGATAGAACTCCTTGACGTCTTCGTTGGCGGCGAGCTCCTTGGCATCCCCTTCCATGACGACGCGGCCGTTCTCGAGGATGTAGCCGAAATCGGCGTAGCGCAGGGCCACCATGGTGTTCTGCTCGGCGAGGAGAAAACTCACCTTCTCGCGCTGGTTGAGGTCACGCACGATTTCGAAGATCTCCTCGACGATCTGCGGCGCCAGCCCCATCGACGGTTCGTCGAGCAGGATCATGGTCGGTTTGGCCATCAGCGCGCGGCCGATGGCGGTCATCTGCTGCTCGCCGCCGGAGGTGTAGCCGGACTGGCTGGTGCGGCGCGTCTTCAGGCGCGGGAAGTAATGGTAGACGCGCTCGAGGCTTTCCTTCAGTTCGCCGCGCGAGATGCTGCGCGTGTAGGCGCCGGTGAGCAGGTTCTCCTCGACCGTCAAGTGGCCGAAGCAGTGGCGCCCCTCCATCACCTGCACCATGCCCTTCTTCACCAGTTCGTTCGGCGTGAGCTGGTCGACGCGCTCGCCGCGGAAGGCGATGGAGCCCTTGGTCACCTCGCCGCGCTCGCCCTTGAGCAGGGTCGAGATCGCCTTCAGCGTGGTGCTCTTGCCGGCGCCGTTGGCGCCGAGCAGGGCGACGATGCGGCCTTCCGGCACGTCGAGCGAGACGCCCTTGAGCACGAGGATGACGTGGTCGTAGATGACTTCCACGTTGTTGACGGACAGGTAGGCGGGAGCGCCGGCCGGAGCCGTCTGGGTTGCGGTTTGCGCGTTCATGTCGAAACGGATCTTCCTGGGTTGGCGTGAGGGCCGCTGAGCGGCCCTCACGCCAACCCCCTCCCGGAGGAGAGGGTCGGTTCTTGCGGCTTAGCCTTCCTTCGAGCAGTCGCGCGGAGCGATCTTCTTCTCCGCCGCGTACTTGGCGGCCGATTCCTCGACCATCTTGCGGATCATGGCCTTGTCGCCGAACACCCAGTTCGGGGTGACGGGTTTCCAGGCCTTGCCGTCCCACTGCTGCACCTTGACGGCGCCGGAGCCTTCATGATCCAGGCAGGAGGTCTTCACCG
>JBDHRL010000123.1:0-7213 GCA_039807535.1 Rhodocyclaceae bacterium
GACATGACCAATGTTTTGGGCCGTTTCGACTTCGATGTCATCGCCAAGTGGATCAGGCCCGGCGAGAAGGTGCTCGACCTCGGCTGCGGCGACGGCAGCCTGCTGCGCTATCTGAAAGACCAGAAAGGGGTGCTCGGCTACGGCGTGGAGAACGATCCCGCCAATGTGCTCGCCTGCATCCGCCACGGCGTGAACGTCATCCAGATCGACCTCGAGGCGGGCCTGTCCGGCTTCGAGGAGGGCTTCTTCGATCATGTCGTGATGTCGCTCTCGCTGCAGACGGTGCGCCACACCGAGCGGCTGCTGGCCGAGATGCTGCGCGTCGGGCGCGAGGCGGTGGTGAGCTTCCCCAACTTCGGCCACCGCAGCCATCGCGAGGCCATCGCGCAGGGCCGCATGCCGGTGTCGAAGAGCCTGCCCTACCAGTGGTTCAACTCGCCCAACGTGCGCTTCTTCACCATGGCGGACTTCGAGGCCCTCTGCGCGGAGCGCGGCATTGTCCTGCGCGAGCGCCTCGGCTTCGACGGCGAGTCGGCCGTCCATGAGGATCTCAATCTCAACGCCAGCATCGCCGTCTATCGCCTGGGGCGCGCGCAACAGCCCGCCGGATGAGCGAAAACCGGACGCCGTCTGTGCTCGCCGCGCTGCTCAACCGGCGCATGCTGATCTGCGTGTTTACCGGCTTTTCCTCCGGCCTGCCGCTGTTCATCCTGCTGAACCTCCTGCCTGCCTGGCTGAAGACGGAAGGGCTGAGCCTCGCCGCCATCGGCGCCCTGACGCTGGTGCAGATGCCCTACACCTGGAAATTCCTCTGGTCGCCGCTGCTCGACCGCTACGCCCTGCCCGTGCTCGGCCGGCGGCGCGGCTGGATGCTGGCCACGCAGATCGGGCTGCTCGCGGCGGTGGCGGCTTTCGGCCTGCTTTCGCCGCAGGACGACCTCGGCCTGGTGGTGCTGGCCTCGACCCTGGTCGCCTTTCTTTCGGCGACCCAGGACATCGCCATCGACGCCTACCGGCGCGAACTGCTGCCGGACGCCGAGCTGGGGCTCGGCAACGCGGTGCATGTGAACGCCTACAGGATTGCCGGCCTGGTGCCCGGTTCGCTCTCGCTGATCCTCGCCGATCATTTGCCCTGGCTGCAGGTGTTCGCCGTCACCGCCCTCTTCATGCTGCCGGGCATGGCGATGACCCTGCTGGTGCGCGAGCCGGCGGCGGCCCAGGCTGCGCCGAAAACCCTGCACGAGGCAGTCGTGGAACCCTTCCATGAATTCATCGCACGCAAGGGTTGGCGCGAAGCGCTGTATGTGCTGGCCTTCATCTTTCTCTACAAACTGGGGGACTCGATGTGCACGGCGCTGGCCACGCCCTTCTATCTCGAGATGGGCTTTTCCAAGTCGGATATCGGCCTGGTGGCCAAGCATGCCGGCCTCTGGCCGGGTGTTGGCGGCGTCCTGCTGGGCGGGCTTTGGATGGTGCGCCTGGGCATCAACCGGGCGTTATGGGTCTTCGGTGCGGTGCAGTTGCTGGCGATCCTGGGTTTTGCCTGGCTTGCCTGGCTGGGTCCGCAGACCGGCATCGGCACAGACGAGCGGCTGGCCCTGGCCGTCGTCATCGGCATCGAGGCGCTCGGCGTCGGACTCGGCACGGCCGCCTTCGTTGCCTTCATTGCCCGCACCACCCATCCGGCGTATACCGCGACCCAATTCGCGTTGTTCACCAGCCTGATGGCCGTGCCGCGCGCCTTCATCAATGCGAGCACCGGCTGGCTGGTGGGCCAGATGGGCTGGTTCAGCTTCTTCCTGTTGTGCACCGTCCTGGCGCTGCCGGGGATGCTGCTCCTGCTGCGCGTGGCGCCCTGGAACGAACGCCCCGAAGGGAATTAGCGCCGCCGCCGGGCCGTCCCAAGGCGGCGCAAGCCAACGACATGGAGCGAAGCGAACTGTCGTCACCCCCTTCCACGGGAAGGGGGCGGGGGGAAGGCAAATCAGTTGCGCTTGCCGCGGCGCCGGTCCAGCCACCAGGCCAGCACCGGCAGCATCAGCATCGAGCCGGGCACCGCCATGGCGAGCAGATAGGGCGATATCCGCGACAGCGCGTTCAGGCGGTCTTTCAATTCCCCGCGCTCCTCGGCCGTCCAGAGCTGGCCGTTGCGCTGTTTCATCAGCAGGGGCATCAGCCCTTTCGCCTTGAGCACTTCGCGCAACACGTAGTCGCGCTCCCGCTGCTGCGCTGCCAGCATGTGGCGTAGAAGTCCGGGCTGTGCGCGCCGCATGGACTCAGCGCGCCGGAAGGATGTTGTCGATGGCGAGGCGCAGGCGGCGCAGGGACTGCCAGACGAAGAAGCCGCGCCGTCCCCAGCGGAAGAAGGCGCGCGGCCGGGCGGCCAGCAGGGCGACGCCGATGCCGGCCAGCCACGCCGGATGGGACTTTGCCCAGCGCAGCCCGGAACGGATTTTCTCGGCGGCGCCGAAAGCGGGGGCAGCCGATTCGAGTGCCTGCAGGATCATGACGCGCTGGGCAGCGGCCTCCAGCTGGAGTCGCTGCTTCTTCAGCGCCAGCTCAACGATTTTCGGGGTCATTGTCCGGCCGGATCATTTCCCGATCCTGCGCCAGTTCGGCAATGCTGGCGGCGAACAGGCGCGATCCCTGACGGCCGATGCGGGCGGCGACCAGCGCCGCAAAGAGGCCAATGGCCAGGAACAGGGCGGCAAACATTCCCAGCGCCAGCAGGCGGTGGCTGTCCCACAGCAGTACCGTGAGGAACAGCGCGAGCAGGATGGCGCCGAAGCCGAGAAAGAAGAAAGCCAGCGCGGCATAGCCGAGCAGCGAGCCCAGCCGGAGCTTCTCTTCCTGAACCTCGGTGGCGAGGAGCTCCAGCCGCGTTTGCAGGATGCCCAGCGCGCCGGCCGCGTAGCCGCGCAGCCGCGAGCCCAGGCTTTTGCCCGGCACGGGCCCCATGCGTCAGAAAGCGATCAACGGCGGCCGATGAGCAGGCCGATGATGAAGCCGATGCCGGCGGCGACGCCGATCGAGCGCCACGGATTGTCGTGAACGTAGTCGTCGGTTGCGCGCGCGACCTGACGGGTTCTTTCCACAACGGCTGCCTGCGCCTCGGCCAGGCTTTGGCGGGCATTCGCCAGATGATCCTGCAACCTGGCGCGCAGGTCGGCCATCTTCTCGCCCGCCTGGCCGGCGGTGGCCCTGAGGATTTCCTCGGCGTCGGCAATGACGACCTTGAAATCGGAAACCAGTTTTTCCTTGGTGACTTCGCTCATTTCAGACATGGTTCTATTCTCCGCATGAATGGCTGATATCCGGTTCAAAGACTACCGATTTTCGTGTTCGATGGCAAATCGGCGGATCAGGACAAATCGTGATCGTAGTCGATGATGAGAGGAGCATGGTCGGAGAACCGGGTTTCCTTGTAAACCGCTGCCTGTCGCGCCTTGCCGGCCAGACCGGGCGTGGCGACCTGATAGTCGATGCGCCAGCCGATGTTCCTGGCCCGCGCCTGGCCGCGGTTCGACCACCAGGTATAAGCCTCCCCCCCGGTTTCCGGGTGCAGGTGCCGGTAGACATCGACGAAGCCGGCCGGACCGAAAACCTTGTCCATCCAGGCGCGCTCCTCCGGCAGGAAGCCCGAATTTTTCAGATTGCCTTTCCAGTTTTTCAGATCGATTTCCTTGTGGGCGATGTTCCAGTCCCCGCACAGCAGGACCTCCCGACCCGAACGCCGGAGTTGTTCCAGATGTGGCCGGAAATGCGCAAGGAAGCGGAATTTCGCCTCCTGCCGGTCGGGCGAGGAGGATCCCGAGGGCAGATAGACCGAGACGACGGACAATTTGCCGAAAATTGCCTCGATGTAACGCCCCTCGGCATCGAATTCGGCGACGCCGAAGCCTTCGATGACCCGTTCGGGCCGCCGGCGGACATAGAGCCCGACGCCGCTGTAGCCTTTCTTCTCCGCGTAGTGAAAATAGCCGAAGCAGCCTCCGGGATTGAGGAATTCGCGGCTCATGTCGCCTGCCTGGGCCTTGAGTTCCTGCAGGCAGACGATGTCGGCCTTCTGCAGTTGCAGCCAGTCGAAGAAACCCTTGCGGGCCGCCGAACGTATGCCGTTCAGGTTCAGGGTTATGATACGCAGCATTCAAAAGGAAGCTTGGCGGGGAAGATGGATTGTAGCGGGGAGTTCATAGCCTTTGCGGTCGAAACGGGAGTGCTGCGTTTCGGAGAATTCAAAACCAAGGCGGGCCGACTGAGCCCCTACTTCTTCAACGCCGGCTTGTTCAACGATGGCGCCTCGCTCAACCGGCTGACCGATTTCTATGCCCGCGCCATTCTCGCCTCGGACGAGCCCTGCGACATGCTGTTCGGGCCGGCCTACAAGGGCATTCCGCTGGTGGCCGGGACGGCCATCGCCCTGGCCCAAAAAGGGCGCAATCTGCCGTATTGCTTCAACCGCAAGGAAGCCAAGGACCATGGCGAGGGCGGCACGCTGATCGGCGCCCCCCTGGCCGGCCGGGTGCTGATCGTCGACGACGTGATTTCCGCCGGCACCTCGGTGCGCGAGTCGGTGGAGCTGATTCGCGCCGCCGGCGCCGTGCCCGGCGGCGTGGTCATTGCGCTCGACCGCATGGAGCGCGGCCAGGGCGAGCTGTCCGCCGTGCAGGAGGTGCGGCAGGCCTATGGCATGCCGGTGGTGGCGGTGGCGAACCTGGACGATCTGCTCGCCTATCTTGGCGGCCGACCCGAACTGGCGCAGAATTTGCAAGCCGTCCTCCGCTACCGGCAACAATACGGGATAAAAACATGATGCAAAGGCTTGGCTCGGCCTGGGTGCTCGTGACCGCCGCACTGCTGCCCGCGAGCGCCGCGGCGCAGGGACGGGTCACCTATTGCTGCAACGACAACGGCAAGCAGATCTGTTCCGATGTCCTGCCGCAGGAATGCTACGGCAAGGCTTATCGCGAGATCAGCGCGCGCGGCATCACGGTCAGGCGCGTCGATGCGCCCATGACCGCCGAGCAGCGGGCCGCAAAGGAAGCCGAGGCCAAGAAGGCCAGGGAAGAAGAGGCCAGGCGGCTGGAGCAGGACCGCAAGAACCGCGCCCTGCTGGCCACCTACTCGAACGAGCAGGACATCGATTACGCGCGCGATCGCGCCATTGCCGACGTGCAGAAAGCCATCGGCGCTGCGCAGGACAAGCTGGACGAGCTCGCCGCCCAGCAGAAGAAGCTCGACGCGGAGGCGGAGTTCTACAAGAAGAAACCCATGCCGCCCGCCCTGAAATCGCAGATACGCGACAACCAGGCCGAGATGCAGGCGCAGCAGGCGGTCATCGATGGCAGAACGAAGGACATCGAGGCGCTCAGGGCGCGCTACGAGAATGAAAAACTGCGCTATCGCGAACTGACCGGGAAAGCGTCGTCAGCGGCGGCCCGGGGAGAGGCGCCGCAGCCAACGCCCGCGGGCTCCGCCCGCCCGCGCTGATGTTCGGTGCGATGCCATTCTTCCCGCCGATACTGGCCGTCTGCGCCGCGCTTGCCGCGGTTCTGGCGATCCGCGCCCACTATCTCGACGAATCCCGCCGCTGGCAGGTCTATGCCTTCAAGCCGCTCGCCACGCTGCTGATCCTGGCGCTGGCCCTTTCCCTGTCATCCGACAAGCCGGCGGAGTATCGCTGGACGATCGCGGCCGGCCTGCTCTTCTCGATGGCAGGCGATGTCTTTCTCATGCTGCCGCGCGACCGCTTCGTCGCCGGCCTGGCCAGTTTCCTCGTTGCCCATCTGCTCTACATCTGGGCGTTCGGCATCGGCGTGCCGTTCGGCGCCGCCCCCCTGCTCTGGCTGCCCTATGCGGCATTCGGCGGTACGGTGCTGGTGCTCGTCTGGCCGGGCCTGAAGCCGGCCCTGCGCGCACCCGTGACGGCCTATGTGGCGGTTATCGTCGCCATGGCCGGACAGGCGGCGGGGCGCTGGAACATGCTGGGCGACGGCCTGGCCCTGGCCGCCGCCGTGGGGGCGGGATTCTTCGTGTTATCGGATGCGGTGCTGGCGATCGACCGTTTCCGCCGGCACTTTCACGCCGCGCGCGCCGTGACGCTGACGACCTACTGGGTAGCGCAACTGCTCATTGCCCTCTCCATTTCAGGCGCCTATTGAGCCTATTGAGCCTTGTGTATAGACCTGCATGGGGCGTGTCAGCCATTTATCCGATTCTCAATAGCTTCTTTTTCAGCAGTTCGTTGACCTGCTGCGGGTTGGCCTTGCCCCGGGTGGCCTTCATGGCCTGGCCGACGAGGGCGTTGAAGGCCTTCTCCTTGCCGGCGCGGAATTCCTCCACCGACTTCGGATTGGCGGCGAGCACCTCGTCGAGGATCCGTTCCAGCGCGCCGCTGTCGGAGATCTGCTTCAGGCCGCGGGCGGCGATGATGGCATCGGCATCGGCGCCCTCCCCCTGCCACAGGGCGTCGAAGACTTCCCTGGCCATCTTGCTCGACAGGGTGCCGTCGGCCACGCGCGCCACCAGGCCGGCGAGCTGCGCCGGGCCGACCGGCGCGGCGGCAATGTCCTTCTCTTCGCGGTTCAGGCGCGCGGCCAGTTCACCCATCATCCAGTTGGCGCACAGCTTGGCGTTGCCCTGCGTGGCGGCCTGCTCGAAATAGGCAGCCGTTTCGCGCGAGGCCGTCAGCGTGGCGGTGTCGTAGGCGGAAAGTCCGAAATCGCGCTCGAAGCGCGCCTGCATGGCTTGGGGAAGTTCGGGCAGTGCGGCCCTGATCTCCTCGATCCAGGCGGCGGAAATTTCCAGCGGCAGCAGGTCGGGGTCGGGGAAGTAGCGGTAGTCGTGCGCCTCCTCCTTCGAGCGCATGGCGCGCGTCTCGCCGGTGGCCGGGTCGAACAGCACGGTGGCCTGTTCGATGCGGCCGCCGTCCTCCAGCGTTTCGATCTGCCAGCGCGCCTCGTACTCGATGGCGGCTTGCAGGAAGCGGAAGGAGTTGAGGTTCTTGATCTCGCGCCGCGTGCCGAGCGTGCCGGAACCCTTCGGCCGCACCGAGACGTTGGCGTCGCAGCGGAAGGAGCCTTCCTGCATGTTGCCGTCGCAGATGTCGATCCAGCGCACCAGGGCGTGCAGCGCCCTGGCGTAGGCGACGGCCTCCTCGGCACTGCGCATGTCCGGCTCGGAGACGATCTCCAGCAGCGGCGTGCCGGCGCGG
>JBDHRL010000124.1:0-7178 GCA_039807535.1 Rhodocyclaceae bacterium
TGGTTCTCGTGCTCTTCGGCGTGGGCGCGGCGGCGCATGGCAGTCCGGATGGGTAGGGCCAGACTGTCTTAACGGCCGCCGGGATGGGGAACTTGAACGCCGTCCCAGGAAGACTATGACTTTCTGTTCTGCGATTATTGAGCTTCGAAAAATAGCTGACCGCTTCAGACGCAGAACCGTCATTCCCGCGCAAGCGGGAATCCAGAGCGCCTCTCAGTGTGCCCCTGGGTCCCCGCTTTCGCGGGGACGACAGGCGTTTGTCAGGGGGGTACACAATCCTCAATAAATATCAATGGAAAATCGGCTGGGAGGTTGCGATAATCTTTGTATGAACAAACCCGCCCACAAGACCGAATTGGTGCTCGACCATGCCCAGTGGTTGCCGCCGGAAATTGGGCCTATCACGGACCACCAGACCGATCTGCCGCGGATCGCCAAGGATCCGAAGCTCACAGCGGCAATCGAGGCGCAACTATCCCGGATTCCGACCACGCATGACCTCCACCGGCACGATTCACGCACCATCGATTTTCTCGCTCCGAACAGTGTTCACCTGGTCGTAACCTCTCCGCCCTACTGGACGCTCAAGGACTACAACCCGGGCGAAGGCCAGATGGGCTACATCGAGGACTACGAGCACTTCCTGGCGGAACTCGACAGGGTCTGGCAGTCCTGCTACGACGCGCTGGTTCCCGGCGGCCGCCTTGTCTGTGTGGTGGGCGACGTCTGCCTGTCACGCCGCAAGAACAAGGGCGAGCATGTGGTCATGCCGCTCCACGCTTCCATTCAGGAGCATTGCCGACAGATCGGGTACAACAATCTCGCCCCGATCATCTGGCACAAAATCGCCAATGCCGCGTATGAAGCCAGCGGCAATGGCGGCGGCTTCCTCGGCAAGCCCTACGAGCCGAACAGCGTCATCAAGAACGACATCGAATTCCTCCTGATGGAACGCAAGCCGGGCGGCTATCGCAGCCCCTCCCTGGCAACAAGGATTCTGAGCGTCATTCCCGCCGAACGTCACAAAGTCTGGTTCCAGCAGATATGGGCGGGCGTAACAGGCGCTTCCACCAAGCACCACCCCGCCCCCTACCCGCTGGAACTGGCTGAGCGCCTCGTCAGGATGTTCAGTTTTGTCGGCGACACCGTGCTCGACCCCTTCATGGGAACGGCAACGACAAATGTTGCCGCCGCCAAGTGGGGCCGTAACAGCATCGGCGTGGAAGTCGACCCGCATTACTTCGAGATGGCCGCCAAGCGCATCGAGCGGGACATCCCGAAGCTCTTCTCCGGCCACGCGGTACGGCTGCACGGGGTGTGATTTGATCGACGTCGAAACCGAACTCGGCAAGGCAGTCAAGCACTTCTGGAAGACGCGCACCCACCAGAAGAAGCGACAGGGAGCAGTATCCGGACGGAAGGATGCGGGCAACCGCAGCGCCGTCACGGGTGGCAAACACGCAGACGGCTTCGTACACCTGATCGCCGACATCGTCAGCGATGCCGGGCTTCCGGATGCAACGATCTTCACCACGCAGAAAACCCAGCGCACCCTGCCGGGCTTTTTCCGCCCGACCAAGGAATGGGACCTTGTTATCGTGTCCGGCTCCGACCTTGTCGGCGCGGTCGAAGTGAAATCGCAGGTCGGCAGTTTCGGCAACAACTTCAACAACCGTGTCGAGGAAGCCCTCGGCAACGCAACCGATTTCTGGACGGCCTACAAGAAAGGCGTCTTCAAGCCATCGCAGAAACCCTGGCTCGGCTATCTCTTCATGCTGGAAGAAGATGAGAAGTCCGTTCGGCCCACCCAGCACATCTGCTTGAAACCGTTCGGCGTGGACGAGGCGTTTCAGGAACTGAGCTACGCCAAGCGCTACGAGCTGGTCTGCGAGCGCCTGGTGCGGGAATTGCTCTACGACGCTGCCTGTTTCTTCACGTCCAATGCCAGGACGGGGATTCGCGGCATCTACGATCAGCCGAACGCTGAGCTGAACATCCGTAATTTCGCGATTTCACTGCATGCCAGAGCGGCTGCATTCGCAAGGCTCAAAAACGCTTGACCGGGAATGCCTCGCCGTCCGGCGAGGGCTGACTTTTACACGATATAGCCCTGCAGCCGGCTCTCGATGATGCGCGGGTTGTCGCCATTGGCGATGCCGATGAGGCCATCGACGTACATTTCGCGCGTCAGGGTGATGTGGGCGACGTGGGCCAGCAGCTTCTTGGCGATGGGCAGGAAGACCAGGTTGGCCGAACCGACGCCGTAGATGGTGGCGACGAAGGCCACGGCGATGCCGGCGCCCAGCCGGGAGGGGTCGGAGAGGTTCTCCATGACGTGGATGAGGCCCATCACCGCGCCGAGGATGCCGATGGTCGGGGCGTAGCCGCCGGCGGACTCCCACACCCTGGCCGCCAGCTTCATCTTGTCCTGCTGCACCGAGATATCGACTTCGAGCACCTCGCGCACGCGCTCCGGCTCCGCGCCGTCGACCAGCAGTTGCAGGCCCTTGCGCAGGAACGGATCGCCGAGTTCGACGAGATGGCCTTCGAGGGCCAGCAATCCTTCCTTGCGCGCCGCATGGCTCCAGTCCGCGATGCGGTCGATGAGTTCCCGCTGCCCGAGGACCGGCGGCGCGAAAACCCATTTCGCCATGGCCATGCCCTGCATGAAGGTGGCGAAGGGGCTTTGCAGCATGACGGCGCCGAAGGTGCCGCCCATGACGATGACGAAGGCCGTCGGCTGGACCAGTGAGGAAACGTGGCCGCCCTCGAGCCACTGGCCGCCGATGATGGCGGCGAGGCCGAGGAGCAGGCCGAGAAGGCTGACGACATCCATGGCCTCAGTCCTGCGCCGGCGTGCAGGCCGTCATTTCCTGAGCAGCCGCGAACGCAGGCGGGTGATGGCCTGGCTGTGCAACTGGCAGATGCGCGACTCGGACACGCCGAGGACTTCGCCGATCTCGCGCAGATTGAGCTCCTCTTCGTAATACAGGCCCATCACTGTCTTTTCGCGCTCGGGCAGGTCCTCGATGGCGCGGACCAGCACGTCGCGCATGTTCTTGTCGAGCAGCGCGGCGAGCGGATCGGCCTCGCTGCTGGGCAGATGGCGGTCGAGGTAGTCGTCGTCATCGTCGCCGCCGAAGTCTTCCAGATGCACCAGCTGGTAGCCGCGCGCATCCTGCAGCATCTTCTGGTAATCGCCGAGCGCCATGTCGAGCGCCTTGGCAAGTTCGCCTTCGGTCGGCTGGCGGCCGTAGCGCTGCTCGAGCTGGCTCACCGCCGTCTCGATGCGCCGCATGTCGCGCCGCAGGCTGCGCGGCAGCCAGTCGTTTTCGCGCAGGCCGTCGAGCATGGCGCCGCGGATGCGCTGCACGGCATAGGTCTCGAATTGCGCGCCAAGGCCCTCCTCGAAGCGGCCGACGGCGTCGATCAGGCCGAGCATGCCGTTCTGGATGATGTCCTCGGCCTGCACGCTGGCGGGCAGCCTGGCCAAGAGATGGTACGCGAGCCGCTTGACCAGCGGTGCGTACTGCATGATGAGTTGGTCCCTGTCCAGGTTGCCGCTCGCGGTATACATCCGCCTTGTCCCTTGGTGCCTGGCATGTGAGCCGGAATGGGCTTCCACTATACCACCGGATGCGCCGCCTTCGCGCCCTCGGGGAACGGCCTCGCCGCAGGACTTCCCTTCGGCACCATCGTGCGCGGGAAATCGAGCAATGCTTGCGCCAGCGCCTCGCCGATGCCGTCCGTCCCCTCGTACGGCGCCGTTCCGCCGACCAGATCGAGTTCGGCGCCGAGATGGCGGCCCGCCACTTCGCGCAGGTTGGCGAAAGCGGCGTGCGCCTGCGCCGCGCCGTCCGCTGGCAGGATGGCGACGCCGAAGCGCCGGCAGTCGCGCGATTGCGCCAGGCGCTTCATCCGCGCATAGGCTTCCGTGACGGCGGCGCCGTCCGGCGCGGCCGCGACGACGATGCGCTGCGGCTGCGGCAGCAGCGGCGAGAAATCGCCGTCGCCGCGCCAGGCCGTGTCCACCAGCACGAAGTCGACGTCCTTCTGCAGGCGGCGCAGCCACTCGGCGAGCGCCCGTCGCTCCATGGCGTCGAGCCGCCCCTGCCGGCGCGCCGCACGCGCCGCCGGCAGCAGGCGGATCGACGGCTCCGGCCGCAGCAGCACCTGGGCCGTCGGCACGTCGCGGTTGACCGCCTGCAGCAGGTCGAAGCGCGAACGCAGGCCGAAGGCGGCGGCGACGCTGTCGGCGCCGGCACGCTCGTCGATGACGAGGACTTCCTTGCCGGCCGCGGCCAGCGCGCGCGCCAGCGCGGCCACCAGCGCGGCGCGTCCGGCCGGTCCGGTGAAGGCCACGCTCGCCGGGCCGCGCGCGCCGGCGAAGAGCTTGCGCAGCCCCGCCGCCTGGTCCCCGATCACGCTAAGCATGCAGCGTTCCCGACGATCCCCCGGCGCGCGCGCTGCCTGCCGCCAGCAGCAGTCCGGCCTCGTCGCCGACGAGACGATGCGGCGAATAGTCCGGCACGCCCTTCAGGGCACGGTGCAGCAGGTAGGCGCGGTTGGGCAGGTGCAGGTCCTCCGGCACGCGCTGGCCGTTGGCGACATAGAACAGCTCCAGCCGGTGGCGGATCAGCACGTCAAGCGCCGGCGCAAGGCTCACCGCCTCGTCCACCTTGGTGAGGATGGCGCCGGTCAGCTCGCCCGCGCCCGCCTCGCTCCCGTAGGCGCGCACGACGTCGTCCAGCGTGTCGCCGCGGCTGGTGGCACTCAGCAGCAGCAGGCGGCGCACGTCGCCGGCGCCGTCGAGCAGGGCCGCCTGCTCGGCCACCATGCGGTCGCGCTGGCTCATGCCGATGGTGTCGATCAGCACCATGTGCTTGCCGGCGAGGTCGGCCAGGGTGCGGCGCAGGTCGGCGGCGTCGCGCACGGCATGCACCTGCACGCCGAGGATGCGGCCATAGATGCGCAGCTGCTCGTGCGCGCCGATGCGGTAGCCGTCGGTGGTGAGCAGCGCCACGCTCTCGGCGCCGTGGCGCACGACGCAGCGCGCCGCGAGCTTCGCCGTGGTGGTGGTCTTGCCCACCCCGGTCGGACCGACCAGGGCGTAGGCGCCGCCGGCGTCGATGATCTCGTCGTCCGCGCCGGCCGTGCGCAGATTGCGGTTGAGCACGCCCTTCAGCCAGTCGCGCCCCGCCTCGCGCGTGGCGCCGGCCGGCAGGCTGCCGATCAGCCGCCGCGAAAGCTGCGCCGAGAAGCCGGCATCGAGCAGATCGGTGAGCAGCAGGGTCTTCGCCGGCGCCTCGTGGCCGAGGCCGCTCCAGGCGAAGCCGGCGAGCTGCTGCTCGATGAGGCCCTTGATGCCGGCCAGTTCGCGGAAAAGTTGCGCCCCCGGATCGAGAGAATCGCTCGATCCGCCCCCCGAAGGGGCCGAGTCAGTCTTGGGACGGCCCGGCGATTGACTTGTGCGGTGCCCGTAGCCGGCGGGCGCCGCGGCGCCGTGCTGCGCGGACTGACTTTTACGGGGCTCCGGCTGCGGGGCCGCTGCCGGCCTGGCCGCGCCCGGCTGCCATTCGTGCACGACCTTCCTTTCCGGCGCCGGCGCGCGGGCGGGCGCCGCCTTGCGCGTGCCGCCGGAGAGACTGACGGTGAAGTCCTCGTCGCGCTCGATGCGCGGCGCCGAGGCGAACGGCGCAGCCGGTTCCTCGGGAATCTCGTCGGCCGCCACGGCGGTGATCTCGACGCCGCCGTCCACGCCGCGGTTCGACAGCACGATGGCGTCGCCGCCGAGCTCATCCTTCACCTGGCGCAGGGCCTCGCGCGCGGTCTTTCCGAAATAGCGCTTGATGTTCATGCTCTTCTCCCACTCACTTGCTGCCGATGATGGCTGTGACCCTGATGGTGCGCGAATCCGGCACTTCGGCGTTCGCGATGACCTTGAGCTGCGGCACGGCGCGGCGCAGGAAGCGCGAGAGCAGCCAGCGCAACTGGCCCGGCACGAGCAGCACGGCGGGCAGGCCGACCTCTTCCTGGCGCTGGGCGGCGGCGGCGGTCTGCTTGAGCAGCGTGTCGGCCAGTCCCGGTTCGATGCCGCTGCCGTCGGGGCCGACGGTCTGCACCGCCTGCAGCAGCACGCGCTCCAGCGACGGGTCGAGCGCCATCACCGACAGGTCGGCGTTGCCCGGATAGAGCTGCTGCACGATGGAGCGGCCCAGCGCGACGCGGACGTGCGCGGTGAGCTCGGCCGGGTCCTGCGTGCGCGGCGCGTGCTCGGCGACGGTCTCGATGATGCTGCGCATGTCGCGCAGGGTGACGCCCTCTTCCAGCAGGTTCTGCAGCACGCGCTGGAAGACGGCCAGCGGGACCTGCTTCGGCACCAGATCCTCGATGGCCTTCGGCGCGTCCTTGGCGATGTGGTCGAGCAGCGCCTGCGCCTCCTGCCGGCCGAGCAGCTCGGCGGCATGGTTGAGGATGACGTGGTTGAGGTGGGTGGCGACCACCGTGCTGGCGTCGACCACCGTATAGCCGAGGGCGTGCGCCTGATCGCGCTGGTTCGCGTCCACCCACACCGCCGGCAGGCCGAAGGCCGGATCCTTGGTCTGCACGCCCGGCAGGGCGCCGGCGACGCGGCCCGGGTTGATGGCGAGGAACATGCCCGGCCAGGCCTCGCCCGATCCGACCTCGACGCCCTTCAGGGCGATGCGGTAGCCGTTCGGCTTCAATTCGAGGTTGTCACGGATGTGCACCGGCGCCGAAAGGAAGCCGACCTCCTGGGCGAACTTCTTGCGCAGGCCGCGGATGCGTTTGAGCAGCTCGCCATCCTGGCCGCGGTCCACCAGCGGGATCAGGCGGTAGCCGACTTCGAGGCCGAGCACGTCCACCGGCGCGACGTCGGCCCAGCTCGCCTCCTGCGCCTCCGGCGGTGCGGCGGCGGCCGGGGCGGCGGGCTTTTCCTCCGCCGGCAGGGCTTCCCGGCGCACCATCCAGTACGCCAGTCCGCCGACGGCGGCGGAGAAGAGCAGGAAGGCGAAGTGCGGCATGCCGGGGATGAGGCCGAGGATGCCGAGGATCGACGCGGTGAGGATCATCACCTGCGGATTGGCGAAGACCTGGCCGACGAACTGCTGGCCGATGTCCTCGTCGGTGGCCACCCGGCTCACCACCAGGCCGGCGGC
>JBDHRL010000125.1:0-7144 GCA_039807535.1 Rhodocyclaceae bacterium
TCGGAAGTCGCCGGCCGCAGCACGCTGCTCGCCCGCATCCGGGCCGTCGATCCGAAGATCGGCAAGGACTCGCCCGAAACCAAGAAGATCATCGACCGCCTCAAGCAGCTCGAGCACGAGGGCTACCACTTCGAGGCCGCCGAGCAGTCGTTCGAGCTGGTGGTGCACAAGATGCTCGGCAAATACACGCCCTTCTTCGAGCTGGTCGAGTTCAAGGTGATGGTGAACGAGCCCTCGGTGAACAACATGAACTCCTCGGCGATGATCAAGATCCGCGTCGGAGCCGAGACCGAGATCACCGCCGCCGAGGGCGACGGCCCGGTGAACGCCCTCGACAAGGCCGTGCGCAAGGCGCTCGAGCGCTTCTACCCGGCCATCGGCGAGATCCGCCTCACCGACTACAAGGTGCGCGTGCTCGATTCCGACCAGGCCTCGGCCGCCAGGGTGCGCGTGCTCATCGAATCGACCGACCACCGCGAGAACTGGACCACCATCGGCGTGTCTACCGACATCATCGACGCCTCCTGGCACGCCCTGGTGGATTCCATCGAGTACAAGCTGGTGCGCGAGCAAGAGCGGCGTACACCCGCTCCCGTCGTCCCCGCGGAAGCGGGGACCCATGGATTCCCGCTTCCGCGGGAATGACGAACATCACTTCCAGGTAACGCCTGCAATAAAAGGAACCATCATGGCCGGCAAGACGCTTTACGACAAACTCTGGGAATCGCACGTCGTCCGCGAGGAATCCGACGGCACATGCCTGCTCTACATCGACCGCCACCTCATGCACGAGGTGACCAGCCCGCAGGCCTTCGAGGGCCTGCGCCTGGCCGGCCGCAAGGCGTGGCGCAAGGAGAGCGTGGTCGCCAACCCCGACCACAACACGCCGACCGACCACTGGGACGAGGGCATCAAGGACCCGATCTCGCGCCTGCAGGTGGAGACGCTCGACGCCAACATCCGCGACTTCGGCGCGCTGGTGTACTTCCCCTTCAAGCACGCCAACCAGGGCATCATCCACGTCATCGGCCCGGAGAACGGCACGACGCTGCCCGGCATGACCGTGGTGTGCGGCGACAGCCACACCTCCACCCACGGCGCCTTCGGCGCGCTGGCCTTCGGCATCGGCACGTCCGAAGTCGAGCACGTGCTCGCCACGCAGACCCTGGTCGCCAAGCGCTCGAAGCGCATGCTCATCAAGGTCGACGGAAAAGTCAGTCCCGGCGTCACGGCGAAGGACATCGCGCTGGCGATCATCGGCAAGATCGGCACCGCCGGCGGCACCGGCTACGCCGTCGAGTTCGGCGGCAGCGCCATCCGCGACCTCAGCATGGAAGGCCGCATGACCCTTTGCAACATGGCCATCGAGGGCGGCGCCCGCGCCGGCCTCGTCGCCCCCGACGAGAAGACCTTCGCCTACCTCAAGGGCCGCCAGTTCGCGCCGAAGGC
The DNA here is from genome assembly GCA_039807535.1 of Rhodocyclaceae bacterium. Taxonomy (GTDB): domain Bacteria; phylum Pseudomonadota; class Gammaproteobacteria; order Burkholderiales; family Rhodocyclaceae; genus Desulfobacillus. The sequence goes on from JBDHRL010000125.1 coordinate 1,450, forward strand.
TGACAACTGGGAGAAGGCCGTCGCCTACTGGCGCACGCTGCAGTCCGACGCCGGCGCGAAATTCGACGCCGTGGTCGAGCTCGACGCCGCCAAGATCGAGCCGCAGGTCACCTGGGGCACCTCGCCCGAGCAGGTGCTGCCGGTCGGCGGCCGCGTGCCCAATCCGGCGAAGGAAAGCAATGCGCAGAAGCGCGCCGGCATCGAGCGCGCCCTGCAGTACATGGGCCTCAAGGCCGACACGCCGATCCAGGACATCAAGATCGACAAGGTCTTCATCGGCTCGTGCACCAACTCGCGCATCGAGGACCTGCGCGCCGCCGCGAAGTACGCCAAGGGCAGGAAGAAGGCGGCGAGCGTGAAGCGGGTGCTGGTGGTGCCGGGCTCCGGCCAGGTCAAGCGCCAGGCCGAGGCCGAGGGCCTCGACAAGATCTTCACCGACGCCGGCTTCGAGTGGCGCGAGCCGGGCTGCTCGATGTGCCTGGCCATGAATGCCGACCGCCTTGAACCGGGCGAGCGCTGCGCCTCCACGTCCAACCGCAACTTCGAAGGGCGCCAGGGCGCCGGCGGGCGCACCCATCTCGTCAGCCCCGAGATGGCCGCCGCCGCCGCCATCGCCGGGCATTTTGTCGACATTCGCGCCGACATCCGCAAGCAATAAGGAAACCGCCATGAAACCCTTCAAATCCATCGACGGCCTGGTCTGCCCGCTCGACCGCGCCAACGTCGACACCGACGCCATCATCCCGAAGCAGTTCCTGAAATCGATCAAGCGCTCGGGCTTCGGCCCCTACCTCTTCGACGAATGGCGCTACGCCGACATCGGCGAGCCCGACATGGACTGCAGCAAGCGCCCGCTGAAGAAGGACTTCGTCCTCAACCAGCCGCGCTACAAGGGCGCGCAAGTGCTGCTCGCCCGCGACAACTTCGGCTGCGGCTCCAGCCGCGAGCATGCGCCCTGGGCCATCGAGGACTACGGCTTCCGCGTCGTCATCGCGCCGTCCTTCGCCGACATCTTCTTCGGCAACTGCTACAAGAACGGCATCCTGCCGATCGTCGCCTCAGGCGCGATCGTCGACCAGCTCTTCCGCGAGTGCGCTGCGCAGAAGGGCTACCGGCTGCGCGTCGACCTCGAAACGCAGACCGTGCGCAACCCGGCCGGCGAGTGGTTCCGGTTCGACATCACGCCGCACCGCAAGCACTGCCTGCTCAACGGCCTCGACGAGATCGGCCTCACCCTGCAGCACGCCGGCGAGATCAAGGCCTTCGAAGCGAAGCACAAGGCCGCGCAGCCCTGGCTGTTCGCCTGAGCCTCGCCTAACTCCCGCCCCACCCGCCCGCGGCCGCCCGGCCGCGGGCGCCTTCCAAAAGTCAGTCCCTGCAACACGGCAATTCGGGTTTGCCGGTTGCTAAACAAAAGCGCATTTTGTTCAGCAACTTTGGTGTGGTGACAAAAGGCACACATGAGCGTAACATGCGTGCATGAAGCCGTTCCGCTGGAACCCCGAGAAGAACGAGATGCTCAAGGCCGAGCGCGGGGTGTCCTTCGAGAGCATCGTCGTCGCCATCGAGTCCGGCGGCCTGCTCGATATCCTGGCCCATCCGAACCAGTCCAGGTATCCACGGCAGCGGGTGCTGGTGGTCGCCTGCGACGGCTATTGTTACCTGGTGCCGTATGTTGAAGAAGACGACCACTTCTTCCTGAAAACCGTCATCCCGAGCCGCAAGGCAACGCGGGACTATTTGAAACAAGGTGAACGCGATGTCGAAGATTGATGCCTACGAAGCGCAAGTGCTCGAAGCCTTCGAGAAAGGCAAGCTGAAGTCGGTTGCCACCAAGGCCGAGCTGGCGCGGCTGAAGGCCACCGCGCGAGCCACCGCCATCAAGGACCGCCGCGTCAACATCCGCCTGTCGTCGATCGACCTCAACGACATCCAGGTCAAGGCAATGGAAGAAGGCATCCCCTACCAGACCTTGATTGCCAGCGTCCTGCACAAATACGTCACCGGCCGCCTGGCCGAGAAACCGGCTCGCCCAGACGTCGGCACCAAAGGCCGCGGCGACAAACGGCGCAGCTCCTGATCGGTCCCCGACCCGAACACCCGCGTTAGCGCCTCTTCTTCGTCTCGATCCCCGAAAGGAGCCACCGCCATGCCGAATCCATTCGTACACGTCGAACTGCAGACCCGCGACCTGCCGAAGGCGAAGGAGTTCTACGCGCGGCTGTTCGACTGGAAGCTGCAGGACCTGCCCATGCAGGGCGGCAGCTACACCATGATCGACGTCGGCGGCGGCACCGGCGGCGGCATGGTCGCCAGCCCGGATCCCAACGCCCCGCCGAGCTGGGTGGCCTACGTCGGGGTGGACGATATCCGCGCCATGACCGAGAAGGCGCGCCAGCTCGGCGCCACGATCTGCCTCGACGTCACGGAAGTCGGCGACTTCGGCTGGATGAGCGTGTTCACCGACCCGACCGGCGCCACCCTCGCCCTCTGGCAGCCGAAGAACCCGCAGCAGCAGGGCTGAAGGGCTTTCTTAAAGTCAGTCACGGCGGACATCGCGCCGCCTATCGATTTCCATAGGCTCAGCTGGTGAGCCGGCAGCCGCGGGACAATGGTGGCAAGCTTGTGATGTGGTGTCACTATTGGTACCATTCCAATGACTTCTGCCGCGAAAATCCTCGACCAGATGCATCGCGAACCGGCCAATGTCCGGTTCAACGACCTCAAGAAAGTGTGCGAGGCGTATTTCGGGAAGCCGCGGCAGTCGGACACCAGCCACGCGATCTTCAAGACGCCCTGGGCCGGCGATCCCCGGATCAACATCCAGGATCAGAAAGGCAAGGCCAAGGCGTACCAGGTCAGGCAGGTGCTCCTGGCAATCGACAAGTTGGAGGGCATGCGCAATGAGCGTTGATCACTACACCTACCGTGTCACCTGGTCCGCTGAGGATGGCGAACATGTCGGTCTGTGCGCCGAATTCCCGTCGCTGTCGTGGCTGGCGAAAACGCCGGAAGCCGCCCTGAAGGGCATCCGCCAGGTCGTGGCCGAGGCTGTAGTCGGCATGCAGTCCTCGGGCGAGACCGCTCCGGTGCCCCTGGCGGAGAAACACTACAGTGGCGAATTCCGCGTGCGCATTCCGCCCGAGGTTCACCGCTCCCTCGCCATCCAGGCCGCCGAGCAAGGCGTCAGCCTGAACCGCCTGGCCAGCGCAAAGCTGGCCGCCTGAGAAACCCTACCCGAACACCCGCGCCAGCACCCCGCAGCCCGCCAGCCGACCTACTTCGCCGTCGGCGTGTAGGTCCACACCCAGTTGTTGTTGAGCGCCTTCATCACGATCGACTTGCCGTCCGGCGTCACCGTGATATTGCCGTCCTTGGGCAGCATGCTTGCCATGGCCAGCGCCTGCGGATCGGGCGGGGCGATGTATTCCTTGGCCGCCACGGTCGCGCCCTTGAACAGGCGCAGCTTGCTGCCGCAGGAGTCCGCCACCATCGTGTCGGGGTGGATGCGCTTGCCGACCAGTTCCAGCGCCTCCTTGGGCCTGGCTTGCCGGATCTCCACCACGTCGAAGTGCTCGTAGGGGCCGTTCAGCTTTCCGGTCGGGCACTTCTTGTCCATGCCCATCAGGTTGGACACCTTGGCCGCATCGTTCCTGATGGTCGGCGTGCCCACGATCACGCCCTTCTTCTTGTTCCAGTCGAAGGACAGCGTCACGCGCTCGACCACGTCCGCGTACAGATCCGCATCCGTGGGCGGAATCTGCACATGCTTCTGGGTGAATTCCCCCACCACCTCGTAGTGCACGATCTCGACCTTGGCCCACTTCTGCATGGCGGCCATGTCCTGCGCGGCGGCGGGTGCCGACTGGAACAGGGCGGTAAGGATCAATGGTGCGCCGATCAGGGCTGGTTTCATCCGGAACTCCTCAAGTGAAGATCAATCACGAACGCACGAACGCCAACAGCGGGCCATAGTCCTTCGCATCCGCCGCGCGAAGGGCAGCGAGATAGCGCTGCCGCACTTCACCGTCGGCAACCAGGTTCCCCGCGCCCCAGGTGAAACGCGGCGCGCCGTGCTGCGCAAGCAACAAATCCGCCATAGTCCGCGACAACCGGCCGTTTCCGTTCGCGAAGGGATGGATCGCCACCAGCCGGTGGCTGAATCGCGCCGCGATTTCGTCGAGTGGATAGCTCTTGCATTCAAGCTGCGTCTTCACGTCTTCGCATAGATCATGCAGTGCCGGCTGGATGCGCAGCGGGTCCACGCCGATGTTCTTCTCGGTGGTGCGGAATTTTCCCGCCCAGCGCCAAGTCTTGCCGAACATGCGCTTGTGCAGGGCGCAGACGAACTCATTGCCGAGCAGATTCTTGTGCCGCCGCCCGAAAGCCCAACGCTCCCCCTCGATGATGTTCACCATCTCCCACTCGTTCAACTGGCCGTGGTTGGCGATATGCGAGGGGATCAGCCCGGCCGCCTCGTCGGGATCGAGCGGCGTGGCGCCGGGCGGATAGTCGAGGTTCATTGCCATAGCTTGCGCGCGCTGCCCCTCAGCAGTGACTCGGCCAGCAGCTTGCGCTGGCGCTCGCGTTCCTTGGCCGACACGCCTTGCGCCTCCAGCTTCATGGAATGGTCGGTCGGCTGCAGCAAGGCCTCGGCGAGCGCGTCGGCGCGGCGCTCGCGCAGATCGTCGAGCGTGCCGCCCTCCGGCACCAGCGCATAGGCCACGCGACAACCCATCGCCCGCGCCAGGCGATCCAGGCTGTCCAGCGTGATGCGGCGATCGGCCTCGGCCCGCTCGAAATCCTGCACCGACTGCCGGCTGATGCCGGCGCGCGCACCCAGTTGCGCTTGCGTCATGCCCAACGCTTCCCGGATCGCACGCACCCATCCACCCCGCGGCGGCATGGCCGCTTCCGGGCTTGGGTAAGCCTGCAACGCATCGGAAAGCTGCATTCGCTTGAGTTTTTTATTGGAATCAATCATCAGACGCTCCTTGAGCAGGCTATAACCTGCCTATATGAGCTTATTGTGCAGTCTATTACCGGCTTATGTCAAGAATAATGCCGGTTATAACCGGCATACGTTCACCTACCCGAACACCCGAGCCAGCGCCTCGTGGTCTGACAGTTCGTTGTACACCTGCGCCGAGAAGCGCAGCCAGAGGCGGTCGTTCACCGGGAACAGCGGCACCTCGATGCGGTGTTCGTCGAGCAGCCGCTTGCGCCAGCGCCGCGCCGCCTCCTCGGTGCCGGCTTCCTCCACCGGCAGCGGCAGCGTCACCATCGCCGCGTACATGCCGAGCGGCGCGCCCGGCGCCACGCGCCAGGCATCGGCGACGATGTCCGCCGCCGCGCGCGCCTGCCCGACCAGCTCCGACTGGTAGCAGTCGACACCCAATGCCTCGATGAACTCCAGCGCCGCCATCAGCGCCCCCGGCAGATCATCCACCATGAAGCGCACCGGCTCGCGCTCCATCGCCTCGCGCCAGCGCGCCTACGCCGCGAGCACATGCCGCGGCGCGGCGCCGAAGGAACCGTGGTTGAGGAAGCGGATGCCGGGGTCGAGCGACCAGAGGCCGCGCAGGGGATGGCCGAAGGGGGTGTTGGGTGGGGGGAGGAGATCGGGGTTCATTCGAAGATAAAGGTTGCCAGTCCGGGAAATTCGCCTGGAATGTCCCCCAAATTCATGGACATT